>JAPLKJ010000167.1 GCA_026388125.1 Elusimicrobiota bacterium
TCCTTGGCGATGTTGCTGCCCACGCGGTTGATGAAATGCATGATGCCCGAGGCGTTATAAGGCAGGCCCATTTTCACCGGGGTAATGGCGAAAGTGGCCGTCTCGTCGCCCACGGCCAGGTCGCAGGTGACGGCCAGGTCGGTGGCGCCGCCCCACACGCTGCCCTGTATCATGGCTATCACCGGGCCCGGGTACGCCTGTATCCTGCGGAACGCCACTTCCATCGGGCTGTCGTAAGCCAGGGGGTCGTTGTGCACCTTGGGCAGCTGGGTTATGTCGTGGCCGGCCGACCAGACCTTGGCGTCCTTGCCGGCCCGGATCACCACCACGGGTATCTTCCGGGCCTCGAAAGCGGTAAGCGCGGCCACTATCTCGCCGCAAAGCTCTATGCTCAGCGCGTTGCGCCTGGCCGGGTTATTGAGCGTCAGCGAGCCAATGCCGTCCTTTACTTCCTTGATAATCAGGTCCATGGTGTCCTCCTGCCGCCCCTGCGGCCTTTGCGGTCCGGAGGAGTAATTGTATAATTTTAGCGCAAGTAAAAGTCCGGCGAAGGGGAAACTATGCCGCTGAAAAATACGGAAAAAGAAAAACCTGTGCAGTCCGACACGGCCCTGCGGGAGCTTTACGGTAAAACCTTCGGCGCAGCGCCGGAAACCTGCGAGCCGCTGAAGGCCGACGGCTCCGCGCGCCGGCTGTTCCGGCTCAAGGGCGGCTCCCGCTCCGTGATAGGCGCTTTCGGCCCGGACAAGCTGGAGAACCGGGCTTTCCTGGAATTCTCGCGGCATTTCCGCGCCCAGAAACTGCCGGTGCCGGAAATTTACGCCGCCGACCCCGCCCAGGGCGTTTACCTCGAGGAGGACCTGGGCAGCACCACGCTGTTCGAATACCTCACCGCCGAGCGCCACGAGGTGGACCTGCCGGAACCGGTGCTGGCGGCCTATAAAAAAGTCCTGGAGGTCCTGCCGCGTTTCCAGGCGCAGGTGAGCCGCGGCCTGGACCTGTCGTTCTGCTACCCGCGCGCGAGTTTCGACCGGCAGTCCATAATGTGGGACCTGAACTATTTTAAATATTATTTCCTGAAGCTGGCCAAGATCCCGTTCAACGAGGCTAAGCTGGAGGACGATTTCCTCCGCTTCACGGATTTCCTGCTGGAGGCCCCGGCGGACTATTTCCTTTACCGCGATTTCCAGTCGCGCAACATCATGCTGCGCGGCGGCGAGCCGTGGTTCATAGATTACCAGGGCGGCCGGCGCGGCGCGGCGCAGTACGACCTGGCCTCGCTGCTGTACGACGCCAAGGCCGACCTGTCGCCGGAGACCCGCTCCACGCTGCGCGAACATTACCTGGCCGCCTCCGGGCAGAAGCCCGCGGAGTTCATGCGGCATTATCACGCCTTCGTCTACATCCGCATCATGCAGGCCATGGGCGCCTACGGGCTGCGCGGCTTCTACGAGGGGAAACCCCATTTTCTCAACAGCGTGCCGTACGCGGTGCGCAACATCGAATGGCTGCTCAGGAACGCCGAGCTGGAAGTGAAGCTGCCCGAGCTGACGCAGTGCTTCAAGCGCATAGCGGCCTCCTCCTACCTGCGGCAGTTCGGCAAAACGAAGCTGGGGCTGACCGTGCGCATCACCAGCTTCTCGTTCAAGAACGGCCTGCCGCTGGACGATAAGGGGCACGGCGGCGGCTTCGTGTTCTACTGCCGCGCGCTGCCCAACCCCGGCCGCTATGAACAATACGCGCAACTGACGGGCAGGGATAAACCCGTGATAGACTTCCTGCGCGCCGAGGCGGAGGTGGCGAAATACCTCGAGAACGTTTTCGCCATAACCGACATGAGCGTGGAGAACTACCTGTCGCGCAATTTCACTTCGCTGATGGTGAACTTCGGCTGCACCGGCGGGCGGCACCGCTCGGTGTACTGCGCCGAGGCGCTGGCCGAGCGCGTCAAGCGCAAATACGGCGCGCGCGTGGAGCTGGCCCACCGGGAACTGGCGGGCCCCGCCAAATGAAGGCCCTGGTCTTCGCCGCCGGCCTGGGCACCCGCCTGCGCCCGCTCACCCACGACCTTCCCAAGGCGCTGGTGGAGGTGAACGGCGCGACGCTGCTGGAGCTGGTGATCAAGCGGCTGGCGGCGGCGGGCGTTACCGGGTTCGTGGTGAACACCCACCATTTCCACGAAAAGATAGAGGCCTTCCTGCGCTCGAAGGACGATTTCGGTCTTAAAATAGAACTTTCGCGCGAGGAGGCCTTCCCGCTGGAGACCGGCGGCGGGCTTAAAAAAACGGCCGCCTTTTTCAGCGGCGGCGGGCCTTTCTTCGCCTGCAACTCCGACGTTTATTCCGAGATGGACCTGCCGGCGCTTTACGCCGCGCACCTGGCCTCGGGCGCGCTGGCCACGCTGGCCGTGCGCGAAAGGCCGTCGCAGCGCCGCCTGCTGTTCGACCCCGGAATGGATTTGAAAGGCCGCGAAAACGAGACCAACCTGCCGGGCCTGCGGCCGCTGGCTTTCAGCGGCATACAGGTCCTGTCGCCGGAGATATTCCCGAAGATCACGGAGACGGGCGTATTCTCCATAACCGCGGTCTACCTGCGGCTGGCCGCCGCCGGCGAAAAAATAAAAGGCTTCGAGGACAGGTCCCCGTTCTGGTGCGATATAGGCGATCTGGACCGGCTGGAAGCCGTGCGCCGCCGCGCCGGGGAGACAGGTTTTAAATGACAGCCGCCGACCTTAAAGATACCGATAAACAGGCCGCGCCGGCGCCCGGCATTGCGAAAGCGCTGGCCTTCCTGCGCCGGGAGGATATACTTTCTCTGCCCGACGGGAAGTACGAAATAGACGGCGAACGCGTTTTCGCCCTGGTGCAGCGCTACGCCACGGCCGCCGCCGGGGCCCCGAAATTCGAAGCCCACAGGAAATATATAGACGTGCAGTTCATCGCGGCGGGCGCCGAGACCATAGGCTGGGCGCCGCTCGACCGTATGAAAGTGACGGAAGCTTACGATGCAGGCAAAGACCTTTGTTTCGGCAGCGTGGCCGCCGGTGAGTGGTCACCGGTAGTGCTGCGCGCCGGACAACTCGCCATTCTATATCCCGAAGACGCCCACGCCCCCAAACTGGCCGCCGGGGTTCCCGGGGCCGTTATGAAAGTAGTGGTCAAGGTCGCAGTGTTTGTTTGAAGCGGGCCGGGCGTTTATTTCTTCAGCTTTTCCAGCCGCGCCAGGTTAAGCCGGGCGCTTTCAAAACCGGGCGCCGTTCTGAGCGCGCGCCGGAACAGGGCTTCAGCCCCGCCGTAGTCGCCCGCTCTCGCCAGCAGTATGCCGTAATCGTTAAGCGCTTCCAGCTCGTAAGGGCTGGCGGCCAGCGCCTGCTCGAAGAAAGCGGCAGCCCCGGCCCTGCGCCCGGCGCCGGCGGCCGCGCGGGCGGCGGCAAGCAGCGCGGGGACGTATGGCGGGCGCAGTTCCAGCAGCCTGTCCAGTTCCGCGGCCGCTTCTTTGGTTCGGCCGGAGCCGGCCAGGATGGAATACTTGTTGAAAAGCGTTTCGGCGTCGTCCGGTTTTCCGGCCAGCGCTTTGTCTATGGCGGCCAGCGCGCCGGGCAGTTCGCCCGTTCTCCAGCGGGCCAGCGCGAGGCCGTTGAGGTAAAGCGCGTTGGCCGGTTCGGCGGCGGCTATCTTCTCCAGCAGCGCGCGGCTTTCGGCGGCCCTGCCCAGCAGGTAATATTCGCGCGCCAGGTTATAGAGCATGGGCTTCGAAACGGAGCTGCGCGCGGAGTACTCGTAATTTTTCAGGTCGGTGTCGCGCTTCAGCGTATTGGCGGCCGAGCAGGCCGCGAAGAATACGGCGGCCGCCAGCGGTACGAAAGAACGGGCCCCGGGGCGCTTCAGCTCTGCGGCCGCCGCGGCCGCCCACAGGAAAAGCCCGGCGTTGGCCAGGTACACCCAGTGGTCCAGCATCAGGTCGTTGGTGGCCAGCAGCGGCATTTTTGGGGCCAGGTTCAGCAGGTACCAGCACAGCAGGAAAACTCCGGTCCGCCCGCCCCGCCGCCAGATAAGGGCCGCCGCCGCGCCAGCGGCCGCGAGGGCCGCCCAGGAAAGAATTCCGGCGCCCGGCTGCATGCGGTGCGAATGCAGGTCCAGCGGGAAGGCGGCCGTCCTGAGGTAGACCAGTACCGCCTGCGGCACCTTAAGGAAGAGCCCGTGCAGCAGCGGCGCAAGGCCTTTGTCGAAAGCGCCCTGGCCGATGGCCGCGTGGCGCAGGAAAAGATAAAGCGGGATGAAAGCGAAAAAAGGCAGCAGCTTCAGATAATCCTTCTTTTCTCGTTTCAAATACCACAGGCACAGGGCTATCAGCGCCGGGGTAATGATGCCGTTCTCCTTGAAGCCGGCCGCCGCCAGGAAAAACACGAAGGACAGCGCTGTCCCGCCTTTAAGGAAGAGCAGCACGGCGGCCAGCATGCACGCCCCGGAGGCCAGTTCGGCCCTGCCCGCGATTATAAGCAGCTGCTCTACGGCCGCCGGGTGGACGGCCAGCAGCACGGCGCTCCAGAAGGCCGCGGGGCGCGCGAAGCCCAGCGCCAGCGCCAGGTAAAAGAACAGCGCCGCGCCGGCGGCGTGGAACAGCAGGCCTGTGAGATGGTAGCCGGAAGGGCGCAGGCCCCAGACGGCGAAGTCGGCCATATTGCTTATGGTCTGCAGCGGGCGGTAATAGTTAAGGCCCTGGTCGAAGGGGTCGGACCTGAACGCGTGCGCGAGGTTCGCCGCCGTAACGGCCAGGCGCGGGTTCTGCTCTATCATCCGGTGGTCGTCCCAGAGAAAGCCCGCCCGCAGCGTAAGCCCAAAAGCCAGGAAAGCCGCCAGCGCTATCAGCGCCGCGGGCAAAAACCGCCCGGCCGGAAACAGGCCCCCGTCGTGTTTTTCCATTCAGACGATTATATTAATTTTGCCGCTTCAACAGTCTTATTCTGCCTTTTTCCGGGGCGGCCACGGGGCCGGCGGAGAAATCGTTGATCATGGCGTCGCGCACGGGGAGCAGGGTGTCCTTTATCTCCTTGCCGGCGGCGAACACCGGCCCGCCGCCGCCGAAGGCGAGGTAGTTGTTGGTGGCCGCCAGAAATTCTTCATCAGGTTTTATTTCGCGGCCGCCGCGCTGCAGGCGTATTTCGGCCGGTTTGCCGTCAGGGCCCGGCCTGAATTCCACCTCAAGCCCGGAAACCTGCATGCCGGACCTGCCGCCGCGCAGGTAGCCGGCCATAAGATCTTTAAGCTGGGCGCCGCTGAGGCGCATGGTAACGATAGTGTTGTCGAAAGGCATGGCCTGGTAAAGGTCGCGCAGTTTAACGGGGCCTTTTCTTATCTCCGCCCTGAGCGCTTCCGTATTCTGAAAGCCTATCTCCGCGCCCGCGGCCCTGCGCGTTACGTCGCACAGCCAGCTGCCTATGGCCGAATCCAGCCCGTCGGGCGCGAAGCCGAGGTCTCCGGCGGCCTGCCCTACCACGTTGCCCATTTCGCGTTCCACCTCGGCGTTGAAGCCGGCTATGGTCCTGAGCACCGCGGGATCTTCTCCGGTCTGGTCTATCCAGAGCGGCACCAGCGCCGTTTTAACGCCGGTCAGTTTGCCGGTGGCGTCGTCGAAATTCAGCTCCGCGCGGGTTACATAGGAAAGCCCGTAGCCGCTTTCTCCCAGCCAGGTCCCGGAAACGGGATCGTGATAGCCGCCGAGCAGCGCCGCGTGGTTATGCCCGCCGAGAATAAGGTCAATGCCTTTGGCGGCCCTGGCCACCTGCAGCGTGCCGAAAGGCGCGGTGCTGAAGGTCCAGGTGGAAATATCCACCCGCTTGACCACCAGTTCTTCGTCCATGCCTATATGGGCCAGCACTATTACGGCGTCCGGGTTCTGCCGCCTGATCTCCGGCAGCCATTTCGCCGCTTCCGCCGCCTCGCCGCGGAAAGCCAGGTGCTTCACGTTGGCGGGCAGGGTGGAGGTGGCGGTATGCGCGCCGAGCAGGCCCAGCACGGCTATTTTTTTGCCGGCCTTTTCAATGAACGTGTAGGGCTTAAGGTAATCCGCGTGCGCCCCGCTCTCCTTATAATACAGGTTGGCGCCCAGGAAAGGAAAAGCGGCGCCGGAGATCAGCACCTTCAGGTTGGGCTCGGTATAATCGTAGTCGTGGTTGCCGGGCACGGCCGCCCCATAGCCCAGCTGGTTCATCAGCGTTATGCTGGCCATGCCTTTCGTTAAGATGCCTTCGGGCGTGCCCTGGAACATGTCTCCGGAATCCAGCAGCAGGTAGGGTGTGGTTTCCGTTTTGAGCAGCGCCGACAGCGCCGCGAAGCCGCCTATGGGCCGGGTGGAGTTCTGGCTGTCCCAGCGGGCCGGGCGCGCCGAATACCAGCCGTGCGTGTCGGAGGTGTGGTAGACGGCTATAACCGCCGCCGCGGCGTTCAGCCCTGTGAAAGCGGCGAGCAGGGGCAGCAGCAGGAGCGTTCTTTTAATGTTCATGTTAAATGTATTCCTTAAGAAGAGCGGGCGGCTATGGATATTGTAGGCAAAGCGGGCAGCGCCGCGCAACAACGAGCCGCGCGCGAATTGCGCCCTGGGCCGAAAGTACCAGGCGCGTCTGGGTCCTTTTACCTTTCACTGCTGGGCCTTAAAGCTCTTATGGCGCAAAGTGCTATTTTGATTTACTAAGGGTAATGGCCGCGCTGTGAGGCGCGCATAGAACAGACTGTAAGGAGAACTGAATGAAACGAAGAGTATTAGCGGAAGCGGGGGTTCTCGCGCTAATGATGTTTTTAGTAGGCTGCGACGAACTTAAATTCAACGGCACGCTGAACGTGCGCGAGATGATGACGTTCGCGCAGGAAGGGGAAGACCCTTATACCTGCCAGCAGAAGCCCGACTGGTGGAACTGCAAACCGGCCGGCAACGTTACCATCAACCCGGGTCAGTTCGCCACGAAGATCACCGTGGGAATGGCGAACGGCAGCGAGAAGTCGATAAAGATGGAAGTGTCGAACAACGGCAGCAATCCCACTACTGTGGAAATGAAATTCGACAAGAACATCGAGACCGGCGATCATTTCCTTGTTACCGGCGCCCAGATCAAGCAGAACTTCGATCTGGCCGGCGATATCGCCACCAAAGTGACTAATTCCCCCGAGCAGACGGGGCAGGATTCCTGCACTTACCAGGTTCAGGAAATGGTCTGCCGCGCCGCGCAGAAAGCCGTTGAGCCTTCTGAAGCCGACACCAAGGTGCTCACCGACCTGACGGCGCAGGTGGAAGCACTGGACGGGAAACCGTTCCCCGGCCCCGGCGGCCCTGGCGGGCATCCCGGTCCGTTCCCCGGTCCGCAGCCCGGCCCGTTCGGCCCTCCTCCCGGCCCGCATCCTGGTCCGTATCCCGGCCCGCACCCCGGCCCCGGTCCCGGCCCCGGCCCGATGCCCCCTCCGCACCCCGTCTGCCATCCGCAGTGGGTTACCAGGTACGGCTATCAGTACGTGCGTTTCTACTACGAAACCACCACCAAGGACATAGCGGCCCGCTTCGTGCAGGCCGATAAAACCCTGGCCGACTACGCCGGAACCACTTCCGACACGAAGAAAGTGTACACGTATCGGGACACCTGCCGCTGACAGCGCAAGTGCTAAGGTAAGTAAAAGAAAGCCGGGTCCTTTAACGGGCCCGGCTTTTTCATGTCCCGGGCGTCGGGCCGCTCAGTCCGGGTTTCCCAGTTCGAAGCTTTCCCGGGCGAGGGCGTCCTTTCCTATAAGATAAAAGCTCCAGAAAATAACGGCCGAGCCGGCGAGGAAGATCGCTTTCTCCACGCCGCGGGGGTGCGCTATCAGCCCGATCTCGGTCAGCAGATAGGTCCAGTCGTGCTCGCCGCCGCCCACCAGCGGCAGCGCCTGGTCCAGCGCGTCCCCGGCGTAAACGCTGATGTTCAGCAGGCTTTCGCCGATCCAGAAAAGGCACAGCTGCCAGCCCACGTTCGCGCCGCGGCGCATTAAATGCACCAGGCAGACGGCGGGGAAGAACAGCTGCGAAAGGGTGCCAGCCGCCATCACGATGAAGCGCGGAAAGAACCCCAGCAGCACGTGGCCCGCTTCGTGGAAGGCCAGGTTGATGAAATCCAGCGGCGAAAAATAATTCTTGTGGGTGAACCATTGGAGGTAGAACAGCGCGAGCCCTGCTATAAGGATAAGCCTGCCCCACAGGCGCGCCGCGGGGCGCTGTGCCGCGGCGGCGCCAGCCGCGGCCGGCCGCGCGGCGCCGGCAAGTATTTTTAACAGCTTAGCTTCGGCGCGTACCTCCGCCGGTATATGAAGGTTCTTATAACAGGCCCCGCAGAATTCGCTGTCGGCGGCGTTGCCGGCCCCGCAATAAGGGCACTTTACGTTTTCCGGGAGTTCCGCTTCCATAGATAAAGGATTATATTATTTTCGCCGCGGCGCAAAACGCGGGAAACGGGGCGGCTCCCAAAAAAGGTAAAATAGGTCATGGCGGATAAGAAGAACAAGGTTCCCCGGAAAACTGCCCGGGACGGAGTTTATTGGGACGGCCTGAATTACGACGCTTTCAACACGCCGTACCAGGACGATCAGCCCTTTTACCTGGCCGAAGCCCGTAAGGCGCGGGGGCCGGTGCTGGAACTGGCCTGCGGCACCGGGCGTTTGACCATACCGCTGAAAAAAGCCGGCATAGACATAACCGGCCTTGACCTGTCCGCCCCCATGCTCAGGCAGGCCCGGGCCAAAGCCGCCGCCGCCGGCCTCCTCCTGGAGTTCATACAGGCCGACGCCCGCCGGTTCAGACTGGGGCGGCTGTTCAACCTTATATTTATACCCTTTAACTCGCTGCAGCATATGACCACGCGTGCGGATATGGAGGCTTTGTTCGCCTCAGTTAAGGCGCACCTGGCCCCCGGGGGGCGTTTTATACTCGATGTTTTCAACCCCGACCCGTATTGTCTTGTAAGGGATACGGAGGAACTGCTGCCGGTGGCCTATTACCCCGATCCCGCCGGGGGCGGGCAGATGCTGGTGAACGAACAGTATTCCTATGACCGCGCGGCCCAGGTTTCGCGCCTGATCTGGCATTACAGGCGGGAAAAAGACGGCAAAACCGTTAAAAAAAGCCTTGATCTCCGGTGCTTTTTTCCTGCCGAGCTGGAGGCTTTGACCCATTATAACGGCTTTAAGACCATAGCGCGCTGGGGGGGCTTCGACAGGAGCCGGTTCTCGGGAAATTCCGCCAAACAGGTGCTGATATTGAAAAAACGCTCCTGATTTGCTATTCTTATCCTACTATGAACACATATGAGTTAATGCTGCTGATAAATCCTCAGATTTCCGATGCCGAGATCCTGGAAGTTATTGAGAAATCCAAGAAGATCCTGACGGAAGCGAAGGCCGAAGTGCTGGCCGAAGACAAACTGGGCCGCAAGAAATTCGCCCACGCCGTTAAAAAGAACCGCGACGGTTTTTACATCTATATGAAGGTAAAAGCCACGCCCGAAAGCTTAAAGGACATAAAGCGCAATTTTGGGCTGCAGGAGCACGTGCTGCGCTCCATGCTGATAAAAGCCGGCGCCGAGCCGGTGAAAAAAGCTTAAGCCATCTCCCTACGGCGGGAAAATGGATATAAAGATACCGGAGCAGAATTTGGTCCTTATCGCCGGACGGCTCACACGCGATCCGGAACTGCGCTTCACGCAGAAGGGCCAGGGAGTCAGTACTTTTGACGTGGCCGTGAACCGCCGCGTGAAAGACCCGGTCACGGGGGAGTGGAAGGACGACACGGTTTTTGTTCCCGTTACCGTCTGGGGCCCTGTAGCGGAGCGCTGCAAGGAAAAGCTTAAGAAAGGCAGCCCCGTCCACATCGAAGGCCGCCTGACAAGTTCGGAGTATACCGACAAAACGGGACAGAAGCGCAGGATGCTGAAAGTGACGGCGCGCCGCGTGCAGATACTGGCATACGGCAACGCGGCGGCGGAAGGCGGCGGCGCCCCTTCGGAAGCCCATGAATCTTCCGAGCCGGCCGAGAGCGAAGTGAAGCACGACATTTCCGGAATGGATGAAGTGCCGTTTTAACGTTTAATTCAGGAGCATAAAACTATGGAGAACAACGAACAGATCCCCCCAAAGCCGGTTGAGGCCGTCGCCCCCAGGCCCGCCCCCGCGGCCGGCGCCCCTTCTTACAGCTCCGGTCCCCGGCGCCCCTCCGGTCCCGGCGGCCGCGGCCGCTTCGCCCCGCGCCGCAAAGTATGCCGGCTCTGCGCCGAGCATATCGACCTGGTGGACTATAAGCAGTCCCAGATCCTTAAAACTTTTTGCACCGACACGGGCAAAATGCTTTCCAGGCGCATCACCGGCGCCTGCGCCAAGCACCAGCGCCAGATCATGAGAGC
Organism: Elusimicrobiota bacterium; assembly: GCA_026388125.1. Classification (GTDB taxonomy): domain Bacteria; phylum Elusimicrobiota; class Elusimicrobia; order Elusimicrobiales; family UBA9959; genus UBA9959. Next base: position 10,412 of record JAPLKJ010000167.1, read on the forward strand.
CGTAAAGATCAACCGCAATCTTTCCCTCATGCCTTACAATTGAGCCAGGGGAGAACCATAATGAAAGTCATACTTAAAAAAGACGTTTTGAATCTGGGCCGCTCCGGCGAGATAAAAGTAGTGCGCGACGGCTTCGCCCGCAATTTCCTGATGCCCCGCGGGCTCGTGGAAGTAGCCACCGAGGGCGCCATGCGCGCCTGGAAGAACAGCGAGAGCAAGCGCACCAAGCGCGTGACTGCCGAGACCGGCGCCCTGACCGGCCTGGCCAAGCGCCTGGACGCCATAACGCTTTCTTTCTCCCGCCCCGTCTCCGAGGAAGGCGTGCTTTTCGGTTCCGTGGCGAAAAGCGATATCATAAAGAACCTGGCCGCCGCCGATATCAAGGTTGAAAAAGAGATGATCCGCCTCGCCGCTTCCATAAAAGCCGTCGGCACCTTCGAGGTGGAGATAGCGCTGAAGCACGATATCGTGGCCAAGATAAAAGTGGCGGTCTCCGCCCAGAGCAAGTAAGTCCTTTCCTTCAGATCCGGGCCGGTTTCCGGCCCGGTCCAACAGACTGTAAAATATCTGCGGCAGGGGGCGTAAGCTATGGCCTATAACAAGGTTCCTCCTAATTCGCTCGAGGCGGAAATGGCCGTCCTCGGCGCCATGCTCATCGAGAAGGAAGCGGCCGAGAACGTGGCCGAGATCCTCGAGCCGAAACATTTTTACAGCGACATCCACCGCACTATTTACGAAGCCATCCTGGGCCTGCGCCTGCGCAACCAGCCCGTGGACGTGGTCACCCTTTCCGAAGAGCTCAAAAAGAGCGGCCGCCTGGAGGACATAGGCGGCCAGAAATACCTGGCGGAGCTGATGGAGAAGGTCTCCACCGCCGCCCATACGCAGGCTTACGCGCATATCGTCAAGGAAAAGTGCCAGCTGCGCGACCTTATCCGCGTTTCCACCCAGGTGGTGGAGAAATCCTTCGAGGGCTCGGAGGACGTGAAGAAGATAATGGATTTCGCCGAGGAGCAGGTGCTGCGCGTGGCGCAGACCAGCACGGACCATGGTTTTTCCAGCGCCTCCGACCTGGCGCACGAGGTGCTGGGCCGCATGGAGAAGCAGTTCTCGCAGCATTCGGCCATCACCGGCGTGCCCACCGGCTTCAGCCGCCTCGACGACATGACCGGCGGGCTGCAGAAGTCCGACCTTATCATCCTGGCCGCCCGGCCCAGCCAGGGCAAGACCGCCATGGCCCTGAACATGGCCTACCACGCCTGCGTGGAGAAAAAATTCCCCACGGCCTTCTTCTCGCTGGAAATGAACAAGCATTCCATCATGCAGCGCCTGATCTGCTCGGCCGCGCGCGCCAACCTGAGCGGCGTGCGCAACGGCAAGCTCGCGCACGATATCTGGCCCAGCCTTACCCGCTACACGGGGCAGGTGGCGGAAGCGCCGCTGTACATAGACGACTCCCCCGGCCTCAACATCCTCGAGATCCGCAACCGCACCCGCAAGCTGATGAGCCAGCTCAAGAGCGAGAACAAGAAGCTCGGCCTGGTCATCATAGACTACCTGCAGCTGATACGCGGCGCCGGCCGCACCGAGAACCGCCAGCAGGAAGTATCGGAAATTTCCCGCCTGCTCAAGGACCTGGCGCGCAGCCTGGAAGTGCCGGTGATGGCGCTGTCCCAGCTGAACCGCCGCAGCGAGGACAAGGCGCGCGAGGGCAACCGCCCGCAGCTCTCCGACCTGCGCGATTCCGGCTCCATCGAGCAGGACGCCGACGTGGTGGGGCTCATCCACCGCGAAGAATATTACAAGCGCGAGGACCCCACCCTCAAGAACAAGGCCATCCTGATCATCGCCAAGCAGCGCAACGGGCCGGTGGGCGACGTGGAGCTGGCCTTCTTCCACGAGTACACCAAGTTCGAGAACCCGGCCATCGGCATCGCCGAGCCGGTGCAGGACGAGGCCGTTTTTTAACGCAGGCATGGACCCTATCTTCAGGCCCACCCGCGCCGAAGTGCGGCTGGGCGCCGTCAGGAAAAATCTTCAGAAAATTCAGGCCGCGGCCGGAGCCGCGCGGGTGCTGTTCGTAGTCAAGGCGAACGCCTACGGCCACGGCGCCGCGGCGCTCTCCGGCCTGGCCGAGCGCGAGGACCTGGCCTGGGGCTTCGGCGTTTCCTCGGTGGAAGAAGGGCTGGCGCTGCGCGCCGCCGGCATAAAAAAGCCGGTGCTGGTGCTGGGCAGCCTTTATCCTTTCGAAAGTTTTGTGGAGGCCATCAACGCCGGCCTGACGGTGACCATAGCCAGCCTCGACGCGGCCCGCCAGGTCAAGGAAGCGGCCGCCCGGCTGGGCAAAAAAGCCGTCTGCCACATAAAGCTCGAGACCGGCATGGGGCGCATAGGCGCGCGCAAGCCGTCCGTGCTGAAGATCTACGACGAGCTCTCCGGCTCCGGCGACGTGTCCGTGGAAGGCCTGTACACGCATCTTTCCAGCGCGGACTCCGATTCCGAATATACAGGCCAGCAGCTCTGCATCTTCAACGAGACCGCCGCCGAGCTGGAGGCCCGCGGGGCCAGGGGCCTGACACTGCACGCGGCCAATTCCAGCGCCGCGCTGAATTTCCCGGTGAGCCGCCTGGACCTGGTGCGCTGCGGCATAGCCGCCTACGGGCTGGCCGAAGGCTTCGAGCCGGCCCTGGCGCTCAGGACGCGGATAGTTTTTATCAAGAACGTGCGCGAAGGCGCGTACGTCAGCTATGACCGGTCGTTCCGGGCCGACCGCCCCATGCGCATCGCCACCATCCCGGCGGGCTACGGCGACGGCTACCTGCGGCGCTTTTCCAACCGTGCGGATATCCTGGTGGGCGGCCTGCGCTGCCGGGTGCTCGGAAATGTTACCATGGACATGGTGATGGCCGACGTGACCGCCGTTAAGGACGCGGCGGTGGGCTCCGAGGCGGTGCTGCTGGGCCGCCAGGGCGGCGAAGAAATTACGGCACAGGAACTGGCGGGCCTGGCCGATACTATCACCTACGAAATAGTAACGCTGATCACGGCCAGGGTGCCGAGGGTTTACGTGGAATGAAACATCCTATCCTTGAAGAGATCGGCCGCGATTTCCTGGGCCTGGCCGAGGCCCTGGGCTCGGCCGCGCTCACGCTCAGGTCCGTGATCTTCTGGTTCTTCACTTCCAAGTTCGAGTTCAGGGAGACCGCCAAGCAGGCGGTCAAGATAGGCGTGGACTCGATGACCGTGACCGTGCTGACCAGCTTTTTCACCGGCATGGTGCTGGCCCTGCAGATGGGCCGGTCCATGAAGAACCTGTTCAACGAACCGATGTACGTAGGCACCATGGTGGCCTTCTCGATACTGAAGGAACTGGGGCCGGTGCTGACCTCCGTGGTGGTGGCGGGCCGCGCGGGCGCGGTGGTGACCGCCGAGATAGGCACCATGAAAGTGACGGAGCAGATAGACGCGCTCTACACCCTGGGCACCAATCCCACGCGCTACCTGCTGGTGCCCCGCTATATCGCTTTCATGGTAACGCTGCCGCTGCTCACGGTCTTCGCCGATTTCCTGGGGATCCTGGGCGGCTGCCTGGTGGCGGTGACGAAGCTGGGCGTCTCGCCCACGGTGTACATGGACGATATCTTCACTTATCTCGACGTGAGCGACTTCATGCACGGCTTCATCAAAACGTTCTTCTTCGCTTTCATGATAGCCACGGTCTCCTGCTACAAGGGGCTCAATACCAAGGGCGGCGCCGAGGGCGTGGGCAAGGCCACTACCGAGGCCGTGGTGGCCAGCATGGTGCTGGTGATGGTTATGGATTATTTCATCAGCGCGCTGCTGGTGGCGGTGGGCGTATGATAGAAATTAAAAAACTCAGCAAAGCTTTCGGCGAGAAGCGCATCCTTGCGGATATCTCCGTAGACATCCGGGACGGGGAGCTGTTCAGCGTCATCGGCCCTTCGGGCATGGGCAAGAGCACTTTCATTAAATGCCTGATGCGGCTGCTCAGGCCGGAGAGCGGGCAGATCATCGTGGACGGGGTGGATATCGGCTCGACCATGAGCGAGGTTACGCTGGCGAAGGTGCGGCGCAGCTTCGGCTATCTTTTTCAGGAGGGGGCGCTGTTCGATTCCCTGACCGTGATGGAGAACGTCAGTTTCGGGCTGAAGTATCTTACGGATATCCCGAAAAGCGAGTATCCTCGCATCGTGAAGGAAAAACTGGCGCTGGTGGGGCTTGAAAAGGTGGAGAACCTGAAGCCTTCGGAGCTGTCGGTGGGCATGAAGAAGCGGGTGTCGCTGGCGCGTTCGATAGCGTTCGAGCCGAAGTACATGCTTTACGACGAGCCTACCACCGGGCTGGACCCGGTGACCACGGGGATGGTGAAGGACCTTATCACGGACATGCGCGCCAAGCTTAACATCACTTCCATCGTGGTTACGCACGACCTGAACCTGGCGCTGGAGATCTCGAGCCGGGTGGCCATGCTTTTTAACGGCGCTTTCGTGGAGGTGGCGGAGCCGGACGCGTTCCGCTGCTCGACCAACGCCACCGTGCGCCAGTTCATGGAGATCTCCCATCTCCCCAACCCCTGCGACCCCGAAGACGTTCAAAAAATGAACGGCCATAACGGCAATAGCACCCCTAACGGCAAGAGCGGGAAATAATCCACAACACAGAACTGCGGTGCCCAGGCGGAGCCCGGCGAGGGTATGGGCCCGGCGGGCGCGGGGTCGGCCACACCGTGGCCGCCCCTCATCACTCGGCCGCCGCGCTTACGCAAGCGGCGGCCTCCGCGAAGGCCCGCCGGGCCCATACCCTCGCCGGGCCCTCTAAGCACAAATTATATTTAATTTTTCCGGTTTGAACCCGACAGACGTTTGTCGGGGTGGTCTGCTAGGCTATTCGTAAGATTAAGTGCTGGTTTTAGGGGGATATGTGCTATTGACAAATATAGCATATGTGCTATACTATGAATAAGCCAAGGTATAAAGTAAATTTTTACCGCACGGCAAAAGGGAAGTGCCAGGCCTGTGATTATGCCCGGGCTATGGACATCAACCACCAGGCCAAGGCAAAAAGGTGGTTCAAGGCGCTGGCGGAACTGGGGCCGGAGTTGCCTGAAGAATATGGAAAGCATCTGCGTGACGGAGTGTGGGAACTGCGGGTGATAATTCTGCACCATCAGCACCGTTTCCTGTATTTGTTTTATGGTGATATCGTGCTTGTAGCTAACGCGTTCCTGAAGAAATCCTGGGAAGTGCCTGAGAGCGAGATAGAAAAAGCCATTGCGGCAATGGCGGATTGGAAAGCGCGGCGGGGATGGGAAGATCTATGAAGAAGAGTAAAGCGTCTGTTTCCCTTGATGAGGTTTTTGCGGGGTCCGAGAAGGACCCGCAGTGGAAGGCCGCTTACGAGAAGGCCGATATTGAGGTCCGTCTGGCTATCCAGATAGCTAAGGCCAGGGCAAAAGCCCACATGACCCAGGGCCAATTAGCCAAAGCCATAGGCACAACTCAGTCCGTTATCTGCCGCATAGAGCGCGCCAACCAGAACCTGACCCTGAAAACCCTGGGCAAAATAGCCTCCGTCCTGCACGCCGACCTGATAGTCCAGCTCCGCCACCATCCCGGGCTTTCAAGGTAGTGTGGTTTTTTGTTCATAAGTATCAACACGTATAATATGAAAACACACGGTTTTTCTATATAATCGAAGTTGGTGAACATATGAAAAAAATATTTATCGGAATATTACTCGTAATTACGGCTCATATCAGAATAGCTTCTGGAAAAGATGTTCCGCCTCAATCACTGGAGACATCAAAGCAAAGAATTGAGAAGGTTGCCGAGAACGGAAATAGTTTTATCCGGTTCTATGATAAGGATGGGGAGAGACTAAAAGAAATAAAACTTGGAGAAACAGATGTAAAAGCCCGCTTGAAAAAAAACAAAGTTTATGACTCTGCTACTTTCGGGTTAAAAGTAAGCTCAACTGTTGCTAAGGCTTTAGAGTCTTCCAGCAGGGACATGCTCATAACGAGACGGGAAACCCGCGAGGCGATGATCAATAAGGGAAAGAATTGTGTGTTGATCACTAACCTGCGTAACGATTTCGTGGATTATGCGGATATTAAGTCTGAGAGCGAATATTCCGAAGACCCGATAGAAACAGAACTAATTTCCACGGTGTACAACAGTGATGGCGGTGAACTTTTTAGTCTAACTGGGTTGGAAAGTAATGTCGTTGCAATGTCCAACACCGGGAAGTTCTTTGTAACCCTTATTGATGGGGTTGAGGAACAGATCGTAAACTCCCAAAAAGAACTTTTGGCAAAGATACAGTATGCAGATGGCGGTATATATTTCTCGGAAAGTGACAAATTCCTGATTCTTATAGAGAAGCTCCCTCCCAAAAGCGCTGCCGTAAGCGTATTCGATACAAAAGCTAATAAACTCGAATCTCAAAAAATCATTCTTGAAGCTTCCGAACTTAAAAATATTAAAACCCTGGAAATTTCAGAAAAAGAACGTGAAATAATAATCCGGCATATTGGGGACGTGAAAACTCAAGAAGCCAAAGTAACTAGAATAAAGTTTTGAGGCTGATTTGTCCTGATCCAGATTAACTTAATTTGCATTTTGTTTCTTGGAGGGGGCGGGCGGGGTTTGGTTGCGCAAACCTTCACGGAAGGCGAGGCTTGCGTAAGCGCCGAGCCTGAGTGAGGAGGGGCGGCCACGGTGTGGCCGACCCCGTGTTTGCGCAACCAAACCCCGCCCACCCCCGACTGGGCATCTCGCGGCTCTGAATCTTAAACAAAATCCTCTATAATTCTCGCGGTGCCGCTTTTTGCTGGGAAAAGAGCGCCAAAATTGCTATTTTATAGGCTTGCAAATAATATAGATATCATTATCCGCCAAGATTATTTATTTGTACGGTTTTCAGCGCTCGGGAAATTATGAACGGCGAGACAAAAGTCGGGTTGTTCGTTCTGGTGGGCTCCGTGCTTTTCGGCGCCGCCATTTTCCTGCTGGGCGATTATTCCTTCCAGAAGTTCTATCCCGTCTATGCCGAATTCACCGACGTGGCCGGCCTGCCGGACAAGGCCATCGTCAAACTGTCCGGCGTGGAAGTGGGCAAGATAAAGACCATCTCCCTTAAAGACGATAAAGTGATAGTAGAACTGGCCGTCCGCGTGGGCGTGAAGATCTACAGGAACGCCAAGTTCCTGGTAGGCTCCACCAGCATGATAGGCTCCAAGTTCCTGCAGGTGGACCAGGGCTCGCCCGCCGCCGGGGTCTTAGAGGCCGGCGCTACCGTGCACGGCGAGCAAGCCCTGGCGCTTGACCGCGCCCTGGCCCGGGCCGTCAACAGCCTTGAAGCCCTGGTGGGCGATATCCGCGGCAACGGCAGCCTCGCCCGCGACATCAACGCCATTCTTAAGAACCTGCGCGAGGTCACCGCCAACGTCAACGAGATGGTGTCCACCACGCAGCCGCACGCCCAAAAAATAATGGAGCGCGCAGATTCCATCACCGCCAAACTCGACGCCATACTTACCAAGACCGACGCCATCGTCAGTAAAATAAACAACGGCGAAGGCGTGGCCGGGGCGCTGGTCTCAGATACCAAGATGAAGGACAACGTTTCCGCCGCCGTCACCAACCTGCGCGACGCCAGCGCCTCCGCCAAAGACGCCCTCGGGCGCATCAGCGGGTTCCGCACCTACCTGGTATGGGATTACAATTACGAGCCGCTGGCCCGCTCCTCCAAGAACAATTTCGGCGTGAAGATCTCCCCGCGCCCCGGCCGCTACTATTACCTGGGCGGCGCCAACATGGTGAACACCAAGGACAAGGCCCGCGGCACCGACTACGAGGTGCGCAATACCGTGGACGCGCAGCTCGGCTGGGAGTTCGGCGCCTACGACCTTTACGCCGGCGTGGTGCGCGGCTCGGGCGGCTCCGGCGTGCGCTGGAAGCCTTTCTACAATAATTCCAAGTGGGACCGCATAAGCGTGCTGGCGGAGGCCTCCGAGTTCACGCGCAACCGCGTTATAAAGCGCGGCGCGAAGAGCCGGCATTTCAACGACCCGCGCTACGACGTGGGCGTGGACGTGGCGCTGAATAAATATATCTCCGCGGGCGTGCGCCTCAACGACATGGCCGAGACCCGGCGCGTGAATTATACAACGCGGCTGATCTTCGAGGATAAGGATATCGCCTATCTTTTCGGTTTTGCCACGCTCGGCGCGGCAAAGAAGTAGCCGGCCCGCGCGGCATGTTTAACGCATGAAACTAAGAACTATCTACCGCTGCCAGCAATGCGGTCTGGCTTCCCCGAAGTGGTCCGGCCAATGCTCCGGCTGCGGCGGCTGGAATACCCTCGTGGAAGAGGCCGAGGAAGTGCTTACCAAAGCCGCCGCCAAAGCCCGCGGCCTTACCGAATTTTCCGAACCCGCGGTGAAGCTGTCCGAGGCCGCCGCGCTCAAGGCCGAGCACGCGCCTACCGGTCTGGCGGAGCTCGACCGCGCGCTGGGCGGCGGCCTGGTGAGCGGGCAGGTGGTGCTGCTGGCGGGCCCGCCCGGCATAGGCAAATCCACGCTGACGCTGGAGACCTGCGCCGCGCTGTCGGCCGGGGCTTACGCCGGGAAAAAAGTCCTTTACGTTTCCGGCGAGGAATCCCTGGCGCAGGTGGGCTCGCGCGCCGAGCGCCTCGGGGCCAGGTCAGAGACCGTCTACCTGATGTCCGAGACGAATCTTGCGCGCATCATCGATGAGTTCCGCCGCCTTAAGCCCGCTTTCCTGGTCATCGATTCGATACAGACCATGTACCATCCCGATTTCGTGGGCAGCCCCGGTTCCGTAGGGCAGATACGGGAATGCGCCTCCGAGCTTTTAAAGACCGTCAAGGCGGCCGGCACGCCGCTGTTCCTGCTGGGCCACGTCACCAAGGAGGGCTCGCTGGCCGGGCCCAAGGTGCTGGAGCACATAGTGGACACGGTGCTGTATTTCGACGCCGAGAAGAACAACGTCTACCGCGTGCTGCGGCCGCACAAGAACCGCTTCGGCCCCGTGGACGAGACCGGCATTTTCGAGATGACCCCGCGCGGCCTGCGCTCCGTGGCGGACGCCGGGCTAATGATGGGCGAGTGCGACCGGGACCGCGCGCTGATAGGCCGCGCTTTCACCGTGGCCTTCGAAGGCGCCCGGCCGATGCTGGCCGAGATACAGGCGCTGGCGGCGAAGTCCTACCTGCCTTACCCGCGCCGCACCGTGACCGGCCTCGACCTGAACCGCGCGCAGCTGCTGATAGCGGCGCTGGAGAAGAACCTCGGCCTGCGCTTCGACGAGATGGACGTGTTCGCGTCGCTGCAGGGAGGCATAAAATTCAAGGACCCCGCGCTGGACCTGGCGTTCTGCGCGGCCCTTATCAGTTCGGCGAAGGACATCGCTCTGCCGCCGGACTGCGTTTTCATCGGTGAAGTGGGCATACTGGCCCAGGTGTCGAGCCCGGGTTTCCTGGACCGGCGCCTTGCGGAAGCGGAACGCCTGGGTTTTAAAACGGCGTTCGTGCCGCGCCTGCCTAAGAAGGACGAGGGCCGTCTTAAGACCCTGCGCCTCGAGGCGGTGCGCGATATGGGCGGGCTTTACGCCGCCCTGGTGAAATTGAAGCCCGCCGGCGCGCCGGCGGGTAAAAATAAGACAGCGGCCGCGTAGCGGCGCACACAAGGAGCTATTATGATAGTTTGGATCTTCAGGGCCGTGGCCATAGCCGGCACGCCTATCCTTACCTGGCTGACAGTTTCCAAGGACCTCAAAGGCGTGGCCCTCGGCGTGCTGATAGGCCTGGTGATAATCGGCATAGAATACGTCTTCGAGAACGTCAGCCTGTTCTCGCTGATCATAGGCATCATAGGCGGCGTAGCGGGCATCATCGTTTCGAAGCTGCTCGACTATACCGTCTTCCAGATAGGCAACCCGGGCTTCAACGACGTCTGGAACACCTATAACCCCATAATCCGCTACGCGCTGGCGCTGCTGGGCATGATAGTGAGCATCCGCAAGATCCCCGAGATGGACGATCTCGACAAGAACATTTTGTCGCTGGGGCGCCGCGGCAGCCGGAACATGAAGGTGTTGGACATCTCCGCCATCCTCGACGGCCGCGTGCTGGACATCTGTGACACGCACTTCATCACCGGCGGCATCATAACGCCGCGCTTCGTGGTGCAGGAGCTGCACTCGCTGGCCGAATCCAACGAGCCCATCAAGCGCGCCAAGGGCCGCCGCGGGCTGGACATCCTGGCGCGGCTGCAGGAATCGCGCGACATCCCCTTCCGCGTGATAGACCGCGACATCAAGGGCAACCAGGACAACCAGATGAAGCTGGTGACCATCGCCAAGGAACTGGGCGCGGCCATCATCACCACCGACTTCACCATCAACAAGCTGGGCGCCCTTGAGAACCTCACCGTGCTCAATATCAACGACCTCACCATCGCTCTTAAGCCCGTGGTGCTGCCCGGCGAAGAGACGCAGGTGTTCGTGATGAAAGAGGGCAAGGAGAAAGAGCAGGGCGTGGGCTACCTCGACGACGGCACGATGATAGTGATAGAGGACGGCCACAGCTTTATAGGCAAGAAGGTGGACGCGGTGGTGCAGTCCATCCTCCAGACCTCGCAGGGCCGGATAATTTTCACGC
>JAPLKJ010000042.1 GCA_026388125.1 Elusimicrobiota bacterium
TCGACAGCCTTTATATGACGGTGATCACGCTGGGCACCATCGGCTACGGCGAAACTCACCCGCTGTCCGACTTCGGGCGCGTTTTTACCATCTGCCTGATCCTGGGCGGCATAGGCGTGATGACGTATATCTTCACCAGCATCACAGAGCTGCTGCTGAAGGGCGGGCTGAAAGAGGCGTTCCGGAGGCTGAAAATGCAGGACAAGATAGATCGTATGGACGGGCATTTCGTGGTATGCGGGGCTTCCCGCCCCGGGCTCAGCGTCTGCGAGGAGCTTTCCAAAACCTCCAGGCCTTTCGTGCTGGTAGTACTGGCGGACAGCGAGGTCAAGAAGTTCATGGACCGCGGCTGGTGCGCCGTCGCCGGGGACGCGGCTTCCTGCTCCGCGCTCGAAGCCGCCGGCATTAAAAAGGCGCGCGGCATCTTCTGCGCCCTGCCCGGGGACAAGGACAACGGGTTCGTGGCCATTACGGCCCGCGGCCTTAACCCGGCGGTAAAGATAGTCACGGTGCAGAACGAACACGACGAGGAGATGAAGGACAAGCTGGTCCGCGCCGGGGCCGACATAGTGATAAATCCCTCGCATATAGGCGGCCTGCGCATGGCCTCCGAAATGCTGCGCCCCGCCACGGTGAAGTTCCTCGACTCGATGCTGCGCGGCCAGAAAGAAGGCGTGCGGTTCGAGGACCTGGAAGCCGGCGCCGGGGCGGCAGGCCGGCCGCTGGGCGAGTTTAAAGGCGCCGGGAGCAAAGGCGCGCTGATAGTGGCCCTGAAGAACCCGGAGAAGCAGGAGTACGAGATCAACCCGCTGCCAGAAATGAAGCTGAAGAAAGGCGACGTGCTGGTGGCGCTGGGCACGCCGGAAGAGCTTAAGGCGCTGGCCGCGGCCCTGGCCTGACCGCGGGCGGCTCCTGAGATTTTACCGCGCCGCGCTGAACGGGCGGTTTTAGGCGGCGTTTATTTGTTAAAATAAAGACAGCAAAACAGCCAAGCGGAAGCTAAGAGGGGCAGGGTGAAAAGCAAACTTTTAATTCTAGCCGTCGCCGGGTCGTTCTGTTCATGTTCCCGTCCGGTCGCCGATACCTCGAAGACCATAGTGGTCTGGGAACAGGAAGACGCGCAGGTCGCCCCCTATATCGATTCTGTTTTTGACGCCTTTAAAAAACTGCCGGAGAACGCCGGCATCCAGATCGTCCGCACCCATTACCAGACCGAGGACCTGCGCTCGCAGTTCCAGGCCGCGTCGCTGGCGGGCGTGCCGCCCGACCTCCTGCTCGGTCCCTCCGATACCGCGGGACTTTACGCCGTCTCCGGGTTCATCATGCCGCTGGACGGCGAATTCGATTTTTCCCGCTACAATAAGCCGGTGGTGGAAGCCATAACCCTGGACGGGCATACCTGGGGCGTGCCGGTCTCCAACGGCAACCACCTGATGATGTTCTATAACAAGAAACTGTCAAAAGCCCCCCCGAAAACTACCGACGAACTTTTCTCTTTCTGCGCGGGGCCGGCGAAGCAGCTGAAACTCGAGTACTGCCTGGCCTTCGATATGGGCGAGCCGTTCTGGATGATGCCCTGGCTGGGCGCTTTCGGCGGCTGGCCGATGGAAGGCAAGAAGCCGACGCTGGACACCCAGGCCATGCGCGATACCGTGAATTTCTACCTGGACCTTAAGTACGGAAAAAAATTCGTGCCCATGGAGTGCGACTATAACTGCATGGACGCCTTATTCAAGGAGAGCAAGACCGCGTTCATTATAAACGGTGACTGGGCTATCTCCGGCTATCAGAAACACTTCGGCAAGGATTTCGGGCTGTGCATTATCCCGAAGCTTTCAAAGACCGGGTTATTTCCTTCTCCCATGGTCAGCGGCAAGTATTTCATGGTCAGCGCCGGCGCTACGCCCGAGAAACTGGCCATGCTCAAACGCCTGCTCGGATTTTATACCTCCAAGGAAAATCAGGTCAGGCAGTACCAGGTCCTTACCCGCCTGCCCGCCCTTAAAGCGGCCGGCTCGGCCCCTGAAATAACTTCCGACGAGGTTTCCCGTATTTCCCTGGACCAGATCCTGAAAGGCCGGCCCATGCCCATGGCTACCGAAATGCGGGCAGTGTGGGATTCCGCCCGCAACTACCTGGGCATGGCCACCACGCGCAAGCTGGACGTGGATACCGCCGTGCGCAAAATGCAGGAAAACGCCGATAAAAAAATAGCGGAAATGAACCAGTAGCAGGGGAGCCGGGGAAAAAAGATGGAAACTTTAAAGTCGATCGTCGAAGTGACCTGGTTCATCATCCTCGTAGCCGTAGGCGTGGCCGCGCTGGTCGGCTACCTGTATTCTCATTTCAAGTTCTACGCCCGCACCTGGTTCTTCCCCGCGGTACTTGCGGTTTTCCCCGCCCTGGCGCTGGCCGTCTTCGGCGGCCTGCTGGGCGGCTATACGTTCCAGCTCTGGCTGTATTTCCTGCTGGCCGAAGCCGCTATCGCGGCCTTCTTCCGGCTCGTGGTCAAAGGGCGCCATACCGTTCCCTATCTGATGCTCGCCCCCGCTTTCGTGGGCCTGGCGCTGCTGCTGGTATACCCTTTCGTGTTCGAGGTCTATCTTTCCTTCCATGACCTGAAGCTCACCACCATCATGATGTGGAAGAATACCGGCACGCTGCCGTTCGTGGGGATCACCCAGTATATCAAGGTCTTCACCACCTCCCCCCTTTCGGAAGTCACGTTCTGGGCGCTGCTGCTGCGCACGCTGGTGTGGACCTTCACCAACGTTTTCTTCCACGTGGTGGGCGGCTTCATACTTGCCCTGATGCTGAACAACCACATAAAATTCAAGGGCGCCTACCGCACGCTGCTGGTGATACCCTGGGCAATGCCGCAGGTAGTGGCCGTGCTGGCCATGCGCGGCGAGTTCCACGCCCAGTACGGCTTCGTGAATATCTTCCTGGTCAAACTTGTGCACCTTTTACCCTTTCTGGCCAGCCTTGGCGTGGGCCCGGTGCAGTGGGTGAGCGATTACCCGCTGATCACCTGTACGCTCATAAATATCTGGCTGGTCATCCCGTTCATGATGGTGGTCATCCTCGGCGGGCTGCAGTCCATCTCCAGTTCCTATTACGACGCGGCGGATATCGACGGCGCCTCTTATTTTCAGAAACTGCGCTATATAACCCTGCCGCTGGTGCGCCCTGTAATGATGCCTGCGGTAACGCTGGGCACGGTGTGGACCTTCAACAATATAAACGTCATCTACCTGGTCACCGGCCAGTCCGGCGGCACCGAGCAGGCGGATATCCTGGTGTCCGCGCTGTACAAGGCGGCGTTCACCTACAACCGCTACAGCTACTCGGCGGCCTTCGCCATAATCGTGTTCGCCATGCTGTTCTTCTTCTCGGTTTTCTACCTTAAGAGCTTCGACGCCGCCAAGGATGAGCGATAATATGAAGAAAGAAATGTCGGCGGCCGCAAAGAAAAAACGTTTGCAGCATCTCCTTATACACGCGGGGCTGATCCTCGTCTCGGCGGCTTTCGTCTATCCGCTGCTCAGGATCTTCTCCGTTTCGCTGCGCCCGGGCGATAAGCTGTTCTCCATGGACCTGTCCATTATTCCCGCCGGGGCCACCCTTATCTCTTACTCGAAGCTGCTGAAAGATACGATGTTCCTGCACTGGCTGTGGAATTCGCTGCTCATCACCCTGGCCACCTCGTTCATCGGCGTGTCGCTGGCCTCCACCGCCGCCTACTCGTTCTCCCGCTTCCGCTTCCCGGGCAAGAAAGCCGGCATGATACTGCTGCTGTCCAGCCAGATGATCCCGGCGGGCATGCTCATCCTGCCGCTGTTTTTGATGATCATGAAGCTGAAGCTGATGAACACCTATCTCGGCATGATCATAGCTTACTCTGTGTCGTCGCTGCCGTTCAGCATCTGGATCCTCAAAGGGTATTACGACACCATCCCCCGCTCTCTCGAGGAGGCCGCGCTGGTGGACGGCACCAGCCAGGTGGGCGCTTTCTGGCGCATAATATTGCCGCTGTCAACGCCGGCGCTGAGCATCGCGTTCCTGTTCAATTTTACCACCGCCTGGAACGAATACCTGGTGGCCCGCGTGGTGCTGTTCAGCGCCAAGCAGTATACCTGGACGCTGGGCCTGTTCGAGCTGCAGGGCCAGTTCATAACGCAGTGGGGCATGTTCGCGGCCGGCTCCATGCTGGTCACCATTCCCGTGCTGTGCGTTTTTCTCTATTCCTCCAAATGGCTTATTTCCGGCCTCACCCTCGGCAGCGTGAAAGGATAACTTATGGCTACGGTACAATTTAAACACATCGTCAAAAAATTCGGCGACAACCTGGTCCTTAACGGGGTGGACGTCGATATCAAGGACCATGAGTTCGTGGTGATAGTCGGGCCCTCCGGCTGCGGCAAGACCACGCTGCTGCGGATGCTGGCCGGCCTGGAGGAGGTCACCGACGGCGAGATCTTCATAGACAACCTGCTGGTCAACGAGCTGCACCCCTCCAAGCGCGAGATCGCCATGGTGTTCCAGGATTATGCGCTGTACCCCCACATGACGGTGGAAGAGAACATGAATTTCGCGCTGCGCCTGCGCAAGATGCCCAAAGCGGAGATAGGGGCGCGCGTGACCGAGGCGGCGAACATCCTGCAGCTCAACAAATTCCTCAAGCGCATGCCCAAGCAACTCTCCGGAGGCCAGCGCCAGCGCGTGGCCATCGGCCGCGCCATAGTGCGCAAGCCCAAGGTGTTCCTGTTCGACGAGCCGCTCTCGAACCTCGACGCGAAGCTCCGCGAGGAGATGCGCGTGGAGATAGCCAAGCTCTACCAGCGCCTGAACGCCACCATCATCTACGTCACGCACGACCAGGTGGAGGCTATGACGCTGGCCGGCCGCATCGTGATAATGAACCACGGCATAGTGCAGCAGGTGGGCTCGCCCATCGAGGTCTACCGCAAGCCCTGCAACCTGTTCGTGGCGGGCTTCATCGGCAGCCCCACCATGAACTTCCTGACCGGCAGGCTTTCCAGCGCCGACGGCGTTTCAGTGTTCTCCAACGAATCCGTTACGCTGCCCATCCCCGCTTTCGTGCTGCCGCAGAAAGAGGCGCTCGAAGGGCGCGAGGTGGTGCTGGGCGTAAGGCCCGACGACGTGCTGGTGGAGCATCCGGGCGGAGAGAAATTGTCCTGCAAGATGGACGGCGTGCTGGAGGTGTGCGAACTCCTGGGCCACCGCGAGAACCTGTACCTTAAAGTGAGCGGCCAGCGCCTGCTGGCCACTGTGGAAGCTTTCTTCAACCGCAGCCCGGGCAGCGCCGTGAGCCTGTGCTTCAATTACCAGAACATGCACGTGTTCGACAAGGCCACCGGGCAGCGCATCAGCGAATAGCCCTGCCCCGCCCGGCGGCGGGCAGGCGCTTGCAAAGCGCGGATTTTGTATAATAGACAGGTCAGATTTTCGGTATTATAACGGAGGTATTAACATGAAAGCAGTAATAGACGCGAACTCCTGCATCGGCTGCGGCCTGTGCGCCAGTGACTGCCCGGAAGTTTTCGAGATGCCCGCCGATAAGGCCATTGTGAAAGGCCCCGTGCCCGCCGGCAAGGAAGACGCCTGCAAGACCGCGGCCGCCAACTGCCCGGTGCAGTGCATTAAGTGCGAGTAAGACACGGTTGAACAAGCCGTCCGCCAAGGCGGACGCACAGGCCCGCCTGGGTTTCTCAAAAGGAAGACAGGCGGGCCGTTGTTTTATACAAAGGATATGATAGAAAAAGACTTCAACACCGCGAAGATGGGCGTGGTAAAGCTGTCGGTGGCTTCCAACAGCGCCCTGGTGGTATTCAAGCTCATCGTCGGGCTGGCGATAGGCTCGGTTTCCGTGCTCTCGGAGGCCATCCATTCCGGCATAGACCTTGTAGCCGCGATGATAGCCTACTTCGCGGTACGGTCTTCGGCCCAGCCGGCCGATAAGGAACATCATTACGGCCATGGCAAATTCGAGAACATTTCGGGTTTCGTCGAAGCCATCCTGATCTTCCTCGCCGCGGCGTGGATCATCTACGAGGCGGTAAAGAAGTTCGTCGATCCTCAGCCCATAGAAATGATCGGCTGGGGCATCCTGGTGATGGGGCTGTCCTCGTTCGTCAACATGGCGGTCTCGCACATGCTTTTCAAGGTGGGCAATGAGACCGACTCCATCGCGATAAAGGCCGACGCCTGGCATCTGCGCACCGACGTCTATACTTCCATGGGCGTAATGACGGGCCTCGGGCTGATCTGGCTTATAGAACTGCTCTGGGTCGGGCACCACGTTCACTGGATAGACCCGCTGGCGGCCATCATAGTGGCGCTGATGATAATAAAAGCGGCTTACGACCTCACCGTGCAGTCGCTGGGCGACCTGCTGGACGCCTCGCTGCCAGAGAACGACAATGTCAAAATTGCGGAGCTGATAAAGAAACAGCCCGGCGTTATCAGCTTCAAGAGCCTGCGCACCCGCAAGGCGGGCCACACGAAATTCATAGAGTTCGACATCATAGTCGACGCCGGCATGTCGGTGGAACAGGCCCATAACCTTACGGATTATATAACCGGCGACATAGAAAAAGTGCTGGCGCATTCCAAGGTCACGATACACATCGAGCCCTGCGCCAGCAAGTGTCCGGAAGAATGCCTCCCTAATTGCTGCACCCCTAAGAAAGTTTAACCGGGGCCGACAGATAGAAAGGCGGACAGCTTTCAGCGCTGTCCGCCTTTTTCACGCCCGGCCGCCTTGCGTCAGGCCGGCTTTGTCTCCGCGTCTTTTATCGGGAGGCGGAAGATCACCAGTATGCCCGGTATGGTCAGCACACAGACCGCTAGGAAGAAATGGCGGTAGCCCACGGCCTGCTGCAGCATGCCGCTTATCATGCCCGGCACCATCATGCCCAGCGCCATGATGCCGGTGGAGATGGCGAAGTGGGCGGTCTTATATTTGCCCGTGCAGATCATCATCAGGTACACCGTGAAAGCGGTGAGGCCGATGCCGTAGCCGAACTGCTCGGCCGCCACCAGCATAGGCACCGTGCCGAACGGTATCTCGCGCCCGAAAACTACGAGCTGCTGCAGCGCCGGCATGGCGTAGGACATGTAAAGGTAGAACATGTCGGGTACGTGCAGCGCGAATACCATCGGCCACAGGCAGCGGCGGAAGCCGTACTTCGAGATCAGCCAGCCGCCCAGCAGCCCGCCGACTATCAGCGCTACCATGCCGACGGTGCCGTAGATTATGCCCACCTGGGCCGTGGGGATTGCCAGGCCGCCCTTTTCAGCCGCGTCGAGCAGGAAAGGCTGCGTCATTTTGAGCAGCATGGCCTCGGCCAGGCGGTAGAACAGGATGAAGGCGACTATATAGCCTATGCCGTCCATAGTGAAATAGGATACGAAGGCCTCGTTGAAGGAATTCCCCTCCTCCGCCAGCTTGCTCCTGAGGCGCGGGAAGACGTAGACGCGGCAGGCATAGAACAGCGCGGCTACAAGGATGGCGTCCGTGGCGAGCTTAACCCAGACGCCGGTGAGGTTATTGAAAAGCCAGATGATGGCCGCTGCCCCGGCGAGGTAGCCGATCAGCGGCAGTATCCCGGAGAATTTGAACCTGGCCTTGGGCACGTCTTCCGCCGGGTAAGGCAGCATGAACTTGTGATAAAGGAACAGCGCCAGGAACAAGACCGTTGCCGGCCCTGAATACCAGGAAGCCGGTGCCGAAGATCATCGCGAAGCGGTAGAACATAGAGCGTATCCCGACGAAGAACGCCTGGTCCGGCTTGCTCAGCGCCAGCATGTAGAAGCCGTCCACCGCGATGTCGTGCGTGGCCGAGATGAAGGCCCCGGCGGCGAAGGACAGCAGCGAGATGGCGAAGAAATGCTGGCCGGTGAAGGACAGCGCCGAAGCCCCCAGGCAGCAGGCCAGGATGAGCTGCGTATAAACCACCCAGCTCCGGCGCGTGCCGTACATGTCCACCATAGGGCCCCAGAGCATCTTTATCACCCAGGGCAGGTACAGCCAGCTGGTCCAGAAGGCCATCTCGGCGTTGGACACGCCCATGTTCTTGTAGATGATGACGGAGACCGAATTGACGAGGATGTAGGGCAGGCCTTCGGCGAAGTAGGTGGTGGGCACGAATAGCCAGGCGTTGCGCCGTTCCGCTTTGGGGATCATGTTATCTCCGTTGCTGCTGACGATAAGTTCACTATAATAATATTAAATTACCGCCCCACATTGGAATTTATCCCGCGGAAGGCGGGCGGGCCGCATTTTGCTAGAATAATATCGCAGCTTCCAGGAGAACCTATGGACCTTCTTTCCACGCTTTTCTCCCCGCAGTCGGTGGCCTGGTCGGTGTTCGTCATCATGCTGGTGGCGGCCGCGGGCCTCGCCCTCGGCAACCTGAGGCTTTTCGGCATAAACCTCGGCATCGCCGGCGTGCTGTTCTCCGGCATCCTGTTCGGCCATTTCGGCCTGGACATCAACCACGAGACGCTGGAATTTTTGCGCGATTTCGGCCTGATACTTTTCGTTTATTCCATCGGCACGCAGGTGGGGCCGGGTTTCTTCTCCTCCTTCCGCAAGGAAGGCCTGCGCCTGAACCTGCTGGCGGCCGCCGTGGTGCTGGGCGGCGTGGCCCTGACGCTGCTGGTCAGCCGGCTGGCCGGGTTCGATATCGCCACCGCGGTCGGCATGTACGCCGGGGCGGTCACTAATACCCCCTCGCTGGCCGCGGCGCAGCAGGCGCTGGGAGCCCTTGGTCCCGAAGCCGCCAACAGCGCCTCGGTAGGCTACGCGCTGGCTTATCCCGGCGCCATAATGGGCATTATCCTCACCATGCTTTTAATAAAGCGCGTCTTCAGGACGCAGGCCGCGCAGGATATGCTGCAGGTGCAGGGCGATAAAGCCGCGGCCGGCTTCGTGAACGTCAGTATAACGGTGGAAAACAGGAACCTGGAAGGCCTGATGATCCGGGATATCCCGGCCATCAACGAGCTCGGAGTGGTGGTCTCGCGGCTCTTTCACGGCGGTCTCATGGCGGTGGCCCACGACGATACCGTTATCCATGCCGGCGACGTGCTGCTGGCGGTGGGCACCGAGGAGCATGTGCGGAAGTTCATGCTGGTGATAGGCTCGAAGAGCGCCATGGACCTTAAGAAGCTGCCCAGCCGGATCATCCACTCCCGCGTCATAGTCACCCATAAGGAAGTGATAGGCAAAACGCTGGAAGAGCTTAATCTTGAAGCGCAGTACGACGTAGCGGCCACCCGCGTGGCGCGCGCGGACGTGGAATTCCTCGTGTCGGATTCTTATGTGCTGCAGTTCGCGGACAACCTGGTGATAGTGGGCGAGGAGGCCGCCGTGGCGAAGGCCGCGGCCACGCTCGGCAATTCCCCGAAGGACCTGAACCACCCGCAGCTGCTCCCCGCGTTCATCGGCATAGCGGCCGGCGTGCTGCTGGGGTCGCTGCCTATCGCTATCCCGGGGCTTTCCACCCCGGTGCGGCTCGGCCTGGCCGGAGGGCCGCTTATCGTAGCCATAGTGCTAAGCTACGTCCAGCACATAGGCCCGCTCAACTGGTATCTGCCCCCCGCCGGCAACCTGATGCTGCGCGAGCTCGGGATAACGCTTTTCCTGTCCTGCGTGGGGCTTAAGGCCGGCGGCCGGTTCTTCGAGACGCTGCTCAACGGCAACGGCGCGTTTATAGTCCTGTTCTCTTTCCTTATTACCGTGCTGCCTATAATGATCGTGGGTGTTTTCGCCAAGGCGAAGCTGAAGCTCAACTACATGTCCCTCTGCGGCGCGCTGGCCGGTTCCATGACCGATCCCCCCGCGCTGGCCTTCGCTAACTCCATGGCGCCGTCCAATCTTTCCGCGATGTCCTACGCCACGGTCTATCCGCTGGTGATGATCCTGCGCGTGATCTCCGCGCAGCTGATAGTGCTGCTTTTTATGAAGTGAAGTCCCGCCCGCGTTCTTCACGGCCCGGGCCGCCACGCCGCCATGGCGCAGGGCGCCGGCCCAGGAGATCCCATGTTAAGCAGCTTACCGCTGCGCAGCTCGAGTATGCGGGGCTTTTATCTTTATCCGGGGCGCTTTCTGGTCCAGGTCCGTTATCCTGGCCCTCAACCCGGGCATCTGCGCCGCGGCCGCGCTGATCATCAGCGAATTGGAGGCGTAGTCGGCGGCGATGGTCAGCCGTTTCTTTTCTTCGGGAGTAAGCAGCGTTTCCAGCGCGGCTTTTATATCCGCGGCCAGCCCGTTCTTCAGTGCGACCTTTTCTGCCACGAGCGGCATTTCGCTTCTCGGCATCACTTCTATGACGCCGCTGCCGCGCTGTATTGCCGCCAAGTCCAGTTTTTCCAGGAGTATGCGGAAACCTTCGTCGAAAGGCACCCGCCTCAGGGACAGCGTAACGTGCCCTTCCACGTCCGGAGAGGGAACGATGTTCAATTTCCGCCGCGAGGCGATTATCTTTAAAACGAGCAGAATGTCGGTGCCGGTAAAATTGAAGTCAGTGAGCTCGCCGCCCAGCGGCCCGGCCAGCGCTCCCGGCCGCACGTTCACGGATGGCGCGGCGGCGGGCGGGGCCTGCGGCTTCGCCGCTTCCGGCGGTTCTGCCGCCGCCTGCGCCGTGGCAGGGTCCGGCAGTTCTATCATCAGCAGCTCTTCAGCCGTCGCCGCGCCCGCGGGCAGCAGGCACAGCGCGGCGGCCAGCAGCGCGCGTGTCGTTACCTTCCGGTTATTCCGGGATATTAAGCTCAATTGTTTTGTCTCCGCCGCATTCATGGATATTATATACGATTAGACGGCACGCCGGTCAGGCGGTCAGCCGGGTGTCGATTATCCATTTCGTGAACGGGAAGCTGCCGGTGAACGCGGGGCTGACGGCGTTAAGGATATGCGTGCTGTTCTTGTCCCCCTCCACCACGAAATCCTGTACCAGTTCCAGGGTCCTGGTATTAAGCAGCTGCGCTCGTATGCCGGGGCGGGTCCATTCGTCAAATCCGGCGGGATCTATCCTGTGCACCAGTTCCCGTCCCAGCCCGACGAAAAAAGGTTTGTAATAC
>JAPLKJ010000008.1 GCA_026388125.1 Elusimicrobiota bacterium
AGCGGGTTCAGCGGCCGGTTGTCGATCTTCTTTACGCTTATCATAGTTTGCCTGAAGCCAGCAGCACCGCGCCGGTAACTAAAATATTAAGCAGGGCCAGCGGCAGCACGGTTTTCCAGCACAGCTTCATCAGCTGGTCGAAGCGGAAGCGCGGCAGCGTCCAGCGCACCACCAGCAGGAACCAGCAGAAGAACACCGTCTTGGCCGCGAAAGCGCCCATCTGCAGTACCGCGACGAGATAATGGTTCAGCGGCAGCGCGCCGCCGCCGGGCAGCATAAAGCCCGTCTCGTACAGGTAAGGCACCTGCCAGCCGCCGAAGAACAGCGTGGCCGCGAGCATGCCCACCAGCACTATCTCCGCGAATTCTGCGAACATGAAGGCGGCGAAGCGCATGGAGCTGTACTCCATGAAATAGCCGATGATCTCCGATTCCCCCTCCACCAGGTCGAAGGGGCCGCGCTTGTTCTCTGCGATGGCGGCGGTGAGGAAGAGCACGAAGGCGAAGGGCTGGCACACCACGCCCCAGGCGGGCACGAAGCCGAAAAGGAGTTTCCCCTGGGCGCGCACGAGTTCCTGCAGGTCGGCCGTGCCGTAGATCATCAGCAGCCCGACGAGCGTGAGCCCCAGCACCACCTCGTAGGAGATCATCTGCGCCGCGCCGCGCAGCGCCCCCAGCAGCGAGAAATTGTTCTTGGACGCCCAGCCGGCCAGGAAAGTGCCGTAAATGGCCAGCCCCGACAAGGCCAGCACGAAGAACAGCCCCAGCGGCAGGTCCGCTATGCTCAGGTCCACCCTGTAGCCGTACACCAGCACGTAGTCGCCGAACGGGATCACCGCGAACAGCGCCAGCACCGGCACCAGCGCAAAGATTGGCGCCAGCGTAAAAAGCAGCTTCTCGGCCCGGCCCGGCACGAAATCCTCCTTGAAGATCATTTTTATGGCGTCGGCCACCGGGTGGAAAAGCCCGCCGAGCGTCAGGCCGCACACCGCGGCGCGGTTGGGGCCTATCCTGTCCTGCATCAGCGCGCTCACTTTGCGCTCGGCCAGGGTCATCAGGCCGGTGAAGCCCATGACAGCGCCCAGGAAGAACAGCAGCTTCGCCGCGGCCGCGCCGGCGAAGAGCAGTACGTCCCTGTGCGCGTATAAGAAGTCCGTCATCAGAAATCCATGTCCTTCAGCGCCCGGGGCGCGGAATCAAGGTGCAGTTCGGCGCCGCTGTAGGAGGCCAGCTTGTTCACCACGGCCCACAGCGGTTTTATTCCCTGCGGCGGCTCCACGGCGGCCGCGGTCATGCGGCGCAGGCCCTGGTAATTCACGAAGGTCCCTTCGGTCTCGAAATATGACGCGTACGGCAGCACCGCGTAGGCGGCGGCCGGCGCCTCGCCGCGGTTCCGGGCGAAGATAATAAGGCGTATGCCGGCGGCCTCGGCGGCGGCTTTTACCAGGCCGTACGCTTTGGCCTCGGTTATCAGTATCTTTATTTTCCCGCCGGCAAGCAGCCCGGTGAATTCTTCCAGCGAAAGGCCGCCGTACAGGGCTTTTACGGTCCTGGTCCCCTCGGTATTGGGCGCCGGGTCCTTGTTTATCAGTATCCCGTCCTTTATCCCCTGCTCGGCGCTGAAATCGAAACAGTAATTCGCCGTTTTTACGGAGTCCTTGGCCAGGCGGGCCAGGGCCGCGTTGTCCTCCACCGAAAGCCAGGGCGAGCCCAGCACGGCGGCCGCACCTTTCGCCTCTTCCAGGCGGGTGGCCGTTTCGCGCAGCGCGGGCTCGATATCTATGAGGCCTTTGCGGATCAGCGCTTTGCCCAGCCTGTCGCCGGCCCGCACGGCTTTGTAGGTCATCCTGCCGTGGTCGCACAGCCAGGTGTTGGTCTCGGCGTTGGGGTGCGCAACGATGCGGTAAATAACGCCTTCGCTCTGGTGCGCCTCTATCCGGCAGCCGGTGGCGCAGCCCAGGCAGATGGTCGGCGTTCTTTTCAGGAACCAGGCGCGCGCCTTGAAGCGGAAATCGCGCGAAGTGAACGCGCCCACCGGGCAGAGGTCGGCGATATTGAGCGAATAGCCGTTATCGAGGGCCTTCCCCTCTTTGAGGTCTATAAATGAACGGTCGCCGCGCTCCATCACTTCCAGTTCGGCGGTTTTCGTCACTTCGCCGCAGAAGCGCACGCAGCGCGTGCAGAGTATGCAGCGCTCGTTGTCCAGCATCAGGTACGGGCCCACGGCCCGCCGCTTCTGGCGCAGTATTTTATCTTCCGCCGGAAAGCGGCTTTTCCGCAGGCTGTAGTCCATGTAATAGTCCTGCAGCCCGCATTCCCCCGCCTGGTCGCAGATGGGGCAGTCCAGCGGGTGGTTGATCAGCAGGTATTCCAGCACGTCGCGGCGGGCCTGGCGCACTTTTTCGCTCGCCGTCAGCACGGACATCCCTTCCGCGGCTTCAGTGGAGCAGGCCGTTACCAGCTTGGGCGCCTTTTCCACTTCCACCAGGCACATGCGGCAGTTCCCGGAGACGGAAAGTTTGGGGTGGTAGCAGTAGCGCGGGATATAAATTCCCAGGCGCTGCGCGGCTTCCAGCAGGGTGGTCCCCGCCGGTACTTCCACGCTTTTGCCGTCTATGGTTAAATTGGGCATTCAGTTACCGCATACCTTTCCCGCTGCGTGCGCTTCGAATTCGCCACGGAATTTACTCACGAAGCTCATTGCCGGCATGGCCATGGCGTCGGCCAGCGCGCAGATGGTTCGGCCCGTCATGCCCTCGGCCACCGAATAAAGCAGGTCTATGTCCCCGGCCGAGCCGCCGCCCTCTTCAAGGCGGTCCAGCACCTTTTCCAGCCAGCCGCAGCCTTCCCGGCAGGGCGTGCACTGGCCGCAGGATTCGTGGTGGTAGAAACGCGCCAGTACCTGCAGGAGCTTTACCATGCACTGGCCGTCGTCGATGACTATCACACCGCCCGAGCCCAGCATCGAGCCCGCGGCCGCCAGGGATTCGTAGTCCAGGTTCACGGCCAGGGCCTCTTCGGCGGTGAGCACCGGCACGGACGAGCCGCCCGGTATCACGGCTTTGAGCTTTTTCCCGTCCTTCATGCCGCCGCAGTGGACCTCCAGCAGTTCGCGCAGCGGCGTGCCCAGCGGCAGTTCGTAAACCCCCGGCCTGTTCACCGGGCCGCTGACGCAGAAAAGTTTCGTGCCGCCGCTTTTGCCGGTGCCCAGCGCGGCGTACCAGGCGCCG
>JAPLKJ010000055.1 GCA_026388125.1 Elusimicrobiota bacterium
TAGACCTGGGCGGCACGGTTTCCGGCGAGCACGGCATCGGGGTAGAGAAGCGGGTGGCGATGAACTGGCTTTACGGCCCCTCCGAGCTGGATTTTTTCGGCAGGATAAAGAAAGCTTTCGATCCCAAGGACCTGGCCAACCCGGACAAGATACTGCCGGTGGCGGAAGACAAGCCAGCCGGCTCGGCCGGCCTGAGCGACAAGGCTTCGCTCAGCCCCGGAGCGCGGGAAGTCATAGACGAACTGCGCCTGCGCGCCAGGAGCGGCACGCGCACGGCCGTAACGGGCCTGGGCACCCGCCTTAAGCCCGAGCGCATAATGGAAGGGGCCCTGCCCCTTAACCTGCGCGCCCTGGCCGGCGAGCCGCAGATAGACCGCGAGAACCTCACCGCGCGCGTGGAGGCCGGCCTGCCTATGGAAGAGTTCCGCCGGCGCCTGCGCGCGGCCGGCCTTGACCTGGAACTGCCGGAGCTCAAAGGCAGCGTGGGCGGTCTTATCGCCACGAAGGCCTGCGCCGACATCCGCGAAGTGCTGCTGGGCCTGGAAATAGCCTCGGCCGACGGGACCCTGATGGCGTTCGGCGGCAAGACGGTGAAGAACGTGGCCGGCTACGACGTGGTGCGGCTGCTGTGCGGCTCCATGGGCGCCTACGCCGTGGTCCTCGCCGCCACTTTCGCGCTGTCGGTGCGCTCGAAACACCAGGCGGCCGGCGGCGAGAACGAGCAGTGGGATTCCTTCGAGCCCGACGAATACCATCTGCGCCTGAAGAAAGAATTCGACCCGCAGAACCTTCTGAACCCGTGGATCTACAGGGAGCCGGCGTTAAAATGATAAAGCACGACCACAAGAGAGCCGATGACGCGCTGGATAAAGCCCGCAGGGAATTCACCTCGGCCTCGGCCGGGTCCTCGGCCGGCCACCCGGTGAGCGCCACCAACGAACTATACCAGCACGAGGCCGCGCCCGGACACCTGGCCGCGCTGCTCACCGACCTCGGGGAAAAGACCCTTTACGACGCGGCCGCCCAGTGCAACCGCTGCGGCTACTGCGAGACCGTCTGCCCCACTTACACGCTGACCGGCCGGGAAACTTTATCCGCGCGCGGCCGCAACCAGTTCATGCGCATGCTGGTGGAGGGAAGGGCGAAGGACCCGGCCGACGCCGAAGAGGCCCTGTCCACCTGCCTGCTCTGCGGCGCCTGCACCAGCGCCTGCTACGCCAAGGTGCCCACCCCCGACATTGTGCTGGAGGGCCGCCGGAGCCTGGACGGCTACGGCGAGAACTTCATAGCGCGGGCCGCGGTCTTCACGCTGCTCAACACCCCCTGGCTGTTCGCGTTCTGGCTGAAGCTGGCCTACCTGGTAAAGCGCACGGGGCTGCCGCGCCTGGCGGGAGCCATGGGGCTTTACCACCTGCTGGGGATGCCGGGCCTGGCCGAAGCCGAAGGTTCCATCGACAAGGTCCCGCTGCGCTTCGCCGCGGAGCTGCTGCGCAAGGACCCCGACCTCCGCCCGGAGGGCAAAGTGAAGGTCAACTGGGCCTACTTCGCGCCCTGCGGGCCCAACTTCCTGTTCACCGACGTGGCCCTGGCCACGGTAAGGCTCCTGAAAAAATACTCCGGCGACGGCATCTTCATAGAGAACCAGTGCTGCGGGCTGCTGGCACACAACTACGGCCGCCTGGAGGACGCCCGCGAATTCGCCCGCCGCAACATCGTCCGCTACGAGGAGCTGAAAGCCGCTCACGGCAGCTTCCCGGTGCTGGCCGACTGCGCCTCCTGCGCGGCTTTCATGAAATCCTACGAGCAGCTTTTCACCGCCGACGACGCCTGGCGCGCCCGCGCGCGCGCCTTCGCCGGCGCGGTCCGCGACATCCTCGAATTCTTCAGGCCCGAGGACCTGCCCCCCACCACCAAGGCGCAGCAGACCGAGCACGGGGTGGTCACCTATCACGATTCCTGCCGGGCCTGCCA
>JAPLKJ010000065.1 GCA_026388125.1 Elusimicrobiota bacterium
TACTCCACAAGACCAACATCGACTTCATTAAACTGCGCCACGTCTTCTTCGGCATTTCCGGCACTCTCGTCCTGATCGGGATAATCTCCCTTTCCATAAAAGGGGTGAACATGGGGCTGGACTTCAGCGGCGGCACGATGATACAGGTTAACTACGAAAAGCCCATGGAGATAGGGACGCTCCGGGCCGCCCTCGAGGCCGGCAAAGTGGACGCCGGCATCCAGAGCTATTCCGCTGAGAACTCCTACGCGATAAAAGTGAAAGGCACGCAGGAAAGCGTCAACGAGACGGGCAACAAGATAATAGCGGCCATCAAGACGCTGCCCAACGCCTCGTTCACCGAGGAGAAGCGCGACTACGTGGGCCCCGTGGTGGGCCGCGACCTGGCCAAGAAGGCCATGTTCGCGATGATCCTGTCGATGTTCGGCATCATCATCTACGTGGCGTTCCGGTTCTCCAACCCCGTCTGGGGCACCGCCGGCGTGATCGGCCTGCTGCACGACGTCTTCGTGGCGCTGACGGCCATGTCCATCACCAACCGCGAGATAGACCTGGTGATCGTGGCGGCTTTCCTCACGATAGCCGGCTACTCCATCAACGACACCATCGTCATCTTCGACCGCATGCGCGAGAACATGAGGAACTTCCCCAAGATGCCGCTGGGCGAGCTTATCAACATGAGCGTCAACGAGTGCCTGTCCCGGACGATAATCACCACGGCCACCGTCTTCATAACCGTGCTGATCCTGGTCCTGTTCGGCGGCAGTTCGATCAACAACTTCGCCTTCTGCATGCTGATAGGCACGGTGACCGGCGTGTATTCCACCATCGCCCTCTGCACCCCGATGGTGTACCAGTGGGAGCACGGCGGCGGGCGCAAGAAATAAGGATCTAACGCTGTCGGCCGCGGCCCCCGCGCGGCCGTTCCTGGAGAAGATGTGCGCAAAGTAAAGAAGTTCAAAATACAGGTTTACGCCTACGAGGTGCTGCGCAAGGCGCGCAAGCACAAGCTGGACCTCGCCGGCGCGGGCCTGGCCGAAGAGCAGGCCATGCGGGAATACGCCTCGGCCCTGGCGGCGGCGCTGGAGCCGGCGGTAGTGTTCGAATACCTTCCCCAGGAGGACGCGGCCGCCGCGCGCATCAACCCGGACGCCGCCGCGCCGCTGACCGTGGGCATACTCACCCTAGGCCGCACCTTCGAGGAAAAACTTTCCAACCCGCCCGACGACACGCATAAGCGCCTTAACCGCATAGCGGCGCAGGTCTTCCTGCAGACCGCCATAGGCGTTACGGCCGGCCTGGCGCTCAGGGAAGCCGAGCCCGAGGGCTTCGAACTGGGAGAGCCGCTGTATATCTCTTCCTGCCCCGAGCCGGACGCTCCTCCGCGCGAAACCACCGACGTTCCGCTGTACGAAGGCGAGCTGGTGAAAGAGCTGTGCGCCCGCCTCGAAGCCGAAAAGATAGGCGTCTCTTTCGACACGGGGGCGTTCACCCCTAAATATTCGGCCCTGTTCGCCCTCCCCTGGCTGACCAAAAAGAAGAAAAAGAACTGAGCCCGCTCCCCTTTTCATGGGTTTAATATTACTGCTGATCTATAGCCTGCTGGCCCCCGCCATCGCGCTGCTGTACGCCCTGTTCTTCCTGCTTTCCCCCCGCCGCGCGCTGATGAAAAGCCTGGGCGGAGAACTGCGCGAGCGCCTGGGCCTGGGCGCCGCCGCGCCCGGCGGGCAGCCGGTCTGGGTGCACGCGGCCTCCATGGGCGAGGTAAAGGCCGTTTCGAAGTTCGCGCCGGCCCTGGCCGCCGCGCTCGGCACCCCGCTCCTTATAACCGCCTCCACGGCCTCGGGCCGCGCCGAAGCCGCGCGCCTTACGCCGCTGGCGCGCCTGGCGCCGCTGGATTTCTACCCGCTGGCCGCGCGTTTCATCGCCCGCAACCGGCCGCGCATGCTGGTGGTGGTCGAGACCGAACTGTGGCCCGCCACGCTGTACGCCGCGGCCCGCGCCGGCGTGCCGGTGTTCCTGGTGAACGCCAGGCTCTCGGCCGGCACGGCCGCGCTGTACCGCGCGCTGGGGCCGCTGTCCAGGCTGGCTTTTTCCGGAGTGAAACAGGTGCTGGCCCAGACGGAGAAGGATGCCGCCGCGTTCCGCCGGCTGCCCGGCCTGGACGGCAAAGTTATCGTGACGGGGAATTTAAAGCACGACCAGCTGGGCGTCTCGGCCTCCGGGCAGGATAAAGTAAAGGATTTCCTGGAAGCTTCGGACTGGGGCGGGGCCCGCATCTTTACCGCCGGCAGCACGCACCCCGCCGAGGAGCCTGTGCTGATCTCCGCCTGGCTGGAGGCGAAAAAAACCAATCCCGGCCTTAAGCTGGTGCTGGTGCCGCGCCACCCCGAACGGCTTTCCGGAACTGAAGCGCTGCTGAAAAGCCGCGGCGTGGCTTTCGTGCGCTGGTCCGCCACCGTGGTCCCCGGGGCTACCGACTGCCTGCTGGTGGACGCCATGGGCCTGCTGCAGGCCTTCTACGCCGTCTCGGCGGTCTGTTTCGTAGGCGGCACGCTGGACGCTACCGGCGGGCACAACCTGCTGGAGCCGGCGCTGTTCGCCAAGCCCGTCATCTTCGGCCCGAATTACCGCAGCGCGCGGATGGCCGGTGAGGCCCTGCTAAAGGAAAACGGCGGCTTCCTCGCGGGAACCGCCGCCGAAATTTCCGCAGCGATATCGAAACTGCTCGACGACAGGCCTTACCTGGACGCCTCCGGAGAGAACGCCGCCAAAGCCCTCTCCTCCCTTAAAGGCGCCACCGCGCGCAGCCTGGCCGAGATCGCAAAACAGCGGCCTGCCTCCTGAACCCCTGCTTTTACTGAAAAGTTCCTCCGCCGGCCGCCGCGAAGTTGCCGGCCGATGTGCCGGTGGAAACCACCACTTTCGCGGGGCTGCAATCCGAACAGAAATAAAGCCAGCCGACCGCCAGCGGGGTCGTAGAGATAAGTTCGTCCTTGGTCCGGGAATATAGCCCGATAGCGCCGGGAACACCCGTAAGTGAAGTGAGCGCCGTAAGGGTAGTAATATCCGCATTGGTCCCGCTCGCGGCCGCGCCCAGAGTGCTCCTGGCGCTGGCCGCGTCGTTGCCGCCGGTGCCGCCGCGGGCTACCGGCAAGGTCCCCTGATCGAACGTTGTGCTGGCGTTCCTGGTGCCCAGGTCCGACAGCGACGCCCCGGTCTTGTTCACCGACGCCCAGGTGACATTGTTCGTCCCGTCTATCGTTATATTGTCCGGTACGTCCGCGTCGGCTATGGCCGAAGCGGTAAAAGCGCTGGTGCCGTTGCCGCGCACAACGCCGGTCAAACTGGCCGCGCCGGTACCGCCATGGTTCACCGCGAGAGTGCCGGACAGGTCGGTAATGGCCCTGTTGGTGACCTGGGTTATATTGTCAAGGGTTATCGTATTGGGCACGTCGGCGTCGACTATGGCCGAAGCGGTGAACGCGCCGGTGCCGTTGCCGCGCACGAAAC
>JAPLKJ010000171.1 GCA_026388125.1 Elusimicrobiota bacterium
CGTAAGACCCGTCCAGGAACAAATCCAGCTTGGACTTGGGTTGGATGAATTTGAAACGGGCCGAATGGCTGTTTCTCTCGGCGCTTGCTGGCCAGAGAAAAAGCGGCTATTGTTCTGGCGCAAGATGGGGGATGTCGCTTAAAGAGTTTTTTTTAGCATACACTCACTTGCATAAACTACTCTGCAAGTCCAGAACTATCACGGGGTATTGCCGACTTCCCTGTGAAACTATCCTCCACCCAGTGTAAAATTTCGTAACCCATTTGCGACAGCCACTTGTCATACAATTGTTGCAACTGTTAAGTTTTATAAGTCCGTATTGCCAATATAAGGATATAAAGGACGATTCAATGGATTACCGGATATCTAAAGCCGTAGCCGATCGCTTTAACGACGAGAAGAATTTGGCCGACTACGAAAAGTATATCGAAGCGAAATTTAATTGCAATACCTACGATCAATTAGCTGGTGGCCGCGAGCAATTCGTGAGGTCAATACTGGCAGAGACTGATTTGCGTTTCAATGTGTTTAAATTTTGCCACAGGGAATGGTTCCCTACTTGGGATAGAAGCCTGCCAGATGCCATCCTGTTCTTCAATGCCGGCTTT
Organism: Elusimicrobiota bacterium; assembly: GCA_026388125.1. Taxonomy (GTDB): domain Bacteria; phylum Elusimicrobiota; class Elusimicrobia; order Elusimicrobiales; family UBA9959; genus UBA9959. Next base: position 609 of record JAPLKJ010000171.1, read on the forward strand.
ACGGATCCCCAGGAAGCATATGCTTACTATGAGAAGGGGTTAAACCATATAACTGCACGAAGTTTTAAAAAGGAGGGGATCACTCCCGAAATTGCCGCGCAATACCTTGCTATTGACCGATGTTCCCCATATGAAGTTTTTATAGTTTCGCGAAGTTGGCACGGAGAATGGGAAAACGATAAAGAGGCATTGCGATGGTGTAAAGCAGGTTGGAAAGCCCCCAAAGAAGCAAGGGAATGGTTCAATAATGGATGGAAGGATTTACCGGAGAGAGCATGCTCCTGGCATTCATTTACTTATACCACCAAAGGTTCCTATTTTGTTAATTCTTCCGGACGCTTCGGACTAAATTACAGGCAACAACGTTTTGCCCCAGTTCCCATATGGAGCCAAAAAGGGCCAGGTATTGCTAGGCAATGGTATGATGTAAGCCCGGATCCGGAAATTGCATATCAATGGCTTTCGGATCATTTCTGGAAAGATAAAGCCCTTGATTATATTCTAAAATTCTCGCGGTACAGCAACTTTAAGAAATCGCCTAAGATTGCTGCAAGTTGGGCTGAAATTCCATACTGGAGGGATAAGGCGGAGGAAGCCGCTGACTGGGAAAAAGGTGGATGGGGCCGTGACAAAAAAAAGGCTGAAGAATTAAGTAACACTGGAATAATCCCGTTGCAAAGGATAATTTATAAAAAACTTCAAAAAAAATATCCAAATACTGCGGAATTTAACAAAGAATTACGCGAATTACATCTTCAGCATTGGCGTGTAGGTGGCAGCGTGTATATTGGGAAAATGCTGGCTACTGTGCAAGAAGTGCGGCAAGACCCACTACATTTCTGGGTAACTAGAATAAGCGATAACGACGCCTACACATTTTTTCCACATCGTGGGCTTTATAACGGGCATATCAACGAGCCGATCGGCGCTAATCATGACGAGGATCTGCCAGAACTATTGATAAAAGCTTGGCTATAGTGTTTGAGCTAAGGGATATTTCGTATTCTTTTTTTGTGGTACAACTGCTGTCTAAGTAGTGTGCCAGAAGTTTTTTTTGTATTTGAACCTAATCCCACGCGGGGATGCAATGCCGGAAATTCTGAGCAGTTTTGCGTGTGGAAACGCTCAAGCGATCGCATTATCCCAGTACGCCTTTTTTCACTGCATCAGCACGTTGAGCTCAAGTATCCAAAAAGTCAAAAAATATACAACGAGCTTGCTGGACTATATTCCGCGACACGGCCGCGTCACGCCTTTGTCATAACGCTTTTGTATAGTTTATATTATGGGAAAGCGGCTTATAGCTAGTGAGCGGCGAACAATTGGCTGTGCAACCAGGCTGAGTGCTACGGAGAAAACATGCTTAAAATCAAAACCAGGGAAATTATTGAATTTTATGACCATTGCTCACTGATCAACAAAGAAGATTCCAATACAGTTTCCGTTCTGGCCGGAGAGGATTTGGGCCTAGCTCTGCTTTGTCACTATTTCAGGTCCATGGGGAACCAGGCCGCAATTGTTTCCCATAAATGCAAGGGGTCTGGAAATAACGGCCATAGGCTTGATGCCTGGGTTTCAAGGATTACCGGGAACAACAAGATTCTCTACCAGGTAGAAATAAAGAACTGGTCCGCCCATTCCCTGAATAGCCAGCCGCTTGATATTGCTGTTTCCCCGCAGGAAGTTCAGGACTATAAGATCAAAAGATGGAACACCCAATGGGTAAATGGCGATTTTCGGGAAGTTGCGGTAAGAAAGGTTTTAGAACTTATGGGCCCCCCGCAAGGATATACGGCATGGCCAGTTCTGCCTTTAGTTTGCTACTGGTATCCAATTCATCCAACCGGCGGCCAGGACTTTTTCTTTACGCAACCGATAACCGGGCAGCCATTCCCTTCCGTTGAGATTTTTTCAATGTCAGCCTATCTTCGCTCGCTGACAGCAGAAGAGCTCACACTCCCGGACATGCCGCGGGCGGAAAGGCGGATTAAAGTCTTAAAGAATCTTTTCGAGGTATAAACTGTCAGACAAATATTTAAAATCGCCGCCTTCGCTTGCGGAATAGGTGAATGCTCTAAATATCACTTTACACTCGTTTGCGTGCTAAACGCTAAACATCTGAACGATTTCAGCGATCTGATAACCTGCGACGGCGAAGTGCTGAGTGCTGATATTTTCCGGCAATCCAACAAATGCGCTTCCTGGCGAAAAAAATAGTGACCTTCCCGGCATTCCTGTCCGTGTTTTAAATTCACAAATTCTTTAAATCATCCCGACAGACCTTTGACGGGTTGGTCTGCTATGCTATTTGTGGGAAGGGGGACTTATGGCCACAGGAAAGCAGACAAAGAAAACTGTGCGAGCCGCGTCACAACCGCCGGCCGTAGTGGATGAAGCAGCTCTTCTTTGCGATCTCCGCGAGCTCATTCAATCTGCTCGCCAGCGCGTGGCCACCGTGGCCAATTCAACACACACAATGCTGTGCTGGCATGTAGGGCGGCGCTTACTAAAAGATAACCTCCAGTATGGCCGGGCCGCCTATGGAAAACGAATTCTTGCGACAGTGTCGCAACAATTGCAGGCCGAGTTCGGTGAGGGCTACACTTACTCGGCTCTTACCAGAATGATCCGCTTTGCAGAAACTCAGCCGAATGAAACAATTGTGTCGAGACTGTCGACACAATACCGAACTGCCTCCCATGCCGCTTCTGCAAACCCGTCTGCACCAGGCTATAGAGCACGCCCGGGAGCAGGCCGCCATACGCGGCAGAACACAGGAGGAAAAGTGCTGATCAGGCATTTTGGCGACCCAAGTTGTCGCTAAATTATGCGGCAACAGATATTATTTTTATAGGCAAAAAAGATAAAAACTCTCACCACTGGCGAGAGAAATGGCCTGGGAACAAAACTTGCACCATTGGTGCAAGAAATTGCCTGCATAAAAAGTATCCCACACCTTCCGCAAAACTGCATCTATTGGCTGTGGAAATAGATGGGAAAAATCTGCCACAGGCTGTAGCAAAAATACCGTGGGTCACAAGATAGTTCTCCTCTTCCCGAAAACTCCACCCGGCGGTTGAAGAGATCAGTCGGTGGAAAGGTAGGAAGAAAACTCTCGGGAGGGGGTGTACAAAATACTACCCAGGAAACTACCCGGAAAACTGTGGTCAAAACTGTGGAGAAAATTATTGCCCTGATCAGGGAAAATCCAAGTGTAACACAGGTCATGCTTGAGAAGAAAAGCGGCTTGACCCGCAGAGGTGTAGAGTGGAATTTAAAAATGTTTAAAGCCACCGGAGTGATCCGCCGCATAGGCCCCGACAAAGGCGGGCATTGGGAGGTGCTAAAGTAGAACCTGTTTCCCGCGGCACGCCTTTGTCGCAATGCCGTTGTATAATTTATACTACAGCAAAGCCGCTTGCGGGAAATGGGAGGATACGATGCCGGACAAATATATAAAGCCTGCGCTTTCCCTTGAAGAGAGCGTTGAATGGCTGCGCAAGCACAATGTGCAGATAGAAGACCGGGAGAAGCTGCAAGTGGAGCGGTTTTTAAAGGCTGAAACCACTTTCCGCCTTATGAGCTGTGTAAAGTCCATGCCGGAAAAGGCTATTACTTTCAGCGACTTAAAGAAAATATATTTTTTTGACAGGCAGCTCAGGAATGTTTTTCTGGAGGCTTTTGAAATTGCCGAAGTGCAGCTAAGGAACAGCGTAGTGAACGTCCTTGTTACCGAGCCCGGCGCCGGAGCTTTCGTCTACGAGGATGTGACCATTTTCGACCCGCGCTTTCATTCGGAGCATGGCCGCTGGCTGGCGGAGTTAAAAGAAAAAGTAGAAAGAAGAAGCCAGGAGGGGTTTGTAAGTTACTATAAAGAGCGCTACAAGGCCGACTTCCCGCGGCTGCCGCTGTGGGCTACTGTAGAGCTTATGTCCTTCGGTGAACTTGTGGAGTTCTGTTATAACCTTTCGCGGCTGTCCAAGGTTAAGATCGCGCACAACTATTGCATGGACGGCCCCACGCTGTTCAACTGGCTTTCAAATTATGTCGACGTCAGGAATGCCTGCGCCCACCACCGCATCTTATACGGCCGCACGCTGAACCGCCGCCATAAGCCACTTTCCGTGGGCTGGGGGGAAGTTTTGGACGATAAGCTGGGCGTAGTTCTTGTGTCCCTTTTTAAATTCCTCTCTACCGGCTGCGGAATAAAAGACAGGAACAATGAATTCCTGATCCATTGGCGCAAGCGCACAAAAAAACTGCTGGATAAAAACCGCGCTATTACCGGGCTGCTGTCCGGCTACGGCCTGCCCAAAGAGTTTTCGCCGCAAACCTGAGACGTGCGAGTAGTTCAACCGGGTTTTTTGCATACACCACTGCCGATGCGCAGCCCCTTCGAGCCAGTTTTAAATTTCCAGCCATAATCAAGTCTGGTGCCTCTCCCAACGAGATCCGGGCTAACAGGAATTAGTCTGCAGCTGGCATAATTATTTATATTTTGATGTTAAGTGCGACAGGCCTTTGTCACCTGGGGAAGCTAAAATATTTATATGAAGAGGCTCGCGCGCTTTGGATTTGTTATAGGGCTGGCGGTGTTAACCGCCGGGCTTTCGGAATTGGGCGCGCAGCAGGCGGAGCCTGATCAGGACGGGTTTGAAAGCGTCTTTAAGGTTTACCTTAATAACCCTGACCCTGTTAAAGCGGCAGCGGCACAGAATGAATTGATCCGCCTTTCCGAAACCGGCAACCCGCTGGCGCAGTTTTACTACGGGCATTTGCTTGTTAGCACCTCTGAAGGTAACAGCGAAACCGCCCGAAAACTATTCAGCCAATCCTACCCCAAAATAGCCGGGATGGCCCGGGACGGCAACAATACCGCCGCATACCTGGTTACGTTCAGCTACAAATACGGCTACGCCACGCCCATAAACCGGCGCAAAGCTTTTACGTTGCGCCTTCAGCTGGCTGAAAAGAATTATACGCCGGCCGCTTACGCCGTGGGGGCGTCGTATTTGGCCGGCGCCGGCGTAAAGACCAACGGGGACAAAGCCGTTTTCTGGCTGGCCAAAGCCGCGCAGGGCGGTATGGCGGATGCTGCCTGGCTGCTGGGTGAAGCCTACCGGTTAGGCACAGGAGTGCGGCAAAGCTACCAGCTGGCTTATTACTGGTATTCGGTGGCGGCCGCCAGGGGCGATGTTTATGCCGCGCGGGCGCGCGAGGAAATTAAGCCGCAGCTCAGCCGCAGGGAATTGTGGGGATCTTACCGGATGCTTACCAAAGGGGATTTGGCGCATTACCCGGCGGGAGAATACACGCTTTGGCAGCGGTGCCTTATGGCGGTGGGAATAATACTGCCCTGGTTTAAGTTTATGCTGCTCGACGAATATATATGGCTGGACGCCGCGGCTTTCGGCCTGGCGGCGCTGTTGCTCAGCGGAGCCATGTTCTCCTGGCGGAGGCGGCGCTTTCTTACCGATATCCCGCTTATGGCTATAAAGGACATCTTTGTAGGCTGGGTGCATGTTAAGGGGCTAATAAGCTGTGCCCGGCCGCTTATCAGCTACCTGGCCCGCAGGCAATGCGTATATTATTCCTGGTCGGTAACCGAGGATTGGGAACGGACGGTGCAGGAGGAATACCTGGATAAAGACGGCAAGAAGCAGGTGCGCGAGAAAGTAGAGCGCGGCTCCACCGTGATAGGCGGCTGGGACGACAGAGCCGGCTTCACACTGGAGGATGAAACCGCCGCTGTGCCGGTAGATTCATGCGGGGCGGAAATGGATACGGTTTCTTCTTTTTACACCACCTGCCGGCCCGGCGACCAACTTTACTTCGGCGGGTGTTCCGCGCCGGAGGTAACGGATACGCAGCACATGCGGCATTATTCGGAATCCATACTTCCGCTGCACGCGCCTTCCACTATTTTCGGGCACGCGGCGCCGGCGGGGGCGGAATTAGCCATAAAGGCCGGCTCCGGGGCGCCGTTCTATCTTATTTCGCTTTCCGACGCGGCAACGGAGAAAGCCAGCCGGCTGGGTTCCATAATCTGGTTGGCGGCGTTAAGTTTGCTGGCGGTTATGGCGTTCCCGGTTATACGTGTCTGGTTCCTTGCAGACAAACCGGGGCTGGCCGGGTTCACTTTGATCTGCCTTATAGCCTACGGCCTGCTGTTTTTCGCTTTCTGGTTCATGATGGCGTTCAACGGAGTTATCTTCCTGCGCAACCGGGTTAGCCAGATAAGGGCGCTTATAGACGTGCAGCTTAAGCGCCGCCGCGAGCTGGTGCCGCGCCTGGCGGAGGCGGCGCGGGGCCTGGGGGCTTACGAGCAGGCCTTACTGGTTAAGCTGGCAGAACTGCGCGGGACTGGGTATAAACCGGCCTATAATGGCCTCCTGGCGCTGGCAGAGGCCTATCCCGGGCTAGGGGCGGCGGAAAGGTACCTGCAGCTTATGGCGGGGATAAAAGACGCGGAGGATAAGATAGCCGGCGCCCGGGACAGTTACTTTAACGCCGCCGCGGCTTATAATACCAGGCTGGAGCGCCTGCCCGACCGTCTGCTGCTGCGTTTAGGCTTGTTCAAACCGGCGCCGGTTAAAAATTTCGCGCTTTAAAACACACTAGAGGAGTATATGACGAACAAAAACAATGACAAAGCAGAAAAAGTTAAAGCAGAGCCGGCAAAAACGTTAGTGCGTCAATTATATCCGGAGTTCACTGATTTTACTTTGGCAAAGGAGGTTGCGGCCGACACACTGGAAAAGCTGAAAAATTTGCAGTCTGCTCCGGAGAAAGGAATACTGGAAGATATCTTCCCGTCCCCCGGCTTGATGGCCGGTACGCTGGCGGTGGTGTGTTCTACGCCCAGCCAGGGCAAAACGGCTTACTTGGCCAACATAGTATCCGAATTGGCCCGCACCGGGCGCTGCGTAGCGGTTTTCCTGCCGGATATAACCGCGCAAGACTTTATGGCCAGAATACTGGCCCTGCGCACCGGCACCTCTTATCGCCACCTTAAACCGGAGTGGCTTGCCGGTGAGAATTGGAGCAAAATAGCGGAGGCGGGCGAGCAGTTTTCGCGGTCCGGCGTGTATTTTTCACAACGCACCAGGATGGACACTCAGGATATAATCAATGATATGGTGCGGCTGGCTCACCAGCTTAAAAAAACCGGACTAACCCTGGACGCGGTCGTAGTAGACTCGCTTAACTATATGCACGACGATAGCTGTAATAACCCTCTTGATCTGTACGGCCTCAGGCAGACGGCGCAAAGCCTGAAACTGGCAGTGCTGTGCGCGCTGGGCCTGGAAGAAGGAAAACGTATAAAGAACGGGTTCATTGGGCTGGGGGATGTCCGCGCGCTGGGGCTGGATGAAAGCCATACTGACTTTATATTTTGTCTGCAGCGACCGGGCTTTTATGACCGCTCGGACCTGAGCATGATGCGCCTGGCGGAATTGTTCTGCATCTACAGCAGTGGTATAAAGCGTTCATACCTAAGGCTGAACTTTGATTATTTAACGCAGGCATTTACGAAAGAAGAGCCTGAATTAAAGTGACACAGAACATAATTAAGGGGAGAAATCTATGAGCCAGCTATACACTACTCCATACCACCCGGACGGCCTGCAGGCTTGCCCGTGGTTCGAGCTTAGGGGGGATTCTGTTTATACCACGGCCTTTAACCCGGACGGGCTGCAGGCTAATCCCTGGTATACAATAAGAGGCGGCGAGCTTTACACCACGCCGTACCACCCTGACGGGCTGCAGGCCTGCCCCTGGTTCCGCCTTAGCGGCAGTAAGCTCTACACCACGGCGTTCCATCCGGAGGGCCTGCATGCCAACCCGTGGTTCGAGTTGCGGTAGAATACGGAATCAGTTTTTCGGAGACAGCTATTTCTTTCTTCCGCCAGAGATCTTAATTTTAAAGCGGCCCATCAGCTCGGGCATGCCAGGCAGGCTGGCCGCGTTCTCCAGGAAGAATTCGTTCGTTTCGGCCGCGGCGCGGGCGGCTTTCACCGTGTAGCCTAACATAAGCTCGGCCCCGCGCAGCTCGCGGGCGCGCGCCAGGCAGCGCTCGCGCTCGGGGCCTTTGAACCAGGGCTTCTTAAGCAGGCCGCGCAGGTTGCGGCGCGCGTCGGCAAGGGCGGCGCGCATCTTTGAGTATATTTCCTCCGCGGCCTGGTCGCCGGCGTGGCGCTCTATGGTGAAGTCGAAAACGTCGCTCATTACTTCCACGGCGCTTTCGAAGACCAGGTTGGACGCTGTTAGTTTTTTCCTGCGCATAAATAGTTTCCGTGGTTTGCTTCAGGCCGCTTTGCCGCCGCCGGCGGGTGGCAGGGACGGTTTTTCTTCCGCTTTGGGCGCCGCCTGGCCGCCTTCGAAAAGCAGCGGGGCTGAGCGGTTCTCCATTATGGCCTTAAGGCCGCGGGCGCCGGTATTCAGGGCAAAGGCCTCGTCGGCTACGGCGGCCAGCTCCTCAGGCGCGAATTTGTGTTTTATGCCCGCGGCTTTAAAGATGGCCGAATACTGGGAAACCAGCGAGTTCCTGGGCTTTGTGAGTATGTCCAGCACGTCCTGCCGGGAGAGCGGGTCCAGCGTTACTATGCTGGCGAAGCGGCCTACGAATTCGGGGATGAAGCCGTATTCTATAAGGTCTTCCGTTATTATGTGTTTAAGCCAGCTGTTCCGCTTTCGGATATGGCGCTGCGCTTGCGATAATTTATGACGTCGCCGTCCAGCAGTTTAAGCAACTCCTGCTGAACGCTGAGGCCGCTTACGTCTTTGGTGGTGTAATGGCTGGCGCGGGCGTCGCGGGAAGCTATCTTATCTATCTCGTCCAGGTAGATGATGCCGTTCTTCATGCGCTCTGGGTCGTTGCCGGCGGCTTTCAGCAGCTGCACCAGCATCTCTTCCACGTCCATGCCCACGTAGCCAGCCTCGGTGTACTGGGTGGCGTCGCAAACGGCCAGGGGGGCTTTAAGTATCTGCGAAAGCGTGCGCGCTATATGGGTTTTGCCGGTGCCGGTGGGGCCGATTATCAGGATGTTGGCTTTCTGTATCCTGTCCCCGGGCTTGCGCTTCAGGTTCAGCTGGCAGGCTTTAAGATGCCGGAAGACGGCCGCGGAAACCCGCCGCTTCGCGTCCTCCTGGCCGATAACGCGCTCGGACAGCTGGCCGTAGATCTGGCGCGGCGAGATCTTCTGCAGGTTTTGTGCCTTCCTGCGGGCCTTGCCTACCGGCAGACCCAGCGCGATATGCAGGAAGTAAGAAGAGAACTCGGCGTTGGCGGGGAAACCGTCGTAGCCGGGGAGCATTATGCGGCTTTTGAACAGCGGGCACCTCGGCCTGAACAGCGCCGCCGCGTCGGTGGAGGAAAGGTCGTTCAGGCCGGACACCGCCCTGATAAGCGAGGAGATCTGCATGGCGTTGCGGTCGAGCAGCTTGCTGTAAAGAGCTATGTAAACCGCCTGTATTTCCGGCGCTCCGAGGCCGGCTTTTTTTAGCAGCTTCTCCATCGCAAGCTTAACGCCCCGCGCCTGCCTGGCGGCTATGTCCGCGCGCAGGGTTTTGAAGGAGGAGTTAAGGCGCTGCAAAACTTCCGGCTCCGTTTTTTTCGAGCGGCGCCCATCGCCCAGCTCCGCGAAAGCTTTTTCGCCCCAGTTGAGCACTTCGTTAAGCAGCTCCTTGTCGGCATTTTGTTTTTTCATAAGGTCGCCTCAAATATATAGTACCAACCGCCTTTGACAAACGCGTGACGCGCCATTGCGGGAAAACCGCCCGCGCGCGGCGGGCGCTAGCACCCGGCCTTGCGCGGCGGCTCCTGGCTGGGCGGGGTTTCCTGGGCCGGCCGCGCGCCCTGGCGCCGGAAGAGCTCCTCCGTCAGCCATTTCTCCATTATTCCTTTTATGGCCCGGGCGCCCAGGTCCCGCTTCAGGGCGGCCTCGGCCACGCGCTCCGGCATATCTTCCGGGATCTGCATGTCCAGGCCGGTTTCCGCTATTATGGCCCGGTACTGGCTGAGCAGGGAATTCTTGGTGCCGGTTATGATGTTCACCAGGTCTTCCTTGGTAAGCCGGTCCAACACCGCTATAACCGGGAAGCGCCCCACAAATTCCGGCATAAAGCCGTAGGCTATCAGGTCTTCGGGCTGCACCTGCTTCAGCAGGCAGTCAGCGCCGGGCGCGCTCTCGCCGGAAGAGCCGCGGAAGCCTATGCTTTTTTTCTTCAGGCGGGCGGCTATTATTTCCTCCAGCCCCTGAAAAGCGCCGCCGGCTATGAACAGCACGTTGCTGGCGTCTATCACTTTGCCCTCTTCGTGCCCGCGCTGTTTTTCGCAGGTTATAGCCCCGCCCTCCAGCATTTTCAGCAGCTCCTCCTGCACGCTTTTGCCGCTTACGTCGCGGTCACCGTAATGGCCGCCGCCCGGGTTCTGGGCGGCTATCTTGTCTATTTCGTCTATGTAGATAATGCCGTGGGCCGAGGGGGACAGGTTCTTGTCCTTGTGCAGGTCCAGCAGCATCTCTTCCACGCCGCGGCCCACGTAGCCGGTTTCGGTGTATTGGGTGGCGTCGGTTATGTGGAACGGCAGGTTCAGCGCGCCGGCCAGCGTGCGGCAGATATGGGTTTTGCCGCAGCCCGTCGGGCCGATTATAAGAATGTTGCTCTTGGCTATTTTCTGCCCCTTGGGCCGGTGTTTGTTCAACTGCGTGCGCTTAAGGTGCAGGAACACGCCGGCGGAGATGGCTTTTTTCGCTTCCTCCTGGCCCACTACGTATTCGGCCAGTTTTTCGTAAATGGCGGCGGGGGCGCTGGCGGTTTTTACCCTGGGCTGGGCCTTGGGCTTAGGCTCCTTTTTAACCGGCAGGCCGGTTATAAGGCTGAAGATCTTTGCGGGGAGGGAAGCCTCGTCCGGGCAGTAGCGGCTGGGGAACTCCCGCTGGTTGATGGAGATAAGTTTTTTCTTTATCAGCGTGGAGCCGGGGCCGATGAGCTTTACGGTTTCGAAGGCGGGCGCTATGCCTTTGGTCTCGAAGCGGTTTATCATGCCGCCCAGCTCTATGTGAGCGCGGTAAAGCTCGGTGCCGGCAAAATAGGCCAGCACGGCTTTTTCCTGGAAGGTCAGGTTATGCTGTTTAGCCAGCGCCTCCAGCGGCAGTATTACGCCGGCTATAAGTGTGCGCTTAACTTTAATTCTGAAATCCCTTATCACTTCCTCTTTGGCCGGCGGCTTGGCCGGCTTGGTGCCTTTTTTGGGGGCGGCCGGGGTTTCGCCGGGTTCGTCCCAGGCGTTGCGCCGCTGCGCGCCCGCCAGCGTGAAGAACGCCGAGAGATACTGCTGGTTGGTTTTGAACGCGTCCTGCTTTTTCATGATGTCCTCTCCGTTACCCTCACGGTTATTTTACCACCGAGGTGTGACAAAGGCCTGCCGCGCCGTTATGGTTTCCGGCGCGTTATGCCTGGTCACAGGTATATGCTGCAGATTAGGTAAGCGGCGGCCGGCTTTCTGGGGGAAAGGGTACGGCCGCCGTCCGGTTCACGGGCGGATGCCCGGAACCGGGGAATTACACCGCTCAGTTATTATGGTTGTTCCTGAATTCGTCTACCCGCTTCACAACTTCATCTCTAAGAATTTTAGGGGAAAGTACCGTCACATTGGGCATCCAGCGCAGAATGTGGGGGATAATTTCCGGCAACTGGCAGATGGTGGCTTCATAGATAAGCGAGCCGTCGCTGCGCTGCTTTATGGTCTGGCCGCCCACCAGCTCCTGGCACAGGAAATAGTCGCGGGCCCAGCTGTCTATTTTCAGCCGTATTTTTATCTTGCGGTCGGATTCCACGTTCACGCCCCAGATATTGCGGGCCTTGGCCAGCGCCTCGTCCATGCCCGGGGGATTGGTAAAGCTGTCCCCTTCAATAACTTTCAGGCTCTTTATGCGGTCAGTGCGGTATTTAATAAAAATATCGGGCTTGGTTTTGTAGAAAGCGAAGATATAGGAAAACCCTTCGGCTATAAGTATCTTCAGCGGGCAGACATGGCGCTTTACTTCTTTGCCCTCGGCGCTGGTGTACTCGATCTCTATTTCTTTGGCGTATTCTATGGCGTATTCAATGTCCTGAATAAAAGGAATAGCGTCGGTTTTTATTTTCGGCATTATCGGCAGTATGTACGATTCCCACGGCGAGTTGTCGGTAATGTGGCGGAAAAGCTTTTCGAAGGAAGCGGACAGCCCCGCCCCCAGGTTCTTCGAGAATCCGGCCATGGCCGCCAGCGTAGCCAACTGCTCGGGGGTAAGGTCGCGCCGCGTAAGGCTGAAGCCGTCCACGAATTTGTGGTAGCCGGGCTCGTCGTCCGGCTTGGTGAAGAACCCCGCGCGGTGGATCATGGCCAGGTCGCGTTGCAGGGCGCGCTTGGAAACGTTGAATTCTTTGGCCAGAGTGGCTACATGTATCCGGCCGTGGTCCAGCCGGGCTAAAAGTGTGAGAATGCGGCCAAGTCGTTTCAGCGTGTCTTTCTGCGGCATTGTCTTACCCCCGTAAGGTTCGTGCTGTGAAGGAATGAAGGTATATTATACCACAGAACTTTCCGGCGTCAAATTAATGGGGAGAAAGGCCGCGGAAGGCGCTTTTTTAGCCGCGTCACGCCCTTGTCATAGCGGGTTTATACACTATCCGCATGACTAAAATAATACATGCCGCCGACCTGCACCTGAAGGAAACCGAGAAGGATTATTGCTTCGGGGTGCTGGCTGAAATTATAGACCTGGCCGCCAAAGAAGGGGCGGCGTTCCTGCTGTTCTGCGGGGACCTGTTCGACTCTTTCGAGGATATGAAAGCGCTTAAGGACGCCTTCCGCCTTAAGCTGGAGAGGCTTAAGGGCTGCGAGGTTATCTACCTGCCGGGCAATCACGAAAACCTGCGCCGCGCGCCTGCCGAAAGCCTGGAAAGTTACGACCTGGGGCCCGTAACTAAATGCCTGGCCAAGCCCTATACGCTGCTGGCGCGCAACGGGGTGGAGTTCCTGGCCGTTGCGCACCAGGAAAGCTACGCCGGCTACCGGGACTGGGGCGCGCCGCCCGTGGCGGAGGGTAAAGCCCGGGTGCTGCTGCTGCACGGCACGGATTCTTCGGTGTATACCGGGCCGGAAACGGAGGAAACCAAAAGCGGCGTTATAGACGGGGACCTGTTCGAGGCGCTGGGCGCGGACTACGCAGCGCTGGGGCATATTCACGCCCGGTCCGAGCGGCGCGCGGGGCGCTGCCTGGCCTGCTACAGCGGCTCGGCGCGGGTGTGGCGCGGCGGCGAGGAAGGGCCGCGGGGCGTGTACCTGCTGGCGGCTG
>JAPLKJ010000159.1 GCA_026388125.1 Elusimicrobiota bacterium
AGGTGGTGGAGGGGGCAAGGCCCGCGGCCGTGTACGAATCGGCCGTCACGTTGTAGATCTCCGGCGCGCCGAAAGCCGCGCTGGTATCCCGCCACAGCTGGAAGATGGTCCCGGCCGGGTTCTGGTTGGTCCCCCACCCGAGCGCCGCGCTGGTCACGTCCACCCGCAGCGCGCCAAGGTAGTCGGGCGCGGCGGCCAGCGTATAAACGGGAGTAACGCCTGACGTAGCCGCGCTTACGCTGTTATACGCCTGCACGTAGCGCGTATAGGCCGTATTGGTGGACAGGCCCGTCTCCTGCCAGCTCAGGCTGCCCGCGGCCAGGTCGCCGGAGACGGAGCCGAAGGTGGAATTGAGCACGCGGTAGCCGGCCGCGCCGCCCACCGCGCTCCAGCTCCACGCCAGCGCGGCCGTGCCGGCCGCCGCGCCGTTGATAACGGGGGCGCCCTGCAGCGGCGCCTCGGGCGTGCGGGTGCTGACCGCGGCGCTGAAGGCGCTGGCTATACCGTTGCCGTTCACCGCGCGCACTTTATAATAATACTCCGTAGCGGCGTTCAGGCCGGAATTAATATACGTCCCCGTAACGGAAGCCAGCAGGCCGTAGCCGGAGCCGGTAGTGGACCGCCACAGTTCGTACAGCGTTCCGGCGGGATTGCCGTTGGCGGCCCAGCTTACCTGTATGGCCGCGCTGCCCGTCAGCACGGCGGCAGGCGAGTCCGGCGCGGCCGCCAGGGTATAAACCGTGGCGGAAGCCGTCAGCTGCCCGTCGCCCACCCAGTTCGTCCCGGCGATCAAAAGCCTGTAGGCGGTATTGGGCTCCAGCCCGGCGCGGGTATAGGCCGCTGAAGAGACGAACGGGATGGTAGCGACGAAAACTCCGCTGGCGGAATACAGCGAGAACTGTTCCGCGGAAGCTATAGTGCCGGCGTTCCAGGTCCAGCTGATGGAACTAACTCCCAGCGCCGAGCCCGAAATGCCGGCCACGGTCCCGTCGGGCGGCCGCGGGTATACCAGCGTAACCGCGGTGCCGGACGTATAGGCGTAAGCCGTAAATATCCCGCCAACACTGAGCGCGCGCACGCGGCCGTAGTAAGTAGTCCCTTCCGCCAGGCCCGTCAGCCAGGCAGGTACCGCCGGACCGGAACCGCTGGCCGCTATCGCGCCGAACCCGGACGATACCGCCAGCTGGTACTGATAGCCGGTCCCGGCCGGGTTGGCTCCCCCCGCCCAGCTCAGGGCCGCGCTGGAATACGCCACTCCGGAGAAGACAACGGAGGACGGCGCCTCAGCCAAAGTAGCGGCCATGGCCGCGTTGGAAAGCGCGCTGTAATTCGCCTGCCCGTCCTTGGTCCACAGCCGGAAATAATAGCTGGTGTTCGCGGAAAGTCCGCCGAGCGTATAATGCTGGGCTGTCCCGGGGTTCACGCCTGTGGTGGAAATATTCACCTGCGCGGCCGCGGTGGACCAGGCGGCGCCGGCGAAGGTGGAGTATTGTACGGTGAAAGTGGAATTATCCAGCGCGCCGGTATTGCCTTCATCTCCGGGAGCGGTCCAGCTCAGCTCAACCGCGCCGGCGGTAAGCGCTCCGGCCGCAAGGTCCGCAACCGCCGCCGGGGGAATAGTGAAATCCACCGTGAAGCCGGCCCGCACGGCACTGGCTAGATTGCCGGCGTTATCCCGGATGAAAGCGTCCAGCGTATGGGTGGATTGAGCCAGCCCCGTAAGCGGCACAGAGGCCGATGACGCGTAGACAATGACGGCACCGGTGGCTACCGTCACCCCGTCCAGCTCAACTACCAGGCTGGTCAGAGAGAGCCCCGCGCCGCCGGCGTCCGAGAAATTCACTACTGCCGTAGTGGAAGTGTAATTGAACACGCTGCCGTTGGCAGGCTGGAGAATAGCTACGGCCGGAGTGGTCAGGTCCACCGTAAAGCCGGTCTGCACGGCGCCTCCCGTGTTGCCGGCTTTATCGAGCATGAACGCGGCCAGCGTATGAGTAGACTGCGCCAGCCCCGCAAGCTGCACCGCGGCAGAAGACGCATAGCGCGTGTACGCGCCGGTGGAAAGGGCCACCGAATCCAGCATGACGATAAGCGTGGCCGTGCTCACTCCCGAGCCGCCGGCATCCGCGTAGCCGACCACCACCGTAGTGGAGGTGTAGTTAAAGAAGCCGCCGTCGGCCGGCCGTATGAGGGTAACGGCCGGAGAAGACAGGTCCACCGTGAAGCCGGTCTGTACGGCCGCGGCCAGGTTGCCGGCCTTGTCCTGTATAGATGCGTCCAGCGTGTGAACCGTTTCCGAGAGGCCCGTGAGCTGCACCGCGGCCGAAGAGGCGTAGCGCGTGTAAGCGCCGGTTGAAAGGGGCACCGCGTCCAGTTTGATCACTAGCGTAGAGGTGCTGAGCCCGGAGTTGCCGGTGTCGGCGTAGTTCACCACTACCAGAGTAGAGGTATAGTTCTGGAAACTGCCGCTGACAGGCTGCGCGATGGCAACGGTAGGCGAGTCCAGGTCGACTTTGAAAGCGCTCTGCGCTGCACTGGTAAGGTTGCCTGCTTTATCCTGTACGGATGCGTCCAGCGCATGAACACCCGGCAACAAGCCCGTAACCTGCACCGTGGCCGAAGAGGCGTAATAAGTGAAAGCGGCCGTGGAAAGCGCCACCGCGTCCAGCTTTACCGCAAGCGTAGAGGTGCTGAGCCCCAGGCCGCCGGTATCCGCGTAGTTTATCACGACCGTCGTTGAGGTGTAGTTGAAGAAACTGCCGTTATCAGGCCGGGCAATGACGATAGTCGGCGAGGTCAGGTCAACCTTAAAGACGCCCGGGACAGCGATGGTAAGGTTGCCCGCGTTGTCCTGTATGGAAGTGTCCAGCGTGTGAACCGCCTGAGAAAGCCCGGAGAGCGGCACCGTAACCGAGGAGGCGTAGCGCGTGAACGCGGCGGTGGAAAGGGCCACCGAATCCAGTTTTATGATAAGACTCGCGGCGTTGAGACCGGAGCCGCCGGCGTCCGAGTAATTTATAACCGCCGTGGTAGAGGTATAGTTAAAGATACCGCCCGCAGGCTGCGCGATGGAAACGGCCGGCGAAGCGAGGTCCACTGTAAAGCCGGCCTGTACGGCGTCGGCCAGGTTACCCGCGTTGTCCCGTATGGACGCGTTGAGCGTATGCGCCGCCTGCGCCAGCCCGGAAAGCTGAACAGCGGCCGAAGAGGCGTAGACGGATACAGCGCCCAGGTCTACCGCCGCCCCGTCCAGCTTTACCGCCAGGCTGGCCAGGTTAAGCCCGGCGCCGCCGGCGTCGGAGTAGGCAATGACCGCCATGGTGGAAGTATAGTTAAGGAAGGCGCCGCCGGCCGGCAGTACCACGCCTATGGCGGGCGTGGAAAGGTCAACGGTGAAGCCAGTCTGAACGGCATCGGCGGGGTTGCCGGCGTTATCCTGTATGGAAGCGTCCAGCGTATGAACCCCCTGCGTAAGGCCGGAAAGGCGCACGGCGGCCGAAGAAACATAGAGCGTGAGTACGCCCGGCTCCAGCGCCAGCCCGTCCAGCTTCACTACGAGGCTCGCCCGGCCGAGCCCCCCCTCACCTTCGTCCGAGTAGTTTATCACCGCCGTGGTGGACGTGTAATTGAAAAGAGCGCCGTTGTCCGGAGCAGTTACGCTAAGAACGGGCGCCGTAGTGTCATAAATGAACACGCTGGTGGAATACTCCACCGACCAATGGTAATTGTTGTCCCTGGCCTTCGCCGTTACGGTATAGGACGAAGCGTTCACCCAGGCGGGAACGGAGGCATACGACCAGGCGCCGGCGGCTACGTCCGCATCCAGCCAGGCCTGGCCGGCCTGCCAGTCCGCACCGTTCCAGAAATAACCGTCGGAGAACCGGGCTATGGTCAGGACCACGGAAGAGACCGACACGTCGTCCGCAGCGGCGCCGGAGATCTCGCCCAGCGAATTGTAGGCGGGATCGTTCCCCGGCCGCAGTATTTCCACCGTGGGAGGCGTGCCCAGATACGTGAACGTGCTCGAGTTAGCGGCCGGGTCGGAGATATTTCCGGCCAGGTCGTAACTCTGCGACATTACCAGGTAAGTGGTCCCTTCGAGCAAGGCCGCGCTGCTTATCCCGGTATAGAACCAGGCGGTAGTGCCCGCGGCCAGGTTCCAGGTTTCGGACGGCGTCCAGCCGCCGCCGGACCAGTAATTCTCGTCGGACCAGCGGCGCACGCTTACTTTTACCTGGGCTATGCCGCCCGCGTCGGCCGCCGTGCCGGCTATATAGGTGAAGGTGGAAACCTCCCTGGTCTCAGGCAGCAGCACTGAAGAAACGGGCGGTGTAATATCGTAAGTGAACAGGCTGGTGGAATAGTTCACGGACCAGAGGCCGAAATTGTCCAGAGCTTTAGCCGATACAGTGTAAGAGGAATCTGTTACCCAGGCCGGCACCCCGGTATAGGTCCAGGAAGACCCCGTAAGCTCCGCGTCCAGCCAGGCGCGGCCCGCCGTCCAGCCCGAGCCGTCCCAGGAATAATTATCCGAAAGCCTGGTCAATGACACGGCTACCGACGCGAGCATTATATCGTCCGCGCCCAAGCCCGAGAATTGCGTAAGTGCGGTGAGAAAAGACCGGTCGCCGGGTTGCAGTACGGCCGTTACGGGCGGCGCGTTCACCCGCGTTACCGCGGGTACGGCCGCCGCATAAGCGGTGGCCAGACCTTCAGCGTTGAAAGCCCGCACGCGGCCATAATAGGTAGCGCCTTCCGCCAGGCCGGTCAGCATGAGCGCCGTGCCGGCCGTTTCGCCGCTGGAAGTTATTACCCCGAAGACTGGCGACGCCGCCACCTCGTACTGGTAGACGGTCCCCGCCGGGTTCAGGCCGCCCTGCCAGTTAAAGGCGGCACTGGAATATTCTACTTCGGAGAAGCCCGCGGAATAAGGTTCCGCCGCCAGCGTATAGGTGGAAACCGTAACAGATTCCCCGGTTTCCACCCCTGCCGCGTTCCGGGCCTTGGCTTTGAAGAAATACCGCGTGTTGGGCGCCAGCCCGGTGAACGAAGCCGCCACGCCGGGGTCGTATTTCTCGTTCATAGTGAGCCCCGCATCTCCGTCGGAAGTCCCACCCACGACATAAAGTTTGCCGCCTATTACGCCAGCCGCAAGTTCAGAACGGACTGTGGGCATCAGCGCCCTGGCCATCCAGGTATCGGCTGCCGGGTCATATACCGCGTTAGCGCTGTCTGCTCCGGGATCACCCCCGATGGCGTACAGCTTGCCGCCTATTATCCCCGCGGCCAGGTCATACTTTGCCATCGGCATCGCTGCTTTTACGGTCCAGGAATCTCCGACCGAATCATATTCCGTATTGGTTGCCACGGCACCTACAGCATAGCCGCCCACAGCATACAGCTTGCCGCCTATTACTCCTGCGGCCAGGCCGCGGCGTACCGCAGGCAGCGGCGCTTTTGTGCTCCACGTATTGCTTGCGGTATCATAGACCTCGTTCACTGCCAGGCTGTTATTCAGGCTGTACCCGCCTCCCACTATATACAGCCGGCCGCCTATGACACCGGCTGCCGAACTAAAACGGGCAGTGGGCATGGCGGCTTTTACCGCCCAGGTATTCGCGACGGGGTCATATTCCTCGTTGACTTTCAGGTCGTTCCATTCGTTCCAGTCAACTCCGCCCACAGCGTACACTTTGCCGTTAATTGCTCCCACGGATATTTTATAACGCGTGGTGGGCATCGGAGTTTTTGTCGTCCAGGTATTGGATACCGGGTCGTACTCCTCGTTGGTATTCACGGTCACCCCCGAACTATGTCCGCCTATGGCATACAGCCTGCCGCCTACCGTTGCGGCGGCTACAAGACGGCGGGCAGTGGGCATCGGCGCTTTCGTGGTCCAGGAATTGCCGCCAGCGGTCCATGCGCCGTAAACCCCGCCGGCCGCTACGTTCACGCCGGAAACGCCCCGGTCCAGGCCGGTGAGCGCGGATGCGTAGGCGGAAGCCACTATCGTCGCCGTCCCGACCTCGTCGAAATAAACGCCGGCGGGCGCTTCTATCAAGGTCAAGGCGGCCCCCAGTGCCGTCCAGGCGGTGGGCGAGCCGGCGCGGTTGAGCGCGTTGACGCGCAGGTAATAGGTGGTGTTCGCCGAAAGGCCGCTGAACGCGGCGCCGATGTTCGCCGTCCGGCTCGACGTGGCCAGCACGCTGAACGCCGGGCTGGTCGAGACCTGCGCGTTGTATATTATGCCGGCGCCATTGCCGTTGGCGCCCCAGGCGGCGGTCATGGAAGAGGTGAAGAGCTGCGTGACAGACAGCGGCAGAGGCTCGTTCGCCAGCGTAACGGTGGAGCCCAGCGCCAGCCAGGAATAGTCCGTTACGCCCAGGCTGTTATACGCCTGTGCCCGCAAATAATACGTCGTGTCGGCGGCCAGGCCGGCGCCCGTGTGCCGCGTAT
>JAPLKJ010000306.1:0-800 GCA_026388125.1 Elusimicrobiota bacterium
TGACAAACACCTTGAAGCCGCCGAAATTTCCCTCCATCTCCACCCGCTCCGAGCCGGCCAGGCCCAGCGCGCCTTTCACTTCCAGCCCGACCTCACCGGCCAGACCTTCCTGCGCCCCGGCCGCCGCGCGGGACTTGCCCATAAAAGCCAGCACGATGCCAGCCAGCAGCGCGGCAAACGAGCCTACCGTGGTAGGGTTCACGCCGCCGGTACCGGCGTTCATAAAAACATAGCCGCCGCCCAGCCCCAGCGCCACGCCAGCGATCAGCATTAAATAACCCGAAGAGGTCCTGTCCATGAAAGCTCCTTATCCGTTCGTTCTAGAACATTCTATCAAAAGCGCGTAATTTCACGGGCACTGTATCACGCCCTGCGCCCAGAGGCACCCGCCGCAGGCCGCCGGGTGAACGTTGCCGCCGCAGTCCTGGCGGTTGTCGCCGCTGTATTCGCAGCCGCCGCAGACATGGCACGGCGAAAAATCGAATTCCACGACCTTCTCCCGGAAAGCGGCGTAATCAGGGGCGTTCCAGATCTCCGGCAGGCCGCGCTGGTTCAGATCGCCGGCAATATGGCGCCGGTTGTGCCTGGTGCCGCCGCGGAAATGTATGGCGTGGTCGTGCATCAGCGCCATGCAGGGCGCCACCTGCCCGTCCCAGCGGATAAAAGCGCAGCGCTCCCTTATAAAGCGGCACTCGTCCACGCCGGCGGCCAGCGCGGCGCCCATGATGGAAACGTTCTCCAGCCCGTCCATGAGGCGCAGCAGCGTTTCCCTGGTGGCCTCGCTGATATCCAGCCGCGGC
>JAPLKJ010000306.1:859-13223 GCA_026388125.1 Elusimicrobiota bacterium
CGGCGGAAAAAGTGCCGAGCGTTAAAGCCTGCCCGCAGACCATCTGCTTTTCCATTTCTGGACTGTACGGGATAACGTTGCTGACGGAAACCGAATCGGCGCCCACCTCGCGCGCCAGGTCGCCCAGCCGTGCCAGGTCGCGGATGTTGGACCTGGTGACCACGAACGCTATGCCTATCCTGATCTCAGGGCCGGCGGCGCGCAGCCGCTTAAGGTTCAGGCATACCGCCCTGAAATCAGCGCCCTCCCTGACCTCCTCGAAACCCTCGGCTTCCACCGAGTCGAAAGACACCCACAGGCGGTCCAGCCGGCTTTCGGCCAGCCCCGCGGCCAGCCGCTCGCCGAGCAGCGTGGCGTTGGAGACCATCTCCACCCTTATGCCGAGGGCTTTCAGCCCCGCTATCATTGAAAGGAGGTCCGGGTGCGCGGTAGGTTCGCCGAAGCCGCCCAGCATGGCCGACTCCAGGTGCGGGAAATGGCGCAGGTCACTGAGAAGCTTATTGAAGACCGCTGGCGTCATGTCGCCCTGCGGCTCGTCCCAGGCGCGCTGTATGCAGGTGCGGCAGGCGAGGTTGCAGCGGGAAGTCGGCTCGATATAGACCTTAGCGAGGCTGTGTATGTCGGGGATGAGCTCCACCCGGCCGCGCCTGAGCACAACGTCCAGGCGCGCCCCGGCCGACAGCCCCAGCCGCCTGGCCGCCCCGGCAGGCAGCGAGATAGAGCGGTCATCGATAGCTTTTGCGCGCGGTTTTTTCATAAACCTCAACGAGAGCCGTCAGTATACAGCCGGCTGCGGCCCGCGGTTCAGGCGGCCTGTACGGGCCCGGCGTACCACCGCCGGCCTATCCACAGCGAAACGTTCACCAGCCCTATCAGCACCGGCACTTCCACCAGCGGCCCGATAACGGCGGCAAAAGCCGCGCCGTGCCCGACGCCGAAAGTGGCGATGGCCACGGCGATGGCCAGCTCGAAGTTATTCGAAGCGGCCGTAAAAGACAAAGTGGCAGACTCCTCGTAAGTCGCCCCCATTTTTTTGCTCATATAGAAAGAGGCGAAGAACATGATGACGAAATAGACCAGCAGCGGAACGGCTACGCGCACCACGTCCAGCGGCACCTTAACTATGTTCTCCCCCTTTATGGAGAACATCACGATTATCGTAAAAAGCAGCGCCACCAGCGTGAGCGGGCTTATGACCGGGATGAACTTCTCCGAGTACCATTCCCGCCCTTTAGCCGCGATCAGCGAGAACCGTGTGGCTATACCGGCGATAAAAGGAATGCCCAGGTAGATGAACACGCTTTTCGCTATTTCTCCCATCGTAATATTCACCACCGCGCCTTCGAGCCCCAGCCAGCGCGGCACGATAGTTATGAAGAACCAGGCGTAAACCGGAAAAAGCAGCACCTGGAACACGGAGTTGAAAGCGACCAGCCCCGCGCAGTATTCACGGTCGCCGCGGGCCAGGTCGTTCCAGACGATGACCATGGCGATACAGCGCGCCAGGCCGATCATTATAAGGCCCACCATATACTCGGGCTTGTCCCGCAGGAAGATAATAGCCAGCGCCGTCATCAGCACCGGGCCCGCCAGCCAGTTCTGGAACAGGGACAGCGCCAGCACTTTTTTATTGGCGAAAACTCTGTGCATTTCCTCGTATTTAACCTTGGCCAGCGGCGGGTACATCATCAGTATCAGGCCGATGGCTATGGGAATGGAGGTAGTGCCCACGCTGGACGCGGCGTTAAGATCCGCCACCGCCTGCGGCCACAGCCAGCCCGCGCCTACGCCGGCCGCCATAGCGAGGAAGATCCATAAAGTCAGGTACCGGTCCAGGAAGGAAAGTTTAGCTGTTATTCTGTTCATTATAAGTTCTCCAGAATTTCAGGCAGTTCTTTGACGAACTCTTTTATCTCGTCGCGCACCCGGCGGTATACCGGCAAAGCCGCCTCGTCGGAGGAGTCTTTGCCCGCCGCCGTGCCGGGATCGTCGAAACCGCAGTGCAGTTTAATTCCCATTCCCCGGTAGACGGGGCAGGCCTCCCTGGCATTGTCGCAGACCGTCACCACCAGGTCGAACTCCGCGGCCTTAAAAACCGCGACGTTCTTCGGAACGCCGCCGGAAATATCCACGCCGGCCTCGGCCATCACTTTTATGGCCCGCCGGTCCACCTCCGCGCCCGGCGCGGTGCCGGCCGAGCAGGCCTCGATAATGCCGGGATGCAGTTCTTTCGCCCAGCCCTCGGCCATCTGGCTGCGGCAGGAATTGCCGGTGCAGAGGAACAGGACTTTCTTCATTTCGTGCCGCAGTTTCATGTATTCGCTCTTAAATGAGCCCGAAAATATCCCTGAGCCCCAGGTAAACGCCGGCGGCGGCGAACACCCACCCGGTGGCCGGCCTGGCATAATGCTCGAACTTCCCGGCCAGGCCCGTTACGGCGGACAGCCTTTTCAGCCCGAGGTCCAGGGCCACCGCGGTAGCTATTACCGGCAGGGCGGTGCCGAGGCCGTAGAGCAGCGGCAGGGAGAATGGCGCGGCGTTCCTGGCGGCCAGCGGTATTATTACGCCGAAATACAGCGCGGCCGAAACGGGGCAGAAGACCAGGGCGAAGATAACGCCCATGGACAGCGACGAAAGCGCCCCGGCTTTGGCTTTGAATTTTGACAGGTCGAAAAAGCCGAACCCCGCGAAGCCCCGGCCGAGCAGGCCCAGCATGTACATGCCGGCCAGCACTAGTATGGGAGACAAAGCCTGGCCGCCGTATTTCTGCATGAAGAAGGAGAACGACGGCGCGCTGAGCAGACTTTTTACCAGCAGGAAGCCGATAACGACGTAGGCCAGCGCCCGGCCCAGGGCGTAAAGCCCGCCGTGCGCCAGCACGGCCAGCCGGTGCGAACCGGAATGCCCGGAGATATAGGTAAGCGCGGCGATATTGGTGGCCAGCGGGCAGGGGCTTACCGAGGTAAGAACCCCCGTCCACAGCGCCGTCAGCGCCGCCGCCCAGAATTCAGCGCTCATTTTTCGTCCAGCAGCCTGCGCGTTTCGCCCGTGACATAAGCGATAAAGGCGCTTTTCTCTCCCAGCAGCTGCCAGACCTTCTCAAGTTTCCCCCAGCTGAGGGCTTTATCCCCGGAGAATTTCTGCACTACCACGGATTTAGAAGTAAGCCGGTAATACGCCGCGAAATGCTTATCCGGCTCTTCATCCACGTTCACGCCTTTAAAAGTCACTTTCCAGCCTTTATAGCCGGCGGAGAAGTTCTTATCCACAGCTTCCTTGGTATAGGCTTCTATGGCCTTGCAGGAAGAGCAGCGCGTATTGGTGTAGAAATAATATACCACGGCCGTTTTAGCGGCCGCCCGTATTCCCGCGGCGGGCGTTGGCGCTGGCCGAACCTGCTGCGCCGCAGCGGCCGCGGATGCGGCGGGCGCCGCGGCTGTTTTAAAACGGGCCGACGCGATATTATACGCGGCCGCGAAGACGAAGCTCAGCAGCAATATTTTCACCCCTCTCCACAGGCCCCGGACGGTGGTTGAGCCGCAGGCGCGATTTTCGGCCATCTTATTCCGCCTCCAAGATTATCTTCTTCAGCTCGTCGGCGCCCGGGACCCTGGACGCGAATTTCACCGTGCCGTTCACGGCCAGGGCCGGCGTCATCATCACGCCCATCTCCACGATCCTGTCCATATCGTTTATCTTTTCCATCTGGTACTCCAGGCCCAGCTCTTTGGCCGCCGCTTCGGCGGCGGCGTAAAGCTTGCTGCACTTCGCGCAGCCCATGCCCAGTATCTGTATTTTTTTCATTCCCGCCTCCTAGCTCATCACGAAATTGAACAGAAAACCCGTGAACATAATACCAGCGCCCACGATCCCGAAGAAAATGAACAGCAGTTTCAGTTTCATCACGCGCCTGAGTATAAGGAATTCGGGCAGGGACAGGCCGGTTACCGCCATCATGAACGCCAGCGTGGTCCCCAGCGCCACGCCTTTCTCGGTCAGCGCGCTCACCAGCGGGATGACGCCGGCCGCGTTGGAATACAGCGGAATGCCCACCAGCGTAGCCAGCGGCACCGCGTACCATTTATCAGCGCCGGCCCAGCGGGCCAGGAAATTCTCCGGCACATAGCCGTGTATCCAGGCGCCCAGGCCGATGCCGATAAGCACGTACGGCCACACTGTCTTAAGTATGTCCAGGGTGTAGTCCCGGGCGAAGGAAAAACGTTCCGGCCAGGGCATTTCGGCGCCGAAAACCGCGTTCTGGATCTTTTTCGAGACGTCGAAGCCTTCCAGCAGGTGCTCGACGTTAAGCCTGCCTATCAGCAGCCCGGAGATCACCGCTATGATAAAACCGCTGAGGGCGTAAAGCGCGGCTATTTTAAGGCCGAACATGCCGAACAGCATTATCAGGGCCACCTCGTTTATCATCGGGGAGGCCACCAGGAAGGAGAACGTGACGCCCAGCGGGATGCCGGTCTGCACGAACCCCAGGAACAGCGGGATGGCGCTGCAGGTGCAGAACGGGGTAATGATGCCGAGCCCGGCCGCCCACAAATGCCCGGAGAAGCGGCTTTTCTTAAGGATGATCTCCCGTATCTTCGACGGCGGCAGGAAGGTGCGTATGATGGAGACCGCGAAGATTATGCCGGCCAGCAGGAGGAAGATCTTGATCGTATCGAAGACGAAAAAATTCAAGGAGGAGCCCGCCAGCGTCTCGCGCCCCAGGCCGAGAACGCCGTAGACCACCCAGTCCGCTAACAACTGCACGGGTTTAAACACATTTTCCTTTAAGACCGCCAACACAGGCCGCGAAATCCAGCACGCAGGGGCAGGTAAGCCTGTAATGCAGCCAGTTCCCCTCCCGGCGCGCGGCCACCAGCCCGGCGCGCCTGAGCACCAGCAGATGCTTGGAAACGGTGGAGATATCGTCGCCTACCAGGTCGCGCAGTTCACAGACGCAGGTTTCCTTTTTTTTAAGCGAGTGGAGTATCAACAGCCGGGTGGGGTGCGCCATGGCCTTTATTACGGCGGCCTGCGCGGCGTATCTTTTTTTAAGGTCCTGCTTCATCGTTCTATTTTGCCAAATAGCCAAATAGATGTCAAGGGCCCGCCGGGCCGGGCCCCGGACGTGGAACCGCCGCGGCGCCCCTGACTGCTGTCAGGGCCGGCCGCGGCGGAGCGGGACCCTTGCAGGGTCCCGGGAAGAAGGGTCTTTACGGGTTCACGGGAGGCTGCGCGCCGGCGGGCACGGCCCCAGGGGCGGCCTGCGGCATAGCCGCGGGAACGATAGCGGGCGCGGGCGAGGGCGCCATACCTGCCATGGCCGCCGCCATGGCCGGGACCGGGGCGACGGCGGAGGCAGGGGACTGCGCTGAACGCAGATTGTTCAGCCTCTGCTGTACGACCTCTTTGCGCGCGGGGTCGCTGACCTTTTCAAGCAGCGCCTTAAGAACTTCCGCGGCCTTGTCCTGCTCCCCTTTGCGCAGGTAGATGTTGCTTACCGCGAAAGTGAGCTCCAGCTGGCCGGCAGGCAGTTTTTTCACGGCCTCGTCCAGAATGGAGAGGGCCTTATCAGCCTGCCCGGTCTGGGCATACAGGTCGGCGGTCATAACGGTCAACTCCACCTCGCTGCCGGGTGTTTTCTTGATCCCTTCCTGCAAAGCCGCCACAGCCTTGTCCAGGCTGCCCTGCCGGAGAGTTATCTGAGCCAGCTGCTTGTAATATTCGGCCTTCGGCGTCAGCGCAATAACTTTCCTCATGGCCTCTTCGGCCTTCACCGTATCGTCGTTCTGCAGGTAGTAGTCGGACGCCTGCAGGAACACTTCCGGGTTCGAGGGGTTCGCTTTGGCGGTAGCCTCCACCAGGGCGGCCCCTTTCTTGAAATCGCCCTGCTGCCGGTAAATATTCAGCAGCGCGGAGGTGGCCATACGGTCGGCCCCGGCGGGCAGCTTTGCCATGGTTTCGTAAACCTCGGCGGCCTGCTTAAGAGCGCCGCGCTGCATATAGAATCCCGCCAGGCTGGCAAGGATAGTCTGGTTCGTGCCCCCCTGGCCCCGGTAGGTTTCCAGCAGGCTTATGGCTTTATCCTGCTTCTGCGCCCGCATATAGATATCGGCTATCTTCTGGTAAAGATCCGCCATCCCGTCCGCGTCGCCGGAAGCTATCTCTTTCACGGCGGCGGCCAGGTCGAGTTTCTCTATTTTAATCTCGGCGCGGCCGGGCAGGGCGGCGGCCCCCGGCGCGGCCGGGGCGGCCGCCTGGGCTTTCTCCGGTCTATCAGCGGCCGCGTCGGCCGGAGCGGCCATGCAGCGGCCGGCGCCAGCGGCCAGCGCTATCGTCAGCGCAAAAAACACAGCTGTTCTGTTTTTTATTTCCATAAAGCATTCCCTCTGTTATTCGTATTTTATCCTAACCCGGCACACCCGGCGGCCCAAAAAAGGCCCTAGCGTTATAATACCAAAAGTGGGCGCGTTTTATGAAACCCCGCGGGTATAATTTTCAGGAGCGTATCATTACCAGCGCCATCTTGAACTTTTTCACGGCTTTCAGCGCGTGCGGCCTGTTCGCCGGCATTATTATGAATTCCCCCGCTTTCACCCTGTGCGGCTTGCCGGCGATATGGATCTCGGCCTCGCCGTCCAGTATCTCCGCCATCGCGTCGAACGGGGCGGTGTGTTCGCTCAGGCCCTGGCCCTTGTCGAAAGAAAAAATAGTGACCGTGCCGGTCTTTTTTTCTATTATGGTGCGGCTCACCACCGCGCCTTTGTCGTAAGCCACCAGGTCTTTAGCCTTCAGCGCCTGGCCGCGCAGGTCCTCTTTATTTTCTTTTTTCATATATATTTCCTTGTGCCCTTCAGCTAAATAAACTTTTTCTAATTCAGCGTCTGCCTGAACCGTTTATACGCCAGGCCGGCCGCCAGCAGGGCCATCAGCCCCAGCGCGCCCAGGTTGGTCCAGAGCACATGGACGTCCCCGCCTTTCAGCATGATGTTGCGGATAAGCCGCACGAAATACATCAGGGGGTCCAGGTACGCCGCCGCTATCACGGCCCGCGGCATGTTCTCCACCGGGTACATTATGCCGCTCATCAGTATGGCCGGGAACAGGAACATGAAGCCGCCCAGCATGGCCTGCTGCTGGTTGCGGGCCACCGTGGAAATGAAAGTGCCTATGCTGACGGTGGTTACCACCAGCGCCAGTGCCGCCAGCGCCAGCTGCCACAGCGGCCCCCGCACCGGCACGCCGAAGATCAGGTAGCCCGCCGCCACCACCAGCGCCGCGTCGGCCAGCCCCAGCAGGATATACGGCACGGTCTTGCCCAGCAGCACCTCGGCGTTGGACAGCGGCGCCGAAACTATCGTCTCGAAAGTGCCCATCTCCTTTTCGCGCGTCAGGGACATGGCGGTGAGTATTATGGTTATCAGGCAGACCAGCATGCCCATCACGCCGGGCACCAGGAACATGGAGGATTCCATGGCCGGGTTGTACAGAACCCGCACGTCGAACTGCAACGCCGCGTCCCCATGCGCGCCGTATTCACGGGCGGTCTCGGCCGCTATGATGTTCCTGGCGTAGGCCTCCACCGCCCTGGCTTTGGCGGCGTTGGTGGCGTCCACCAGCAGCTGCATCCTGCCGTTCCCGCGCTCGGCGGAGCGCGCCAGGCCGTCCGCGGGAGCTATCAGCACGGCGTCGGCCCGGCCGGAAGCTATCAGCTCGTAGGGGTCCTCCCCCGGCGCGTACCCCGCGCGCAGGAACCAGCCGGAGGAATAAAAACCGTCGGCCACGCGCTGGAACATGGCGTCGCCGGGGCTGGAAAAAGCCGCCAGCTTGATGTTCTTTATCTCCGTGGACAGCGCCATCCCGAAGATGGTGAGCTGGATGATAGGCGCGCCGAACATCAGCGCGCGCATCCGGACGTCGCGCAGCGCCTGGGTAAGTTCTTTCTTTACAAAAGCTTTCAGCGTCAGGTTCATAACGGCTACGGCTCCAGGTCCGTCTTGAATTTCTTCAGCGCCAGCGCCAGCATCCCGGCGCTTAGTATCCCCAGCGCAAGAAAAGGCACAGCCAGTTCGTTCAGGTCGGCCCCTTTCAGTATTATCCCCCGCGCCGCGGCCATGAACCACCGCGGCGGCAGCAGCATGGTGAAATACCGGAAGAAGACCGGCATGCTCTCCACCGGGAAAATGAACCCCGACAGCAGCATGGAAGGCAGCAGGCCGGTTATCATGCCCAGCTGCATGGCTATCTGCTGCTGCCGCGTTATCACCGAGATCAGCAGCCCCTGGGACAGCGCGGCGGTAACGAACAGCAGGCAGGCCGCCAGGTAAAGCAGGTGGCTGCCGGCGAAAGGCACGCCGAACACCAGGCGCGATACCAGGTAGACGAAGAACACCCCGGCCAGCACCAGCGCGCCGTACGGGGCGAGCTTGCCGAACATTATCTCCAGCGGGCGCACCGGCGTGGACAGCAGCAGCTCCATCGAGCCGTTCTCCCATTCGCGCGCCACGGTCATGGCAGTAAGCAAAATGGCCAGCAGGCCTATGATTATGGCGCCCAGGCCGGGCACGGTGAACCAGCGGCTGTTCAGCTCGGGGTTATACAGGAAGCGCGTCTCGAAAGAGATAGGTTCCCGCGGGGCCGCGCCTGTCATGCGCGCCAGCGCGGCGCGCTGTATGCCGGGCAGGTAGCCCATCACTGCCGCCGCCTTGGAATTGTCGCTGCCGTCCAGCACGAACTGCGCCGTTACCTGGCCGCCGCCTTTTATTTTTTTCGAGAAATCCGGTTCGATGAACAGCGCCGCCGACGCCCGGCCCGAGTCCAGCATGGCCACGGGCCCCGCCGGCCCGGTCTCGACGGGCTGGAAATAGCCGGAAGCCGAGAAGATCTCCCTGAAGCGGCGGGCGGCCGGGCCTTTGTCGCGGTCCGAAACGGCCAGCCGTATGTCCTTCACCTCGTAATCTATGGCGTAGCCGAAGAAAGTCACCAGCATCACCGGCAGCCCCAGCGCCAGCGCCAGCGTGAAGGGGTCGCGCCAGATATGCATGACCTCCTTGCGCGCTATGGAATAGGCCCGGTGAAAATTAAAATAGGCGTTCATATTTTCACCTTTCCCTGCCTTCCACCAGCCGTATGAACACGTCCTCCAGCGAAGGTTTTATCAGCGCCATCGCAGCGGTTGGCGGAAGCTCGGCCAGCGCGGCGTCCATAGCCGCCCTATCGGCGAAAGCCGCGTGCCAGCGCATGCCGTGCGGCGAAAGTTCGAGCAGCCCGGCCGCTTTCTCCAGCCCGCAGATAAAAGCCTCCGCCGGGGCGCCTTTAAAATCCAGCTCCGCCATGGGGCCCGGAAAAGTGGAACGCTTCAGGCCTTCCGGCGAGTCCAGCGCTATCAGGGCGCCGGTGCGCATCAGCGCTATGCGGCCGCACTGCTCCGCCTCGTCCATGTAGTGGGTGGTCACTATCACGGTCTTGCCCATGCCGGTTATCCTGCGTATCAGCGTCCAGAAGCGGGCGCGCGAGGCCGGCGCCACGCCGGAGGTAGGCTCGTCGAGGAAAACTATCTCGGGGTCGTGCAGCATGGCGGCCGCCAGCGCCAGTTCCTGCTTCACGCCGCCGGGCAGGGAGGCCACCATCGTGGACAGCGGGCGGTCGAAGCCGATGAATTCGAACAGCTCGCGCCGCCGCCCGGCCGCGTAGCCGGCGTCGAGCTTGCGCAGGCCGGCCGCGAAATCCAGGTTCTCGCCCACGGTAAGGTCGTTGTACAACGTGAACTTCTGCGACATGTAGCCCACAATTTTCTTTATGCCGCGCCCGCCGTCCCCGAAGTCCAGGCCGCCCACCACGGCCGTGCCCGAGGTGGGCTCGAGCAGGCCGCACAGCATGCGTATGGTGGTGGTCTTGCCCGCGCCATTGGCGCCCAGGAAGCCGAAGATCTCGCCGCGCTCTACGGAGAACGACACGTTGTCCACGGCGGTGAAATCGCCGAACTTTATGGAGAGGCCTTTCACCTCCAGGGCCGGGGCGGCGTTCATACCTTCGCCCCCTTTCTAATGAACAGGTCCTCGAAATTAGCTGCGCCGGCCTCTTTGAGCACCGCGCGCGGCTCGCCCGAGGCCAGAAGGCGGCCCGCGTCCAGCAGGTGCACCCGGGAGCAGCGCTCGGCCTCGTCCATATAGGCGGTGGAAACTATGATGAGTATTTTTTTTGCGGCCAGGCCGTAGAGCAGCTCCCAGAACTCCCGGCGGCTGATGGGGTCCACGCCGTTGGTGGGCTCGTCGAGCAGCAGCACGGAGGGCGACTGCAGCAGCGCGCACATCAGGCCCAGCTTCTTGTACATGCCGCCGGACAACAGGCCCGCGCGCCGGTCCCGGAACTTGGCCAGCCGGGTAATCTCGAGCAGCTCGGCCGAGCGGGCGGCGTAGGTGCCGGCGTCCAGCCGGTACAGCTCGCGGAAGAACTCCAGGTGCTCGTCCACCGACAGGTCGGGGTAGAGGCTGGCCTGCTGCGGCATATAGGCCAGCTCCGGGCGCAGGTCCGCGAAAGCCGCGGGCCGCCCGCCGCTGAAATAATTCACGCTGCCGGCCGTCGGCTTAAGCAGCCCGGCCAGCAGGCGCATGGTGGTGGTCTTGCCGGCCCCGTTGGAGCCGATCAGCCCGTGCAGCAGCCCGGCGGAAAGATCAAAGGAAACTCCGTTCAGCGCGCTGACCGCGCCGAAGTCTTTCTTAAGGTTCTCCGTCCGTATTGAAAAGTTTTCCATATTTCTTGCCGCTCTCCGACCCTCGTCCCCCGATTCCCCTTATTCCGGCAGTTTAACTTCAATGGTCATCCCGGGCTTGAGCGTTTCATCCGGGTTGGGAAAAGTAACTTTCACGGCGAACACCAGCCGCGTTCTTTCTTTACGCGTCTGCACGTTCTTGGGCGTGAACTCGGCCTCGGGATAGATCACCGAGATCCTGCCCGGGAATTCCCTGTCCCCGGCTTCGGGCAGGAAGCCTTTCACTTCCATGCCCGCGCTCAGCTTCGCCAGCAGGTCGTGCGGCACGTAAACATAGGCCCACACCTCGGACATGTCGGCCACGGTGGCCAGTTTGGTGCCGGGGGCCACCAGTTCGCCTTTCTCCCTGTAGGCGTAGAGCAGCCGGCCGGCCACCGGCGTCTTCACAGCGCACCAGTCCAGCTTCAGCGCGGAATCGTCGCGCTTATATTTCAGGCGGTCGTAATTCTCCTCGGACAGCGAGCCGCCCTTGTATAGTTTCTCGGCGCGCCGGTAATCCTGCGCGGCAATGCCGGCGGCCAGTTTCAGGTCGTCGCAATCAATGGAGGCAACTACGGCGCCTTTTTTCACCGGGTCGCCCTCTTTAGCGCCGTAGCTTTCTATCACGCCCGTGATGCGGGCTGAAAGGTCGGTCTCGGTGGCCTCTATTGTGCCGCTGTAGCGGAAATCCCGGTCCTTCCTGGCCTTAAGGAAGATCACCGTGCCGATCACCAGCAGCAGCGCCAGCGGTATTAATTTCTTTTTCATATTAGTTCACGCTCCCGGTAAGGTTGTCCAGTACGGCCAGCTTCAGAAGCAGTTCCGCGTCGGTGGAGGCGGCCGTGGTCTTGGCCTGCAGCTCCTTCAAGTTGGCGCTTTCCACGTCCAGCCAGGTGCCGCCGCCGGCTTTATAGGCCGCGTAGGCGAGCCTCGCCGCCTCGGCGGCGTCGTCCACCGCCTCTATGTTCAGCGCCTGCTCGGCGAGCAGGGCCTTGAAGGCGTCCTGCGCTTTATCGAAATCCTTCGCGGCGGCCAGCGCGGCCTCGTCACGTTTTTCCAGCGCGGCCTTCGAGTTAAGCTCGCTCTCTTTTTCTTTCTCCGCCGAGCGGCCGCTCTCGAACAGCGGCAGGCTCAGGGCCAGCGACGCCGAGTTCTGCATGAAGGTATACAGGTTCGGCCCGTTGGGATAATCCAGCGAACTGCGCGCGCCCAGCGTCAGGCGCGGGAATTTCTCGGCCTTGTAGGCGCCGGCGGAGGCTTTGTAGGCCAGCGCCGTTTCGCCTAAAGCTTTAACCGACGGCAGCTCTTTGTCCAGCCCGCCTTTGGCCGACGGCAGCAGGCGGCTGAGTATGGCTTCGTACGGCTCGGCCTTAACGAACAGCGTGGCGGGCTCCGCGTCGCCGTAAGTGCGCCCTGCCATCCGGGCGTCCAGCGGCAGGGCTGCGCCGGCCGGCAGTTCCACGCCGGTGGCGAAACTGAGCTCCCTCAGCGCCGCCGAAAGGTCGGCCCGCGCCCGCAGCAGGTCCCGCCGGCGGGCGGTGGTCTCCTGCCTGGCGCGGATCTCGTCGAGGCGGCTCAGCGTGCCGGCCTTGGCCCCGAGCGTGATATCCTTGAGCT
>JAPLKJ010000302.1 GCA_026388125.1 Elusimicrobiota bacterium
ACCAACACCCTCAACGGGGTACTGGTCGCGGCGGTCAACTCCGCCGGGGAAGGCGTCAAGTCGGGCGCGGTAAGCACCTACACGCTGTCGGCCGTGCCGCTTAGCCTGTCCACCGGCCCCGCCGCAGCTACCAGTAATTCCATTACCGTGCAGTGGGACGCGAATACCAATCCCGCCGGTATCCTGTACCGGGTCGATTACGGCACCTCCGTCGTCGCCACCTCCTCGTATACTACGGTCTCGGCCAGCGTAACGCTTTCCGGCCTGGCCGAGTCAACTTCGTATTATTTCCAGGTGCGCGCGGCGAACGACGCAGGCATGCTTTCACTCCCGGCCTTACTAGTGGTCCCCACCTTGCCCGGCGCTCCGGCGCGCCCTGTTGGCGCCGTGCTGGGGGCAAGTTCCATCAGTTGGAACTGGGCTTATGTGCCCACCGCGGTCAGCTATAACATCTATCCTTCCAGCGAACCTGCTACCGTGATAGCCGCGGTAGCCGCGCCTCCTTTCGTACAGACCGGCCTGACGCCTAATTCCATTTACAGCATAATGACCACGGTCTTTAATACGTCGGGAGCGGGCCCGCAGTCGGATGCCGCCACCGAGGTCTGGACTTTCGCCAACCCGCCCGCGGGGCTGGACGCGGCAGCCGTCTATATTACCAGCGCCGCCATAACCTGGGACCTCAACGGCAATCCGCCGGATACGGAATTCGAAGTAATACGTTCTACTAATAACCTGGATTTCACCGGCGACCTGGTGGGGGCGCCCGACACCGATTTCTCCGGCATGGTCTTCACCGACGGAGGCCTTCTGGCCTGCACCAGCTATTACTTCAAGGTGCGCAATACGAATCACGACAACGTGGCTACCGTCTATTCCTCCGCGAGCTTCCTCACCAAAGGATATGAGCCCCTGCCGCCCGGCGGTCTGTCCGCCGTGTCGCTGGCCGGCAACAGGATACTCCTTTCGTGGGAGCCGTCCATGTCTGGCCGGGTTACGCAGTACGCGCTGTATTTCGACAGCGGGACCGGCACGATAGATTACGGCGCTCCGCTGGCCGTGCTGGGTTCCACGGTCGCCAGTTATACCACGGACGTGCTGGTCTCGAGCCCCGCCTATAAATTCGGGCTGCGGGCCGGCCTTTGCGGCAACGAAGAAGCCAACACCAGCGTTACGGCCTCCGCCGCTTCTACGGCCACGCTTACGGGGCTGCGGGCGGCCGTAAAAGTTCCGCAGGCCGGCAGGAAGATCTCGGGGGACCGTATTACGGTGATGGCCGAACTGGTGCAGGGTTCGGCGGGCCAGGCCAAACAGCTGAGCTTCCAGTACAAAGCTTCCACTTCCTCCGAATGGCTGGACATCCCGGCCGCAGAGGCCAACCACCCGAACCCGGATACCGAGGCGCCGTACCTGGTCCACTGGGACGTTACCGGGCTTACTCCTGCGGGTTATGAGCTGCGGGCGGTGGCCTCGGACTTCCAGGACAACCCCGACCAGGCGCCCCCGGCCGTAGGCGTGGTGGTGGACCCCGCCGACCCCGATATCAGCGAGAACAGCCAGGGCGGCGGCGGGATAAAGAAAGAGCAGAAGCTTAATAATGCCGTCGCCAACACCGTGCAGGCCGGCGGCGCCTCTTCCGACCAGGTGGCCACTCTGGGCATCCCCGCCGGCGCGCTGAGCGCTTCCACGGTCACCGTTTCAATGAACAATAATCCCGCGCTGACGCCGCCGGCCCCCGCCGACGCGCAGCCCTACGGTACGGTCACCGAGATAAGCCTTTCCAACGGCCAGACGCTGCTTGCCGGAGGGGAGACCGCGGAGGTGACGCTTTCTTTCGCGGACGCCGATAATGACGGCTACGCCGACGGAACTAACGTGCGGACCGAGACCCTGCAGATATATACCGCCCCGTCGCTGGCCGGGCCCTGGGGAAAGGATTTCGCCTCGGTAGTTGACCGTTCCTCTAAAACCGTCACGGGCTACACGCCGCATTTCAGCTTCTTCGCCCTGTTCTCGCCGCTGGGCACGGATATGGACGCCATCGAGGTTTTCCCGGTCCCGTTCATGCCCAACGACTCCGACCCCGACAACGGGGCGGCTTACCGCGCCGCCGATCCCAATTCCGGGATAATTTTCAACAAGCTGCCCGCCTCGGTAAAGATCAGGATCTATACCCTGACCGGCCAGCTGGCAGCCAGTTTCGGGTCGGCCAGCACTTCCGGCAAGCTGCAGTGGGACGTGAAGAACGACAGCGGGCGCGACGTGGCTTCCGGCGGTTATATAGCCGTGATCTCGAGCCCGGGACGTAAAGACGCCGTCAGGAAAATACTGGTGGTAAGATGATGAAGAAACTCATCCTCCCGCTTTTACTGCTGGCCTGCGCGCGGGCCGCCGCGGCCGGCTCCGCCGGCGCGGACCCGTTCAATTTCCTGTTCCTGGACGCGGGCGCGCGGCCGGTGGCCCTGGGCGGGGCATATACGGCGCTGGCCAGGGACGCCAACGCGCTGCTCTATAACCCGGCCGGCCTGGGAGAGATAAAGGAACACCAGGCCGTTTTCATGCATAACCTGTATTTTCAGGAGATAACGCAGGATTACCTGGCCTACGCTTCCCCGCAGGGCTGGGGCCTGTCGTTCAATTCCCTGAATTTCGGCACTGTCCGGCGGACAACGGTATCCAACCCTACCGGGGCGGGGTTCGGCAGCGTGGGCCTGACCGACCTGGCGCTGAGCGCCGGCTACGGCGCGGCCATCGGCACGGATCTCGTGGCCGGCGCCGGGCTTAAGTATATAAAGGAGTCGGTGGCCGGAGTGAACGGCCAGGGAGTCGGTCTCGACCTGGGGCTCCTGTATTTCCCGTCCGGCCTGGAGAAGGCCGTACTGGGCGCGGCGGTGCAGAACATCGGGCCCGACGTTAAATTTCAGGGCGACAACGAGAAGATGCCGCTTAATCTGCGGCTGGGCGCGGCCTACCGTTTCGAGCTGAAAGGGCAGGCGAGCACGGTCTCCGCGGACGTTACCCAGGCCCGCGGCGAAAACCCGCTGGCCGGTTTCGGCCTGGAAACCCTGATAGCGAAGGCCTATCCGCTGCGCCTCGGCTACGGCGCCCGCAACGACGCCGGGCCGGGCATTACCGCCGGCCTGGGGTATATCCGCGGCGATCTTACCGTGGATTACGCTTTCGTGCCTTTCGGCGGCCTGGGCGCCGCGCACCGGCTCAGCATAGGCTATAAATGGGGCGGCAGCGCGCGCAAACCAGCGAAGAAAGCGGCCGCGGCCTCTAAAAAAACCACCGCCGCCGACAGGCAGGCCTGGTACGGGAAGCGCGTGGCCAGCGCCAAAGATTTCGCAGCGAGACAGAATTACACCGCCGCGGTTACGGAATACAAAAAAGCGCTGGCGCTGAACGCGGACGAGCCGCAGACGTATATGGCTTTGGCCGAAGCGCTGATGCGGACAGGCGGGTTCAAGGAAGCCGATAATGCCCTGGCCCGGGCTTTTAAGCTGCTGCCGGCCAGCGACAACAACAGGGCCTATGTGCTGGAGCGGCGCGGCGCGGCTCAGCTCAGGCTGGCTAAGCCCGGCGCGGCTAAAAGGTATTACGCGCAGGCTATAAAGATAGCCGAAGAAGAGGAAACCACCGGCCCGGCGCTCGAGAACTCCTATTACGGCCTCGGCTACTGCCTGGAAAAAGAGGACAGGCCGGAAGAGGCGCTGCGCAGCTACAGGATGGCGCTGCAGGTGGCCGGCAGCGAGGTGCTGAAAAAACAGATAGAGAAAAGGCTGGAGGCGCTGGAGCCCGGGCACAAGTAACGGCGCAGCGCCCTCCCGGATGAAAAGTTCCTTTAATCCACGATTATCCCCTGCATGCTGACCGTCTCCGTGACATTATGCTGCGACGGACCGTTGTGTCCGCCCGAGTTGGTCTGCACCAGGCGGGTATCGCTCATCGTCTGTGCCGGGCCGGGCAGAACGCGCCCGTTCCTGGTGGCGAGCCAGGAGGAAGCTTCGGGAGAACAGCCGCCGGCGCTGCCGGTCAGGCAGGCGTTCACCCCGCCTATAAAAGTCCAGATGCGGTACGGATCGTAATTCCTGAATTCCCGGTTCCTGTAGCCGGGGTAGGTCCAGCTCTCGCCGAGGCTGCCGGTAAGCTCGTCGATAGTAACCTCGCGGATGCGGCCGCTGTCGTCGGGGATGCCGCCGATGAGCCGCTCTGAAACGGCCAGCCTCAGCGTAAAGACGCTGTCCAGGGAAAAGTCGTACTTCCACGCGGCCTTGAGCAGGCCGAGCCCGTAAGGCGCGCAGCCGCCGCCTACCTTGGCCGCCCTGTCCAGCTTCCTGGCCATATAAGTGACGTAGGGGTCCAGGTTGCTGGTGAAATAAAGCGTCCGCTCCGCGGGCCGCGCTGCAAGGTCCTGCAGCGTGGAATTTTTCGGGAAGTGGAAGCTCTTGAAGAATTCCACCATGTCGCGCACCCTGCCGCAGGCCTGGCCGTCGATGTTCTGCTACCAGTAGCGGGGGGCGTTGCCGTGCCTGCCTTTGTAGTAGATCAGGCGCATTCTGTTCTCTACGCCGCTGATGATATGCCCGTCGATATAATCCTGGTAGAGCGCGCCCAGCCCTATCTTCCTGGTCAGGATAAGTTCTTTGTCCACTTCCATGAAGTCCTGGCCGGAAAAACTGGACCAGGATTCATAAGGGGTGCCGTCGGGCAGCGCGCACTGCACGTGCGCTATGGTATGGCCCATGGTGGATTTGTAGGTGCGCGGTATGCTGCCCGCTTCGCCGAAATCGGAGACGAAGTCTATTTTGGGGCCCGAGGCCAGGCCCTGGCCCGCGGCGATGCCCGCGAAATCCGCCAGCACTTCTTTGGGCGTGGACCAGTCCAGTATTTTGCGGGGCGGGTAAGCGTATATGGTCAGCGTGCCTCCAGCGGCGGCGCTGACCGGCGCGGCGGCCGGGGCGGCCGCCGGGACCTGCCTGCCTGCGCCGAGCTGCCGGATGGCGTTTTCACGCGCGGAAAGCGAGGAAGCTGAAAAAAACGCGAGCACCGTGAGGAAAAGCGGTGTTTTGTTCATATAGTTATTTTAACGGAAATCCCTGCGGAGCGTAACGGACCCGGGACCCATATCCCGGCCGTCTTTCGGCCCGCGCGATATAGGCCCTTGGCGCCCGAAGCAA
The DNA here is from genome assembly GCA_026388125.1 of Elusimicrobiota bacterium. Lineage (GTDB taxonomy): Bacteria > Elusimicrobiota > Elusimicrobia > Elusimicrobiales > UBA9959 > UBA9959. Next base: position 5,181 of record JAPLKJ010000302.1, read on the forward strand.
AAAAAAGAGCCGGGGGTCGCCCCCGGCCCTTTAACCGCCGGCGGCGGCGCTATTCCATTTTTATAGAAACGCGTCAGTTCTTATCCGAAGC
>JAPLKJ010000164.1 GCA_026388125.1 Elusimicrobiota bacterium
CTGGTACCCAGCTCCAGGATGGGGAACAGGTCGGTGAGATAGTCGCGCAGCACGTTGCCCGTGACGGAGATGGTCTCCAGCCCTTTGCGTATCCTGCCGGTGGAGTAGCGCATGGCTTCCACCGGCGGCAGTATATTTATCTCCAGGCCTTTGGTGTCGTGGTTCTTCAGATACTTCTCCACCTTGGCTATCACCTGCGCGTCGTGGGCGCGGCTCTTGTCCAGCCAGAACACGGCGTGGGCGCCGGTGGCCTTCGCGCGGTTCACGGCCAGCTTCACCCAGTCCTGCACCGGGATGTCCTTCACCCGGGACATGCGCCAGATGTCGCCCTGTTCCACCTTGTGCTCCATCAGCACCTTGCCGCGGGCGTCCGTCACGCGCACCGTGCCGTCGGCCGGGACCTCGAAAGTGGTGGGGTGGGAGCCGTATTCCTCGGCTTTCTGCGCCATCAGGCCCACGTTGGGTACCGAGCCCATGGTAGCGGGGTCGAAGGCGCCGTGCTTGCGGCAGTCCTCGATGATCTCGCGGTACATGGTGGCGTAGCAGCGGTCGGGGATCAGGGCCTTGGTTTCCTGCAGCTTGCCTGCCGCGTTCCACATCTTGCCGCCGTCGCGTACCACCACCGGCATGGAGGCGTCCACGATGATATCGCTGGACACGTGCAGGTTGGTTATGCCCTTGGCGGAATCCACCATGGCCAGCGCGGGGCGCGCCGCGTATTCCGCTTTAATGTCGGCCTCTATCTCGGCCTGCTTGCCGGCCGGGAGGGTCTGAAGTTTCTTGTAGAGGTCGCCCAGGCCCATGTTGGGGTTGACGCCCAGCGTCCTGAACGTTTCGGCGTGCTTTTCGAAAACGTCCTTGAAGAACACGGAAACGGCGTGTCCGAACATGATGGGATCGGACACTTTCATCATCGTGGCTTTCAGGTGCACCGAGAGCAGCAGCCCGGTTTTCTTTGCCTCCTCTATCTGCTCGGCGTAGAACCGGCGCAGCGCTTTCCTGCTCATGAACGTGCCGTCCACTATCTCGCCTTTGGAGACTTTAAGCCCGCTTTTCAGCGTGACTGCTTTGCCGTCGGCGCCGGTGAATTCTATCTTCAGTTCGCCGCCTTCCTCCAGGCAGAGGGACTTTTCGTTGCCGTAGAAGTCGCCTTCGGTCATATGGGCCACGTGCGCCTTGCAGGCGGGGTTCCAGGCGGCCAGTTTATGCGGGTTCTTTTTGGCGAAGTTCTTCACCGATGCCGGCGCGCGGCGGTCGGAGTTGCCTTCGCGCAGCACCGGGTTGACGGCGCTGCCGAGCACTTTGCCGTAGCGCTCCTTTATTTCTTTCTCGGCCTCGGTCTTCGGGGCCTCCGGGTAATCGGGGATCCCGTAGCCCTGGGACTGCAGTTCTTTGATGGCGGCCTTGAGCTGCGGGACGGAAGCGCTGATGTTGGGCAGCTTGATGATATTGGCTCCCGGGGTCAGCGTAAGCTCTCCCAGCAGGGTAAGGTTGTCGGGCAGCCTCTTGGCTTCGGGCAGGTTTTCCGGGAAGTTGGCTATTATCCTGCCCGCCAGCGAGATGTCGCGGGTCTCTATCTCTACGCCCGTACCTTTCGTAAAGGCCTGCACTATCGGCAGCAGGGAATAAGTGGCTAAAGCGGGGGCTTCGTCTATTTTTGTCCAAAAGATCTTGTGTGTCGGCATGGTGTCTCCTTAGGATGCATTATTTATGCTGCGGGGGCCTGCGCCCCCCTATCGGCACAACGCTATGGTTTATTTGATTCTAACAGAACGCCCGGACCTGGAATCTACTGGTAGAGTATTGAAAAAGAGCCAGCATTGTCAAGGAATAATCAGCTGCCCTAGAACCGGATGAGCGGCAGCAGGCTGGCGTAGCGGTCGGTCCAGGGCCTGACGAAGCGGGAATCGAAGACCGCGGCGTCCTGCCACGCGGCCGCGGCCTCCAGCCGGCGTATCTTTCCGCCGTCCCTGCTGAAAGCCGCCCATTGCGCCTTCTGCGCCCCGGGCCCGCCGCCGGCCGCCGCGCTCTCCGCCCTCACCGCCCCGGGAATACGGAGGTCCCGTGCCGCGGCGGCCATCAGCGGTTTCAGGTCCAGGTACCTGTTCGAGATATGGCACAGAATTATCCCGCCCGGAGCGAGGCGCTTGAAATAAAGTTCGAAGGCCTCGCGGGTCAGGAGATGCGCCGGGATCGCCCCGCTGTTGTACGCGTCGAGTATGAGCAGGTCGTGTGCGGTCCCCTCCGCCTTTTCGAGCGAAAGCCGCGCGTCGCCCGTTATGACCCTGATAAGGGCCGGCGAGCCGGACAGGTAAGTAAAGCGGCCGCGCGCGATGGCCGCCACGTCGGGGTCGAGCTCGTAGAAAGTCAGCTTCATGCCCTTCGTGCCGTAGGCCGCAATGGTGCCGGCGCCAAGCCCCAGAACGCCCGCGTCCCTTATCTCCGGCCCGAAGAGCCGGAAAACATCTCCGAGAGGGGAGCTTCTGCCGTAATAAAGCGTGGGTTCCGCCGCCCTGTCCGGGGCCAGGTATTGTGTCCCGTGCAGCGTGTTGCCGTGCAGCAGCAGGCGCATGCCGTCCTTGTCCTCTACCCTCGAGATGCCGTAGAAGTTGCGCAGCGTGAAGCCGGCGGTCCGCCCGCCGTGCGCCAGCAGCAGTATGGCGCAGACCGGCACGCCTGCGCCTAGGAGCAGCGCCGTCCGGGAAATGTTCTTCGCGCGCCAGAGTTCGCGGTCACGGATGACCAGGGCGGCCAGCGAAAGCGCGCCGGCGACGCACCAGTCCAATCCCGTCCAACCGATGCCGCGCCCGAAGTAAGGCAGCATTATTCCCATCAGGAGGCCGGCCAGGAAGCCGCCCGCAGAGACCGCCAGGTAATAAGCCGAGGCAGCCTCCGGTTCGGCCGGTTTGTCTTCCGCCAGCGAACGATGGCAGATCATGGCGATCACGAAAAGGGCCGCTATGTTCAGGAAAAATCCGGAGAAGCCTATGGCGGCGTCGCGCGTGAACGCGCTCCGGCCCAGGAAGGCCATTGCCGCCAGGCCGGCCGCAGGCACGGCTATAAGGAACAACGCCCAGCGCGGAAAAACCGCGCTGCCGCGCCCCCGGAAGTTCAGTATGAAAGTGCCGAGGTAGATTCCCAGCGGCGCTATCCACAGCAGCGGCACCGCGGCCATTTCCGACGTCAGGAACTGGGTGGCCGCCAGCATGGCGGCGCAGGGCCCGGCGCTGAGCGCCGCCCAGGCCAGGAGCCTGGCCGGGGGGAGCGGCGGGGAACGGCGCGCGGCGGCGGGGCGTTCCTGCGAAGCGTCCGCCGGTGGAAAACACAGCAGGTGCCCCGCGGCGAACAGCGCGTAGCAGAACTGCCAGAGCCGCACCTGCGCGTCCAGCGGCAGCAGCGGTTCGATAACGAAAGGATAGGCAAGCAGCGCCGCCAGCGCCCCGGCGTTGGAGGCCGCGTAGAGCGTGTACGGGGCGCTGCGCTCCGGGCGCGCGGAAGCCGAGAGCCAGCGCTGGATCACCGGCACGGTGGCCGACAGGGCGAAAAAAGGCAGCCCGATGGAAAATGCCAGGGCGGTCAGCAGCGCGGCTACGGGATGGGCCGTCTGCACGGGCGCCGTCCGGAAAGGAAGCGAGAAAGCCGCGGCCGCGAGCACGGCGAGATGCAGCAGCGCCTGTTTGTGGACGGGCAGGCGGACCGTGGTAAGACGGGCGTAAAGATAACCCGCCAGCAGCACGCCCTGGAAGAACATCATGCAGGTGGTCCAGACCCGGGCGCTGCCGCCGAAATACGGGAGCAGGAGCTTGGCTGCCAGAAGTTCCGACTCGAAAAGCAGGAAGGAGCCCAGAAAAGCCACGATATGGTAGATCATATGAAGGGACGTATTTGACTATTTGATTATTTATCAACCGATAAGGAGCGACTTGTTAATAACATGTCAAATAGTCAAATACGTCCCCTCCTTACGGCCTTGACAACAGTACGGGCTCTGCTATACTATCGGTGGCGTCCGCGGCCCCTTATAAACGGGTGTCCGCGGCCCCTTATTTGCGGCCCTTTTTCTTGGCCGGAGCGTCGGCGTACTCTCTGCCGGCGCCGTCGATGTAGAAGGTCCGGTCCTTGACCGCAACTTTCGCCAGGCCGCCGCTGAAATTGCCGGCCTGCGTATATTTAAAGTCCACCATCTCGCGGCCGGTCTTGTCTATGTAACCCCAGCCGCCGCGCAGGTCCTTCAGGACCGGCGCCAGCCCTTCGTCGAACGACGCGCACATGGTGAAGGTAAAAGGTATCGCCTCGGCGCCTTCGCTGTCTATGTAGCCGCAGCGGCCTTCCGCCGCCAGGGCCTGCGCCGGCGCCAGCCCCTCGCTGTACGGGCCTATCCCTATATATGGCTTTTCTTTGAAGATAAGCGTTTCCCTGTTAATGAAGCCGTATTTCCCGCCCAGGCGGGCCGTGGCGAACCCTCCATTGAAGGGGAAGGCCTCCTCGTAGACGGCGGGCAGGGCTTCTTTACCGGACAGGTCGATGTAGCCGTACCGGCCGTTGGCCCTTACGCGGGCCAGACCTTCCGTGGGCGGGTAGATCTCATCATAAGCGGTAGGGCGGAATTCCTGGCCGTCCCTGAGCAGCAGGCCCCAGCGCCCGTCCTTCTTCGCCGGCGCGGCCCCGCCGGCGAACCGGAGCAATTCTTCGTATTCGAAAGGGACTATGGTCTTGCCGTCCTTGTCCACGCAGCCCCAGCTGTCGCGCAGTTTCACCGGCGCGCAGCCTTCGCTGAAAGCCCCGGCGCTGCGGTAGCGGGCGGCCCAGGCCTTCTTGCCGGCCTTGTCTATGAAACTGTAATACGCGCCGGAGCGTATGAGCGCCAGCCCGGCGCTGAAAGGCTCCGCGTAATCGTAGCGCGGCGTTATTGCCGGCTTCCCTCCGGCTTCGGCGTAGCCCCATTTGTCCCCGGCGCGGTACGGGACCAGTTCCTGGGCGCGCGCGGCGGCGCAGCAGGCGAGCAGTAAAATAATAATAAGACTTTTCATAGGTTAAGGAAATAATACAATTTTCAGGGCGCCGTACGCCGCCGCGGTTTTCCGGGGAAATTTGTATAATTCCTTTAAATATGAAAACAAGAACCGCTATTTATCCCGGCAGCTTCGATCCCGTCACTTTCGGACACCTCGATATCATAGACCGGGCCAGCCGCATCTTCGACCACCTGGTGGTAAGCGTCATCGTGAACAGCGCCAAAAAGCACCTGTTTTCCGTGGAAGCCCGCGTGGCTATGATTAAGACCGTGCTGAAGGGACGGAAAAATATTTCTGTGGAATCTTTCGAGGGCCTGCTGGTGGATTACGCCAAAAAGAAAAAGACCGGCATCATCATAAGGGGCCTGCGCGCCATCTCCGACCTGGACTATGAATTCCAGATAGCGGCGGTGAACCGCACGCTTTCCCCGGGCATAGAAACGGTATTCCTGATGCCGCGCCAGCGCTATACCTACCTTTCCTCCAGCGTAGTGCGCGATATCGCGCATTTCAAAGGGGACGTCTCGAAGCTGGTGCCGGCCCACGTGGCGAAGGCTATAGCCGCCCTGGAAAAATAAAGCCGCCAGGCGCTCCCGCCGCCGGGACGCGGCGTCCGCGGTCCGGTAAGAAGATGACCCTCCCGAACTCTCGCCCGCCGGTTTTAAAATATCCGGCCGCAAAAAAATGGCTGAAGGCCGCCCTGCCGGCGCTGCTGGCCGCCGGCTGCTGCCTGGCCAACTGGCGGTTTTCACAGGTGACCGCCTGGGCCGGCGCCGACCTCTCGCAGCTCGGGCTGGGAAGCTTTATCGTGGCGGGCCTGCCCGGCGCCAGCGTGAACTGGTATATGCCGCTGATGGGCACGGTGTCGTCGCTGTTCTTAAACCTGGGCGTAAGTCAGTTCCTGTTCTATCTGGCCCTGCGTTTCGGCCTCTACCTGCTGGTGTTCTGCGCCGGGTATCTGCTGCGCGGCTATTGGGCCGGCGTGATCTCGCTGGCGGCGGCCGCTGCTTTCTCCGTCTTAGGCAATCACGACAACGAACAGGTGTTTTATTCCGCCATTCTTTTGCTGGTTCTGCTGTTCACGCTCCTGGACCGCCGGCGCGGCACGCTGAAGAACGCCGTTCTGTCGGGGCTTTCGATAGGCAGCTCTCTGCTGGTGCGCACCCCGCTGTTCCTGTTCCCGCCGGCGCTGGTGCTCTGCCGCGGTCTTTTCAGCGGCGCCAGCCCGGCCCATTTTATCCGTAATTCCCTGGTTTTTCTGGCGGCGGCCTATGTGCTGCTTCTGCCCTGGGGGTTCCTGAACCGTTCCCTGTCAGGGAAGTTCTTTATTTTCGACAACAGCCGGGCGGCCTGCAACCTGGTAACCGCCGCACGGGGCAGCGTCTACACCATGGAGGGAGACTGCCGCCGTGCGGCCGGTTTGAAAAAAGACGACAGCGCTTTTGTTTTCTATGTGCGCGAAACCGCGAAAGCCCCGCTGTCCGCCGCGTTAGCCGCTGCAAGAAGGCTCTGGCATATTTTCCTGTTCCAGCCGCTGCTGTTCGGGCTGTTCATCGTTGCCATTGCGGCGGGGCGCGACAGGGCGCGGCTGTTCTGCCTGCCGGTCTATTTCATACTGATACACTCCCTGCTTTCGATAGAGGAACGGTATTTTTATCCGCTGGCCTACCTGCTGCCGCCGCTGATAACGGGAAGCCTTTGGCCCGCGCGCGGCGGCGGTGACAGGCGTGAACTGCAGGCGGGAAAAGCCGCGGGCCTGGCGTTCGCTGCGGTCTTCCTGCTGGTGCTGGCAGTGGAGGCGCTGGTAGCCGCTTATCCGTACAGGGCCGCGCGCAACAGCTCCCCCGCCGCTTTTTCCGCCGCGCTGGCGCGTTTCCCCGAAGACAAGGTGTTCAGCCTTCTGAGCTGCAAGAGCCGGCTCCTGAAGGGTGACGATGCCGGCTTCTACGGCTGCCTGGCCGGGTACAGCGCGAAATTCGACGATAAATTCATCGGCTACGTGTTGTCCGTGATGGCCTCGGACGCGCCGGCCGGAGTGGAAATTCCCGCCGGGCACGGCTGCCTGACCGCCCTTATGCTGCGCGAGTTCGAGCTGGGCCACCGGGCCGCGGCCATGGCGGCCTTCGCGCGGGCCCAGGCCGCGTACGAGAAGCATGATAACATGCTGCGCGGCGCGCCCTACGCCAAAGACAGGGAACTGGCGGAGCTTATTGGCCGCGATCAAGAGAGGTTCTGGGATAGGTACGTTTATGAAACTCTAATGCTCTGGACCCCGGAGCGGATGCATAAAATACTTTCAGCCGTGGGCCGTGAGATAGAACTTACGGCAAAGTTGAAGCAGCTGGCGGCGCTGACCGGCCGCCCGCGCACCGGAGAGAACTCCGGGCGCCTGCTCAGGGAACTGCGGGTTACCGGGTTGGCGGGGCCGAAGGTGCCTCTGTCGGGCCCGCTTTACCCCGGGCAGCGGCAGCTCTGGGCGGAGGACGCGGGGGAGTCCAAGAAATTGTCCGACCTGGCGGCGGAGAAAATGCTGGCCGGCGACTTTAAGGCCGCGGAAAAGATACTGCGGGAAGCTTTGGCGGTAGACCAGAAAAACCCGGAAGCCCTGCTGGACCTGTGCGTCATCGCGGCCCGGGAGAATAAAAAAGAAAAGGCGCTCGGCTTATGCCTGGCCGCTGCCGAGGCCGCCCGCGGCGATCCGCGCCTGAAAGGGCTGGCCGAAAGCGCGCAGGCCCAAAGCCGGGCGCTGCAACTAGCTCTTGGCCGCGGCGGCGCGCGATAAGCCGCCCCGCAGTATTTCAACTTTCCTTTAATTTATTCCGCCAGCAGGCGTTCAGCTTTTTCGGTGAGGGCGTTGAGTACGCCTTCAAGCTCTATGGCTTTGGCGTGGATGTCGTCGGTTTCGGCTATGTAGAACGGCGCGCCGTAAATAGTCTGTATGCGGCCGAAGGGCAGCGGGAACTGGTACCTGTCCCAGCTGCGCAGCACTTTTTTCTTTGAAAGGGCGCAGGCGCAGGGAATGACGGGGATGCCTGCCTTCTGCGCCAGGTAAATAGCGCCGGGCTGCACCTTGAAAACGGGTCCGCGCGGACCGTCGGGCGTGATGGCCAGGGAAAAGCCGCCGCGCGCAGCTTTGATAAGGGAGCGCAGGGAAAGGAAGCCGCCGGAAGTGGTTGAGCCGCGCACGAAAGAAAAGCCGAAGCGCCGCATTATGCGGGCCATGTATTCGCCGTCCTTGCTTTTGCTGACCAGGCCCACCAGGTTGCGGCCGCGCTGCAGGTAGATCATCAGCACTTCCTGCCGGTGCCAGATGGTGTAGATGCCGGGCAGCGTGCCGTCGCCTTTAACCGAGATCTTCGAGGTGAGCGCGATGAAATAGACGTACAGCCAGGCCAGCGCCGAGAGCAAGGTATGCGGCAGCGAGTTCTTGTAAAACAGTTCGTTCATTGTCTGACCCTAGCGTTATAATACAAAAAGCGGAGCTTTTTTTGCACAGGCGGCACCGCGGCCGCGGCCAGGGAAGTCTGCCTGGAAGCCGTTACGGCGGCCGGAGATATCGGGAACCTGCCTTATATCCCGTGCCCGCAGCTGGTCTTCCCGTTCGGCAAGGCGTAAATGTTGCGGGGGTCTTTCGGAGCTCCGGATTTGCCGCGGTATAACTGCCGGCTAGTATTGTATTATGTTCTTTGAGATATCCCCGGCGGAAAAATGCCAGCTAACATAGCTAAATATCTTTTCAGCGGCCGCGCCGCGTTCGTCTTTCTGGCGCTTATTCTCATCGCCGGCTGCGTTGTTCGTATTCGCCGTTACGAGGGCGAAAGCCGGCGCGAGGTTAGCGGGTATTATTCGCTGGCCGTGAACCTGAACGAAACCGGGGTTTTTGCCTATCCGGGTTCCAGGTATACGCCCACCGCGTACCGCGCTCCCTTATATCCAGCCTTTCTTTACCCTTTTGCCGGGGAAGCCGCGAAGGATATGCGCGCCGCTTTTTTTGCTCAACTGGCCCTGTTCCTGCTGGCCTCGCTGCTCGTGTGGGCGGCTGCCGGGAGCCTGACCGGTTCGCACGCTGCGGCGCTGACCGCGGCCGCAGTTTATTCGTTCCATCCCCTGGGGGTGTTTTACAGCGTTTCGTTCAATGTGGAGTTCTTTTACGGTTTTCTTATAGCCGCGCTGGTGCTTGCCGTTGTTCGCGCCGCGGCTGAGCGGGGGGGGAATGAAAGACTGGTTTATTGTGTTCGTTCTGGCCGGCATCTCCATTAATTGCAAATCCCCGATGGCGCTTTTTCCGCTTCTGCTGGCCGGCTGGCTTTATTTAAGACCATCCAGCGGCGGGGCTTTGAAAAAGAAGCTGCCGGCGCTCGTCCTGGTCTCATATTTGCTGCTTGTTCCCTGGATGGCCCGCAACGCGAAACAATTCGGGGCGTTCATCCCGCTGGAACGCAATGCCGCGCGCGGCCTGATCTACACAGCAGGAAAAGGGCTGCCGCAGGCCTGCCTGCCGTCAGTTGCCGCCGAGCTTTACGCAAAGGAGGGCAAAGGGGACCTGTATTCTCCGGCCACGAGCACCGCGCCGCTTTTGAAAAACATCGCATACAGTCCGGGGGCTTATTTAAAAGGATTTTTGAAAAGGCTGCCGATGGCCTTCGGGACCTTTCCGCTGCTTTTTATTTTTTCGGCGGCGGG
>JAPLKJ010000057.1 GCA_026388125.1 Elusimicrobiota bacterium
GCTCGCCGCGGCTGTCCAACGAGGCGCAGTACCTGCTGCAGAGAATAGGGCGCCTGGCGCTTAACACCAACAACCTCGGCGGCCCCGGCGTGAACGGCGGGCGGGATACCGCCGCGCGCGCGCTGTGCTTCAACGCCTCCACGGCTTCGCTGGAAGACATCGCCGAAGCCGACCTGATCGTTGCCGCGCTGCCCGGCCTGGAAGCGGCTTATCCTTCCATCGCAGCCGCGCTGCGCGAGGCGGCCATAAAAGGCGCCAGGGTGTACCTGCAGCCGGCCGCCGGCGGAACTTACCTCCGCTGGCTGCGCGCGGCCATGCTGAAACCGGGGAACCGCAAACTGAAGGGCTTCAAGGAGCTGGCGGCCGTGCTGGACGCGCAAAAAGGCGCGGACGCGGCGCCGGACGCGGCGGGCGACCGCGTGTGCGCGGAACTGCTGCTGGCCCGGCGCCCGCTGGTCATCACCGACCCCGCGCTGGTTTCCGGCGGCGAACTGGCCGCGCTGGCGGACCTGCTGATACTTGCCGGCAAGCCGGAGGGCCTGCTGCTGCTGCGCTCTCATTCCAATTCGCAGGGCGCTATAGACCAGGGTCTGGACGGCCGCTGGCTGCCCGGCCAGCTGCCGGTCTCCGACATGGACGCCCGCGCCACGCTGGAACAGCTCTGGGGCGGCCGGCTGCCGGCCCTGGAAGGCCTGGGCGGCCCCGGCATCATGGAGCTGGCGCTCGCCGGCGGCATAAAGTCCCTTTTGTCCTGGGGAGACACCGGGCTCGAAGGGCTGGACCTTAGAGGCGCGTTCGCGGCGGCCGGCGAATGGGCCGTGCCGTCCGCGCGGCATCCCGCCTCGGTGGTCTTCCCGGCGGCGCTGTTCTCCGAGGATACCGGCAGCTTCACTTCCTTCGACCGGAAAGTGAAGCAGGCGCGGGGCTGGCGGCCGCAGGGCGCGCCGCAGCCGAACTGGAGCACGCTTTCCGACCTGGCCAGGCACCTGGGGCTGAAAGGGTACGAGAACCTTTCCCAGCTGCGCCGCGAAATAAGTTCGGCCAACAGGCTGTACCGTTTGGGCTGGGAGAGCTGGGGCGGCGGCGTCCACAGCGCGGCCTGGACGGGCGAGCTGGCCCCGGTGCTGCTGGACCCCGCGGCGGAGGACGCGCGCCCGCATGCGCTGCCGCCGGAACGCGGCGGCGACCTCCTCGAGAAATTCATCGGCGCGCGGCTGGCCGAGGTGGCGTGCGTCAGAAAAATTGACACGGGGAAACTATAATTGCCAGAATTAGTGTTCAGCATGCGGTCACGGGACCAATATTCGGGAGGATAAATGAAATCAATAAAAACACTTATAGCCGGGCTGCTTGTGGCCGGCTTCAGCGCCGGGGCCATGGCGGCCGGCTACGGCAGCGCGGGCTGCGGGCTGGGAAGCCTGGCGTTCCAGGGCAACGACCAGACGCAGATACTTGCCGCCACCACCAACGGCACGTTCGGCAGCCAGACGTTCGGCCTGACCTTCGGTACCTCGAACTGCAGCAACAAAGGCCGTGTTAAGCTCGGCATGCAGCGCGAGAGCTTCATCGAAG
>JAPLKJ010000163.1 GCA_026388125.1 Elusimicrobiota bacterium
GGGGCAGGTTGCCGTTCTCGTCGAACGCGGCGCCCTCGTTGTCCCAGCCCACGATATTTATCATGTGGTCCAGCTCGCCGGTCTTGCAGGCGTTGTAAATGCCGCCGCTGTAGCTCTGCCAGCGGCCGGCCGAGGCCGCCACGCCGATGGAGATGGCTTTGCCCGTGGAGGTCATATAAGCTTCTATGTCCCTGACGGTAGGGCCGGTGGCTTTCTCGCCCAGCATGAACCAGCCGTCAATGTGCGCCGCAAAGGGCATAACGGCCGGGCATTTTCCGGAGCCGGACTTGTACGGGCAGGCGCTGTAAAGCGGCTGGCCGCGCGGGGGCATGAAGTCGCCGGCCGAGTCGAAATAGCCTCCCTGGCAGCCGGCGGCCTCGGTGGAATTGTCCACCAGCCATTCCTGCGAAAGGCGGCCCGGGTCTTTGCCGCCCAGCGCATGCCCGTCGCGGTGCGTGGCGGTCAGGCTGAACGCCCAACAGCTGCCGCAGCCGCCCTGGTTCTCCACCTGGGTAAGGTTGGGGCGCAGGTCGAGCGTGTTGGGGACCTGTACCTTCATGTCCTTGAAAGATTTCCAGAAGGCCGCGGGCAGGTCCTTCTTAATGAACCCCTTGGCATAGTTCACCGGGCTTTTCGTCTCGGTAAAAGTGTATTCCGGAGATTCCTGGAAGGAGCCGGCCGCTATAGCGCTCGCGTCCAGCGTGGAAACCAGGGCCTTAACATCGCCTTGGCGGTCAAAAGTAACGTTGTTATCAGCCGCAACAGCGGCGCCGGCCAGTGAAACTCCGGCAAGGAACGCTATCAGCCATTTTTTCGTCATTGTAGTCTCCTAACGGCGCCCTGGCGCCCGTGCCTTAATGCAGGTAAGGGGAATTATACCACAATCCGTTAAAATTTAACCCGCCGCAGGGATATCGGGGAACCTGTTTCCCGACAATCCCGGCAGCAGGAGGGCGTGGAGGGATTTTTTTGATCTTCCAAAACCCGCGCCGCGGCGGACGGCGGCGGGCCGGGTTTGACACTATACCGGTTATTTTATACCTTTACAAAAGTCCGGGCATGGCGATCACACAAAAAAGGAACCGGTTACGGCCTTGTTAATGAATAGACTCTCTTGCGCGGCTTTGCTATTCATTGCCGCCTGCGGGCGGGCTTCCGCCGGGCCGGTCGAGAAGCTCGCGGATAAGCTTGCGAACGCCATAAAGGACCGCCCCGCCGCCAGGCTCGCGGTGGCGGATTTTTCTTACACCGGCGGCAAAAGCTCCGAAGGCCCGGAAGTCATCCAGGAGCGCCTTATCACGGCCCTGGGCAGACAAAAAGGCATTTCCCTTATAGAGCGTGGCCTGCTGAAAAAAGTTTTTCTCGAAATGCGCCTGCAGGCCTCGGGCGCCATGGACGAGACGAACGCAAAGAGCCTCGGCAGATTAGCCGGGGCCGATATTATCGTCCTGGGAACCCTTAACGACATCAGCGGCGAAGAAACCGAAATAAACGCCCGCCTGGTCGAAACCCGGACGGGCAGGATAATAACCACGGAATCCGCCACGGTCAAGCGGACCTGGAAGAACGCCGAGACCGAAAAACGGTCCAAGCTGAACGGCGCGTTCTACCTCGGCGCGGACGCGCTGCTCCCGACCAATATTTCCTATGCCGCCAACTCCGTAGCGGATGCGGATAAAGCCGCGTTCGGAGGAAGTTATAAGACCAGCGAGGCGGCTTTTGGCTACGGGATCAGGCTCGCATACCGCAGAAAAGCGCGCGAAACTTTCGAATTCGGCCCCGGCCTGGGGATTTACGCGGGCCCCAGAACGACTATTACCTACGCGCAGGATCCCGCCCATATCCCGGCCAAAGCGGGCTACATTTTTAAAAGGGAAGTTTATTACACCCGCTTCACTTTAGAAGGGCTCAAGAGGTTCCCGCTATCCGCCGGCGCGTCGTTGATCTTAGGGGCCGGCGCCGGGTTCGGCCTGGGTAAGGCGGCGTTCGACACGAACGGTTTCCTGGAGGAGCATTCCTGGACCGGGCTGACCCTTGACGCGTCCGCCGGGTTCGAGGGCGGTAATTTTTCTTTCGGCGGCAGATACATCTATTTCCCGAAATACACTCCTAGTCCGGACGATGGCCTGAACGACATACGGGAAATCTACTGGAACGGTCTCGGATTTTTCGCGGCGCTGAAACTATAAAACGGACCGCACCGGATTTATTTATGCGAAGGGATAGCCCCGCTCCCGGCCTGCGATAACAAGCCTTGTTCACCGCAAGTCTACTGTTTTAGTATCCACACGCGCGAGGCGGACGGGTCGAAGACCACGGTGCCGATGTCGGCTATGAACGAGCCGCCCGGCTAGCTGTCAACCGGCCGTGGCTCCAGCGCGTCAGCGGCTTGAAAGAGGCCGCGCCGGTGCCCGTCAGCCGCGCTTTTTTATTCCTGCGCCAAAATAGTATTATCTGTGGATGGAAACTCCGCGATTCGAGATCTACGCGCCCGTGCGCAACACCATAAACAACGCCCTGGGCGTGGTGGTGAAGGTGGCGGGCGAGAACGTTACCATTCAGCCGCAGGCCGGCGAACGCATGACCTTCCGCGCGCAGTACCTGGCGCCGGCCACCGGGCCCGAAACCGAAACGCTGGCGCCGCTGACGGCCCGCCTACGCCGCGAGGAGGAGGAGCGCGCAAAACCCAAGGCGCCGCCCGACCCCGGACTGATCCGCGCCGAGTTCGTTAAATTCCTGCACCATATAGAAGTGCGCTACCCCGCCCAGGCCAAGGCCTTCGGCCTGTTCTGGAACGGCGTGCTGGCGGCGGCCGGCGACACCCCCGGCGTCACCTGGGAGATGAAGCCGCATACCGCCAAAACGCCGGGGCCGGTTCTGAAGGTCTACAACGAGGCCACGCAGAAATGGGTGTACTGCCTTACTTTCCTCGCGGGCTGGGGCCTGCGCATGGAGATAAAGAAGGAGTTCCTGCCGGCCGAGTTCGTGCCGCTGTTCCCCATCGACCACGCTATGTTCGGCGCGGGCCGCGCCGTGGAGCTGGTCTACGCCAAATTCACGCCCGAGAAACAGCAGCCCTACCTGGACTGCGTCAAAGAGATATACCGCAAGAACGTACGGCCCGCCGCCTGACGCGGAGGGCCGTACGCTTTGCTTCCCCGGGCAGCCGGGTCAATCCACCGTTATCGATTTGCTGACGTTCTTGGGCGAGTCGGGATGCACGCCGTGGTCCAGTATCTCCAGCCGGTCCAGGAACTCCATTTTCCTCACGCTCATGTCCAGCGCCAGCAGCTGCAGCGCCACGGAGCTCGTGAAGAACGCCAGCAGGTCGTCGCCGGTCCTGGGCAGCGTTATATAGCGCCACCGGTAGGTCTTGGAATACATCGACGGCACGCTTTTCGAGGCGGCGGCGCGCAGCGCGGCGTTCTCCTCGGCCAGCACGTAGATGTTCGCGCCGCGGATCTTATGCGTGTTGATCTGCGAGATGGTCAGGTTCACGTCGCGGGCGTTGGGCCCGGTCACGAACACCAGCGGATAGTTGGTGTACATGCTTTCGAAGAAATTATGTTTCTTGAAGATGCCCGCGAAGATCTCCGCCTCTTCCTTTGAAAGCCCCGCCGGCTTCTTATTGAAGAAAGCGTAATCCGACACCGCGCGGAAGATATTGTACAGGCTCTCGCCGTCCGGTTTCTTCCCGGGCCTTTCGGCAATGGCGTATTTTATCGACTCGGCGAATTTATTCACCAGGCCGCCCACGCCCTCCATGCCGAAAATGGTGTTCACGCCCAGGATGGTATTGGGCCCGTGCTTGAACTCCGGCGCCTCGAACCCCTCGGTGTGGTTTAGCACCACCTCGCGCACCTTCAGCGCCCCTTCCCGCGCCACGCCCTGCATGCCGGTGGCCAGGATGTGCATGCTGGGCTCCAGGAACAGGTCGGCGCCCGCCCCTTTCACCGCCGCCCTGGTGCTCTTTATAGCGGCGTCGATAAGCCCGGGAATGCGGCCGATATTGCGCCTGTGCTTCTCGAGGGCGGGCCCGGGCCCGGCGCCGGCGAGCCGCTCGGCCAGCCGCACGGCCAGGATATAGAGCACCAGCAGCTGGTTGATGAAGCTTTTCGTGGCGGGCACCGCTATCTCGGGGCCGCAATGCAGCGGGATGCAGATGTCGGATTTCTCCAGCGCCAGCGTGGAATTGACGTTGTTGACGATGTTCACCCGCACCACTTTCTTGCCGGCGTCCCTGAGCTGGTTAAAAATGTCTATCAGGTCCTTGGTCTCGCCGCTCTGGCTGATGCCGATCACGATATCCCCGTCGTTGACGGCGCGCAGGCACTGCGCCCGGAACCCGCCCGGCAGGCAGGCCGAGATATTGGCGCCGGCTATATTATTGAAGAAAACGGAGGCGCACTGCGCGGCGTTGTACGACGTGCCGCAGGCCACGAAATAGACCGTGCCGCCTTTCCGGCGGCAGGCCGCCACGGCTTCGGTGAACCTGCCCACCCGCGCCGTAATGTCGCGCGTCTCGTCCAGCAGGAACAGCGCGTCCGCCAGCTTCAGCGCGGGCTGTGCGGCCGGCGGGCAGCCGGCGCTCATCTCCTCGAAAGTGCCGGCCAGGGCCGAGCCGAAACAGCGCGTCCGCAGCGCGGCCCCGCGTTTTTTCGCGAACGCCGAAATTTTCTCCGCGGCGGCCGACCGCAGGAACTCCGCCGTTTCTTTTTTCAGCCTGACGGGGTCGGTAACGGAGGCGAGCCGCAGCACTGCCGCTTTTATTTCCTTCGCCGCGGCCGGGTTCCCGGCCGCGGCCGCTTCGGCCGCCGCCAGCGCGGGCGACTTGTTGTCGAAATAATCCGCCGCCTTCTGCGTTACGTCCGTCTCGCTGCAGATCTCCTGCTCCATGAAATAGCGGAAAGGCTTTTTCAGCCCCGTTTCCTCTATCTTAAGGTGGCTGAAGATCTTCTCCTTCTTTATGGCGGCGCCGGTCCTGACGTTGAAGAAATCGACCTGGCTGTCGGTGTACAGCGCGAACTCGTCCTCTTTGATGGGGTACAGGATCTTGGTCATCGACAGGACGCTGGCCAGGTCCGACGAGGCTATGATGAAGCGCCCCTTCCCTTCGTGCGCGCCTTCGCCCATGTAAAGGCTGCTGCCGGCCTTGATGCAGGCCATCAGCTCGGTGACGGGGTCCGCCACCACGGCGGCGAAGGAACCGGTCATTATTTTCGAGGCCCCGATTATCGCGGCTTTCAGGGCGCCGTATCGCTGGCGCCTGTCCCCGGAATCTTTAAGCTTTTTCAGTTCTATGGCGAAGAAATGCTCCACCGCGTGCACCAGCATCTCGCCGTCATTGTCGCTCTTCACGTCGTGGCCGCGGGCCGTCAGCCATTCCTTGAGCTGGTCGCAGTTGGTTATGTTGCCGTTGTGCGCGCCGTAAAGGTGGGTGTGGCAGCGCACGTCGTGCGGCTGGGCGTTCTCCTTCGTGACCATGCCGAACGTGGCCCAGCGCACCTGTCCGCAGAACAGCTTGCCGCCGAGCTTGTCTATGCCCAGCTTTTTGGTGATCACCGTAGGAGAGCCTACGTCCTTCCTTAAAATTATGCCGCCGGCGCCGTCCTGTATCAGCGCGCCGGTGGAATCGTAGCCGCGGTATTCCAGCATCCGCAGCAGCGCCGAGGCGATCCGCCCCAGGTCCGCCCTGTCACTCTCGCACCGCAGTCCTATAACTCCGCACATAAGCTCACCTCGCTGTTTCTCCTGAAGCCGGGCGGGAGTATTAACCCGCAGTTAAATAATACAAAAAATGCCGCGCCGGCCGCCCACGGTACCGCCGGCGCCGCGCCGGACCGTTCACGCGAAAAAAAGCCGGCCCGCCGCGTTAAGCGGCGGACCGGACACCAGCAAAAAACCGCGGCGGACTTTAATCCGCGCTGCGCAGGATGCGGTCCACCAGCTTCCAGGAAACGCTGCTCTTGCCCACGTTGACCTGCACGAAATAGATAGCCCCGTCATCGAGGCTTTCGAAGATCAGGATGGTCCGCCCGCCTTCGTTCATCACGCCCTTGCACTGGCCGTAGGAGGAAGGCAGGCCGCCGGGAACGTCCGCCCCGCGCTCGGCGTCAGCGCCCTCCGGCTGCCCGGCGTAGCGCTCCGTTTCCTCGGCGCCCGCTTTTGAATCTATCATCACGGTGCCCTCTTCAGGCTCCGTATCCGCCTGCTTTTTCTGCGCCGCGGGGGCGGCTTTCGCTTTTTTTACGTCCGCGGCCTGGGCCGTAATTATCGCGGCCGGGTTTTTCCCGAAGGCCGGAGCGCCGGGCTTTTTAGCCTGCGCCTGGGCGCCCAGCGCTATCGCCAGCGCCGAAAGAACAAACACGGAAATAATTGTTCTCATTAGTAAGATACCTCCAGTGATTTTTACGGCCTAGAACCTTTTAACTTCCACCTTCCCGGTCTTTATCCTGAGCAGCCTCAACGCCAGCTGCGAGAACCGCTCCGGGGCGTCGCTGACCATGAAAGCCTCTTTCCCGGCGCGGCCCGTATTGAGCAGGCAGCCGCAGGAAAGGGCGGAGCGCAGGGCCAGCGCGGCGGCGTGGGCGGAATCCACCACCCGCACGCGCGGGCCGAGGACCCGGCCTATGGTCGCCTTGAGCAGCGGGTAATGCGTGCAGCCCAGTATCACGGCGTCCAGTTTCTTCTTTTTAAAGCCGGCCAGATATTCCCTGGCCGCCAGGGCCGCCAGCGGCTTGGCGCACCAGCCCTCCTCTACCAGCGGCACGAACAGCGGGCAGGCCTTTTCAATAACGCCGACGTCCGGGCGGGCGGCCCGCAGCGCCCTGGAATACGCGCGGCTGGCTACCGTGGCCGCGGTCCCTGTTACGAGTATCCGCCCTTTGCGCGGAACTATGGACAGCGCCGCGTCGACGCCGGGCGCTATCACGCCCATCACCGGCACGGGGGAGATCCGCCGTATGGCTTCCAGCGCCAGGGAGGACGCCGTATTGCAGGCCACTATCAGGAATTTTATGTTCCTGTCAAAAAGATATCTGGAGATCTCTTTGGAGAACTTTATGACCGCCTCCGGGGACTTGGTGCCGTAGGGGACGCGGGCCGTATCGCCGAAATAAATAACGTTCTCCCCGGGCAGCAGTTCGCGCACCGCCTTGTACACGGTAAGCCCGCCCAGCCCCGAGTCGAAAATGCCTATCGGCCTGTCGTTGCCTTTCATGATCTGTCCGCTCTTATTTCCACTGCTTCATTTCCGCGTACTTCGTTATGCCCCTGTAGATGGCGTTGGCTATCTTGGTGCGCACCTTTTTATCGTTAAGGTTCTTCTGGTCTATGGAATTGGTCATAAAGCCCATTTCCACCAGGATGCCCGGGGAATAAGTGCCCCGCAGCACGTAAAAGGCCGCCTGTTTCACGCCGCGGTCGGCGAAAGGCGTCTTCTTGACCATTTCACCGGCCACCAGCCCCGCCAGGCGGCTGCCTTCGTTCACGTATTCGTTGCGCGCCATGGAATGGAGCAGCATGGCCGCGGCGTCGGACGCCCCGTCCTCCCCCTCCAGCCCCAGCACGGAGTTTTCATAGTCCGCCACTTCCGCCGCGCCCGGGTCGGAGGCCTTCTCGGACATGAAATACACTTCGAAGCCTTTTTCCTTGCGGTCGCGCGAAGCGTTCGCGTGTATAGACACGAAAATATCCGCCTTGTAGCTGTTCGCTATGCCCGAGCGCTCCGCCAGCGGCACGAACTCGTCGTTGCTGCGCGTAAGCAGCACGTCGAACATTTCCCCGCCCTTGAGCAGGTCGTAAAGCTCCTTGGCCACCAGCAGGTTCATTTCCTTTTCTTTAAGGCCGAACAGCTTCTTGCCGCCCGCGTCCTTGCCGCCGTGCCCGGCGTCTATGACTATTTTCTTCCGGCCCGACCGCTCCAGCACCATCTTGTCCGGGATGTTCGGCGCCGTACGGGCGGCCGCGCCGGCAGCGGCCGCGGCGGTGGCGGCCGTCAGCCCGAAGTCGCCGGCGGACGGGGCGATGACCGGCGTGTCGGCCTCGGGTTCGCTGCCGCCCACCGCCTGCGAGATCACCGCCACGCGCTTGGACACGTCTATCACTATCCGGTCCGGGTCGGAAAGCCTGAAAGCGTCCACCTTGCCGAAATTAGCGTCGGGATTTATCACCAGCCGCGCCATCTTGTTCTCCTGCACCAGGTCGAAGCCGCGCACCACGCCGTCGCCGACGGATATCTTCTCTTCGCCCGACAGTACGCCGCCGGCTATGGTGAGCGTCACCAGGTTGTTCTCTTTCTGCGAGGACTGCCATTCCAGCGGCTCCTCCATATAGATCACTATCCGGGTCTTATCCTGGTAGGAGAAATAGTTCACCGAGGTTATGTTGATGTCCCGCTGGGCCGACAGCGAGCCGGTCTCTTTGTTGTAATCCAGCCTGAAGCCGAACGCGCGCCCGAAATACCTGGAGATGAAGAAGTCCAGCGCCAGGAAGGCCTTGCCGCCCCTGACTATCAGCGGGTTCGGGAAAGCGGTCTTCTCGTCGTTGATCAGCACGGAATCCGACTTCATGAAGAAAACCACCTTGTTGCCGCGTATCTGCAGCAGCAGTTTCCCCGAGACCGGGTACCAGTAGATCTTCCCGCCCATCGCCTTGGCCGCCTGGGAGGCGTCCAGATAGACCGCGCCGCTCAGGCTGTACGTGGCCACTTTGCCGGAGTAAACCCCGTTCTTAAGGAAGGAGATCTCCGCCACCTTAGCCAGCGCCGGCGCGCACAGCGCCGCCGTCATCAACAATACCGACAATGCACGTTTGAACATAACTGAACACCTCTGTCCTTAAACTCTTTATCCCTGATCTTCGATCCCCTGTCTTTACTCTAGTATTATCCTGTAATCTTCCCAGGCGAGCTGCGGGTCGCCCACCAGCTTCACGCTGCGGTGGACGTTCTTCTCCAGCAGGCCCTGCTTCTTTTTCAGCGCCTCGCACAGCACGGGGTGCATGGCTACGCGCATGTTGCCGCCCGGGCGGCCGGCGGTGATGTTCTGGATCTCGCGCTGTATCTTTATGATGATGCTCTCGCTCGAAAGCACGCGGCCGGCGCCGTGGCACTCCGGGCATTCCTCGGTGAGCAGGCTGAACGTACTCTCCCGCTTGCGCTCGCGCGTCATCTCCACCAGGCCCAGGCGCGTCACCGGCAGGATGCGGATCTTGGCGCGGTCGCGGCTGACGGCCGCCTCCAGCGCCTCCACCAGTTTATGGCGGTTGGACGCCTTTTTCATGTCTATGAAGTCTATGACGATGATGCCGCCGATGTTGCGCAGCCGCAGCTGGCGCGCCACTTCCTGCGCTGCCTCTAGGTTCGTGGCGGTAACGGTCTCTTCCTGGGACTTCGACCCCGTGAAGCGGCCGGTATTCACGTCGATGGCGCACAGGGATTCCGCCTCCTGGATGATCAGGCTGCCGCCGTTGGGGAGCGGCACCTTTATCTTGCGCAGCTCCTCTATTTCCTTCTCTATATTGAAGGCCTTGAAGATAGGCGTCTTGCCGTCGTAGAATTTCACGCGCTCGCTGAGGTTGGGCGACATTTTCGTCACGAACTCCTGCACGTTGTGGAAATCGTCCCTGTTGTCCAGCATGTAGATGGCGGTCTCTTCCGAAAGGATGTCGCGGGCCACCTGCAGCGTCATGTCCATATCCTTGTGCAGCAGGCTGGGCGCGCGCGAGGTGTCGAACCGCGCCTGGACCGAATCCCACATGCGCAGCAGGTATTTTATCTCCCGCTCCAGCTCTTCCTTGGTGGCCCCTTCGGCCTCGGTGCGCACGATGCAGCCCTTGGTGCCCAGCGTGCTTGGGTCGGCGATCTTGCGGATGATCTCCGAGAGCCTGGCGCGCTCGTCGGCGTTCTCGATGTTCTTGGAGACCCCCACGAATTCCTGGAACGGGGTCAGCACCAGGTAGCGGCCCGGCAGGGACACGTCCATGGTCACCTTCATGCCCTTGGTGCTGATGGCGGCCTTGGTCACCTGCACCATCACTTCCTGGTCTTTCTTGAGCAGGCGCTCGATGGGGTCCTTCTGGTTGCCCAGCACGTCGGAGATATAGATATAGGCGTTCTTGTCCAGGCCGATGTCCATGAAGGCGCTGGAGATGCCCGGCAGCACGTTCTCCACCTTGGCCTTGTAGATGTTGCCCACGATGTTGCCGGTGCTGCGGCGCTCCCAGAACAGTTCGGACAGCTTCCCGTCCTCCACTATCCCTATGCGCGTCTCCTCGAACGAGGTGTTGGCGAAAATTTCTTTCTTGATCTTGTGTGTGTTGCCCATATAAAAACTCCCTTTCCCTGTCTGTCCGTACGCGCCCCGGCGGAACTTCCGCCGCTGCGCCGCGGTTTAGAACACTTCCAGCTTGCCCTGCGAATCCATCCAGTAAAGTTCCTTCCTCACTATCCGCCTGAACGCCGGCCGCTCGCCGGCGATGAGCTCCGCTACCGTCTCCGGTTTTATCGTCTTTCCGGGCTCCAGCTTGAGCGTGAGCTTGAGCAGGCTCGAGACCGGGTCCCAGGACGCCGCCAGCAGCGGCGTGCGGGCGTCTATGGCCTTGCGTTCGCCCGACGCTTTTACCTTTTCGTAAGGCAGGCTTTTCAGCGCCATGAAAGCGTCCAGAGAAGCCTGCGAGAAGCCGGCCGGGAACCCGGCTTCCAGGAAATATTCCGCGGCGTTGACCGCCGCCTCTATGGACGGGAAGAACACCGGTATGCGGCGGGCGGAAAGCAGCCGGAAATTAGCGTCGTCCAGCGGCTGTATCTTCTCGAACGCCGCCTCCTCCCGCACGAACTCCTCCAGGTAAAGGTCGGCGTACTCGCACAGGCTCTCGTGGCCCACCGAGACGGCGGGGCCGAAAGCCATTTTCGGGGCGGACGGGCCGCCGGTCTTGGCGGGCCAGAACTTAAGGCCGCAGGCCGCGGCCCTGCCCCTGAAGGTCTTGATCTGCTCGAGGTGCGTGAAATTCTCGGCGGGCTTGAGGCGCGCGAACTTCAGCCTTATCCTGGATTTCGGTCCTTCATTCATAAATTCCTGTTCCGGCTCCGCGATTCTCGATCCTCGATCCTTGATCCTTGATCTCTTATACCAGCGCGTATCTGCGCGCGTAGATGGATTCCGCTATGCCCAGCGCCATCAGCGTGGCCACCAGGTTGGAGCCGCCGTAAGAAAGCAGCGGCAGCGGCACGCCGGCCACCGGCGCCAGCCCCAGTATCATCCCGAAATTGATGCAGAAATAGACCAGGAACATGCCGAAGATGCCGCAGCTGACCAGGTAGCCGAACCTGTCCCGCGCCAGGCGCGCGCACTGCATCAGCCGCCGCATTATCACGGCGTACAGCACAGCCACCAGCGTCATCCCCAGGAACCCCATCTCCTCGCCCACCACGGCCAGGATGAAATCGGTATGCCGCTCGGGCACGAAGCCCAGGCGCGACTGCGTGCCGGAAAAAACGCCGCGGCCGAAGATGCCGCCGGAGCCGATGGCGATGCGGGCCTGCAGCAGGTTGTAGCCGGCGCCGCGGGGGTCGGATTCCGGCGAGAAGAAGACCTCCAGCCGCTTCTGCTGGTATTCCTTCATCTGACCTTTCACCAGCACGCCGGAAAAAAAGCCGAAGATCAGAACCAGCGCCGCGCCGGCGCAGTAGACCCCGGACACGTTGGCGTACAGCCGCACAGAAAGCTGCCACAGCAGCCAGGCCAGCACGCTGACGCCGGCCACGAAGGACGCCGCCCCCCAGACGGAGGTGGACAGGTTGAAAAAGTAGCCGATCAGCGCGCTGTCCATCAGCTCCGGGTTCAGCGTGATCATGGTCCACAGCACCGGGAACAGCGCGGAAATAAAAGCGTAGCCGAGTATGATGGCCAGGTGGAAGAAACTGGCGCCGGAGGCAAAAAGCATCAGGATCACGACGGGGAAAGTTATCAGGATCGCGGAGAAGTCGGGCTGCTTGATCAGCAGGAAGAAGACCGGCAGGCACAGCGCGAAGGCGCCCAGCACGGTCTTGAGCTCCCGGATCCTGTTGATGCGCTTGTCCAGGAAATTGGCGAGCACCAGGATTATTCCCACGCGGGCGAACTCGGAGGGCTGCAGCGAAAAGAACGAGAACCGGTACCAGGACCGCGCGCCTTTATCCACCACGCCGAACAGCAGCACCCCGGCGAGGAAGAGCAGCAGGAAGCCGTAGACGAATTTCCACTG
>JAPLKJ010000026.1 GCA_026388125.1 Elusimicrobiota bacterium
TCAGGAAAATACGGGTGCTCGAAGTAAGCCGCCCGGCGCCATGAAAAGACTTTCCGCCAAACCCACCGTCTACCTTATAGACGGCTCCAATTTTTCCATGCGCGGCTGGGACCGCGCCGGCGGCGCCGCGCGCGACGGCCTGGACGGGGAGTTCATCCGCTGGCTGGAAGCTGTGGCCCGGGCGGAGGCCCTGCGCGCCTCGAGCTTCCGCGTGGTCTTCGACGGCCCCTGCCGCAGGGCCGGGCCGCCCGCGCCTTCGATCACCATCTATTACAGCGACTCCGAGCCGGCCGACGAACTGCTCATGGAGCGCGGCTACTTCATGCAGCAGCAGGGCGTCCGCGCCGTCATAGTCACTTCCGATAACGGCCTGCGCGACCGCGCCCGGGCCGAGGGCGTGATGACCCTCACCTGCGAAACTTTCCAGGCCCTGGCCTCCGCGGAGCTGCGCAAGGAAAGCCGCTGAATTCCGGCTGTTCGCCGGTGTCCGCCGCGTTCCTGCGGGAATATATTGCGGTCAGAAATTAGTAGAATATTACCTGTAAAGAGCGGGCCCGGGTGCTGTAACTGGTAGCCAGAGCTGACTTAAAATCAGCTGGAGGTCTCCTCCGTGCGGGTTCGAGTCCCGCCCCGGGCACGTTTTTGTAGTTATGGATCTGCTGTAATTTAACTCTGGAGGCTGATATGGGATTTGCTCCTATCGGAATAAAACTTATCTCGGGCGGCGTGGCCGCCGCTGTCGTGGGCGGGCTGCTGCTTTCCTGCTGCAAGTGGGTGGGCATGCCGCTGCTGCTGCTCGGGCTTTTCTTCGCGGCTTTTTCCGCCTATTTTTTCCGCGACCCCGAGCGGAACACCATTTTCGCGCCGGGTCAGATAGCCTGCCCCGCCGACGGCACCGTGATGACCGTACAGAACGAGGGCACGCCCGGGATAACCGTCGTGCGCATTTTCCTGTCGGTGCTCAACGTCCACGTGCAGCGCTCGCCGATGGAAGGCAAAGTGGAGAGCATAAAATACACCAAGGGCAAGTTCGCCATCGCCTACAAGCCCGAGGCCGCCAACAACGAGCGCAACCGCATCCGCATAACAGGCGAGAACGGCCGGGCCGTGGAGATAGAGCAGATAACCGGCTCGATAGCGCGCCGCATAGCCTGCTACGTGGCCGAGGGGCAGCAGGTGAAGATAGGCGAGCGCGTGGGCATGATCTATTTCGGCTCGCAGGTGGCCGTGTACCTGCCGGAGTCGGCGAAAGTACTGGTGAAGCCCGGAGACGCGGTGGCGGGCTCGGAGACCATTCTGGGCCTTTGGTAGGCCGCGAACAGGAAATCAAACTATGACCTTAAACAACGAAGAGATACAGGTAAAGCCCAAACGCATAGACATGGTCAAGCTGAAGAAGACCGGCGCCATCGTGCTGCCGTCCATCTTCACCATAGCCAACATGGCCTTCGGCTTCTTTTCCATACTCTCGGCCTCCGAAGGCGAGTACGTGCGGGCGTCCTGGTTCCTGATCATCTCCTACGTGATGGACATGCTGGACGGCCGCGTGGCGCGCCTGGTGCACGGCGAAAGCTCTTTCGGCGTGGAGATAGATTCGCTGTCGGACTGGATCTCGTTCGGCATCGCCCCGGCGTACCTGGTCTACAAGTTCGTGCTCAAGGACTACGGCTACTGGGGCTACCCGGTGGCTTTCCTGTACGTGCTGTGCGGGGCGCTGCGCCTGGCCCGCTATAACGTGAAGTCGCATTTCGGCGGCAGCTCGAAGGATTATTTCCAGGGGCTGCCCATTCCCGGCGCCGCCGGCATCCTCGTCTCGTTCGTGCTGGCCTACAGCATGATAGAGGGCGAGAGCAGCATGCGCGGCATACAGATCGTGATGGACCGGATGCCGTTCGTGTACGGCATCGTGCCCTTCATCATGATAGCGCTGGCGCTGCTGATGGTCTCCTCCGCGCCGTACGCCGCGTTCAAGGGCGACATGCTCAAACCCAATTCCATAAAGGGCATCCTGCTGATAACCGCGGTGCTTTCCATGATAGTGCGCTACCCGCAGGACGCGCTGTTCCTGTTCTTCTCCATCTACGCGCTGTCGGGCGTGCTGGCCTGGCTGTACTGGGCGTTCTGGAAGATCTTCATGGGCAGGGAAGTCCTGGAGTAAAATTCTCCTGAATAAAATAGCCCGGGCGCCTTCG
>JAPLKJ010000267.1 GCA_026388125.1 Elusimicrobiota bacterium
GATAAAGGTGGCCACAAAGATGTTGGCCGGGTGTTCGTAGATCTCGTTGGGCGTGCCTACCTGCTGGATCTTGCCTTCCTGCAGGATCACTATCTTGTCGGTCATGGTCATGGCTTCTATCTGGTCGTGCGTGACGTAGATCACCGTGCCCTTGACCTTCTTGAACAGCAGCCTGAGCTCGCCGCGGGTCTTGTCCCTGAGCTTGGCGTCCAGGTTGCTGAGCGGCTCGTCGAGCAGAAAAACCTTGGGATTGCGCACCAAGGCGCGGGCCAGCGCCACGCGCTGCCGCTGTCCGCCGCTCAAAGCGCGGGGTTTGCGCTCCAGCAGAGCCTCGAGGCCGAGCATCTCGGTGGTGGTCTTAACGCGGGACGCTATTTCCGCCTTATCCACTTTCCTGAGCCGGAGGCCCAGCGAGATATTGTCCTCTACCGAGAAATGCGGGTACAGGGCGTAGTTCTGGAACACGAAGGCCATGTCCCGGTCGCGCGGAGCCACCCGGTTCATATCGCGCGCGCCTATGGCGACTTTGCCGGACGTCTGGTCCTCGAGACCCGCTATTATCCGCAGCAGGGTGGTCTTGCCGCAGCCGGAAGGGCCCAGCAGCGAAACGAACTCCGTGTCCTTGACCGTGAACGAGATGTCCCGCAGCACCGGGCGCGGGGCGCCTTCGAAGGTCTTGGAGATATTGCTAAGTTCTACTTCAGCCATATAAGGTCCCTCAATAGTAGATAGTCAGTTTCCCGGCGGTGCAGCCCGGCTTGTGGCGCATTTTAATCGTTATGTCCTTGTCCCGCGCGCTCGCGGTAACTTTACCCCCCGCCGCCGTAACGGAGGAGATGGCCAGGCCGGCGAAGTCTATCAGGTCCGTTTCAACCGAAGCCGTATTGTAGGCCAGCTCCATGCCGCGGTCCGTGTAGGCTATGGCGGTTATCTCGCAGGTGGCGTAACGGATCAGGGCGCCGGTCTTTAACTTGTAATGCAGCGGCACTATAACGGCGGACCTGTTCCTCATCAGCAGCGGGAACTCTATCCTGTCGCCGTTAAAGTCCGCGGTGATGCGGCCCGGCATCACGTCGTCGTGGAAGTTGGCGACCAGCAGGAAGCCGGACTCTTTGTCCCGGCGCAGCATGGTGATCAGGTCGTAGCCGCCGGTGCTCACGCTCTTCTTCACTCCCAGTTCCGCGCAGACGGTGTCGAAGGCCGGCTTGAAGTAGTCGAACTTGTCGGAGAAGTGGAAGCCCAGCAGGCACAGCGTGCCTTTGCCCACCTTGCGCACTATGCCGCAGGGCTTGTTCCTGTAGACGGCTATCACTTTGTCGTCGGGCAGCAAATTGCCGAAGGTGTTGATATCCTGGTTGTGCAGATAGGTTTCGCGGCCCAGGAAGTCTATGGTGCGGACCTTATGGGCTTTTTCCGCCGTCAGGCCGAGGGCGTCCAGGAAGACGGGGGTCGGCTTCCAGCCCTTGTCCACGAGGAGGGTCTCGCCGCAGAACAGCAGTTTGCCCCCCTTATTCACGTAGTTGAACAGCTTACCCTGCGAAGCCGCGTCCATGAACTGGGAGGAGAACACGGCCAGCGCCGGGGCCTTTATGGCCGGGGTCTTCTGGATATCGGTGAGGCCGGTCTGGTAGCCTGCCAGGTAGGCCTGGCGGGCCAGGCCGTCGAAGAAGAATTCGTTGCGCACGGCGAACATCCTGTCCGCCATCGGGCCGTCGAGGTATTCGGTATTGTAGTATTCGCCGTAGAAGCCCAGGTCCAGGTCGGCCGCGGGCGGCATGGCCGCCGCGCCCGCGCAGATGCCGTTCACGAAGGCGCCGAAACTTTTAAGGCTCTTGTAATGGCTGCGCAGCTCGCCGCCGGAGGCCACCGGGGCCTGCCACTCGTGGTAAAGGCCGAACTGGCCCACGTTGCCCTCGTTGGTGCCGCCGGCGAACATGTAGCAGTTAAGGCCGTTCACGCCGCTCATGAAGGTGGTCTTAAGGTTGAGTTCCACGTCGGCGGGGTAAAGCCTAGGCTTGTCGCTCAGGACGCCGGTCTGCAGCTCCGCGCAGACTACGGGGGAGCCCTCGGGCGTTATGCTCCTGAGCACGGCGGTGGTGATGGCGCTGTCGTGGTAGTTCTCGTAGTCCAGGCGGCGCATCTGGTAGGCGCCCCCGTAAATTACGCCGGGGACTTTCTCGGCGAACTTGCCGAACTTTATAGTGGTGGTGGGCGAGTAGATGCCGCGGCCGCGCAGGTCGTAGTCGTAGAACTGCGGGATGTTTGCCAGCACGGGCGTGCGCACGCCCAGCTTCCTGGCCATGGCGTGGAGCTTGCCGAAGTAAACGGCGTAGTATTCCTTGTAGTAGTCCCCCCAGTCCAGCAGGCAGCGGAGGTTCTCAGTCCCTTTGTAGGAGGTTTTATAAGCCGAGTTCAGCTTTTGAACGCTCGAGTATCTTTTTTTAAGGAAGTCGCGGTACATGCGGTCGGAATAGGGCGCGTAGTCGCCGATCTTGCCCAGCCAGTTGATCATGCCGATCTCGTTGCAGAGCTGGAAGAAAGGAATATTGCCGGCGGGGTGCTGGGCCGCGGTAAGCAGGGGCACCAGCTTTTCGTACCAGGCCTGCACCTTGGCCAGGAATTTGGGGTTGTTATAGGCGGGCGGGGACTGGTGATGGATGGTCTTCCCCTCGTTGGCGGCCAGGAAGGCCTCCGGGTATTTTTCGGACAGCCAGTCGGGCAGGCCTTCGTTCATCATCTCGCCGTTGGACACCGGGCCTATGCGCGGGATGAAGAAAAGGCCGCTGGCTTGCACCAGGCGCATGAATTCCAACAGGTTCCTGCGCGGATGCGTACGCCCGGTAAAGTCGAAAACACCTTCTTTCACCTCGTGCCAGCGCCAGGGGATATAGGAGGCCACGGCGTTAAGGCCGGCCTCTTTGGCTTTAGCCAGGCGGTCCGCCCAGTCTTTGGGGTCGCACCTGAAGTAATGGAACTCGCCGGAGTAGATAAAGGTCGGCTTGCCGTTCAGGATGAAGTTGCCGCCGCGCATTTCCGGCGTGGTCAAAGTTCTCACAGGGTCTCCGTTTTAATTTTGTAGTTCTCGGTCACGACGCCGACGGGTTTGCCCACGGTTATACGGGTACGTTTGCCGCGCACCAGCCGCTCCATGGTGAAGCCGTCCCACTGCGCCGGCAGCCTGGGGTCCACGATCAGTTTGCCGTGCTCCACGCGCACGCCCAGCAGGCGCTCGGTCACGCACTTGAACAGCCAGGCCGAGGAGCCGCTGTACCACGTCCACGCGCCTTTGCCCTCGTGGATGGATTCGGGGCCCTCTATATTGCCGGGGGTCACGTAAGGCTCGCCCTTGTATTTGTCCGCGTCTTTCATCGACAGCAGCGGCGGGCAGAGCCGCGCCACGGTCTCGTAAACTTTTTCGGTATTGCCGGCCAGCGCCTGCGCCCAGATGGCCCAGGTGGCCGCGTGGGTGTAAACGCCGCCGTTCTCGCGGATGCCGGGCGCGTAGCGGGTGAGGTAGCCTATGTTCTTGTCCACCACCGAGTAGGCCGGGGTGAACAGCAGCACGCCGTAATCCCGGTAAAGCCGCCGTTCGGTCATGGCCATCAGCTTTTTGGCCTGAACGCCATCCACCAGGCCGCTGATCACAGCCCAGGTCTGGGGGTTAAGGTGGAACTTGCCCTGTTTGCAGGCTTCCACGCCCAGGATCTCGCCGCTGTCCTTGGTGGCCAGCATGAACCTGTCGTCCTTGAAAGCGTGCTTCATCAGGGCTTTCTTTAAATTCTGCGCCGCCAGCTTATAGCGCGCTGCCCGTTTGTTGTTCTTGTCCTGCCTGGCGCACAGTTCCGTGAAGGAATTAAGCACTACGACGAAGAACTGGGCCAGCCAGACGGATTCGCCTTTCCACTTTACGCCCACGCCGTTCAAGCCGTCGTTCCAGTCCCCCTCGCCCATCAGCGTAAGGCCGCGCGGGCTGAGGCGCTTGAGCACGCGCTCGATGGAGGCCACGCAATGCTCGTAGACGGTGCCGGAGCCGCCGTCGAAGTACGCGGCTTTCTCCTTAAGGATGCCGAAGTCGTCCGTTTCGCTTATATAGCCGGCCACGACGAAAGGCAGCCACAGCAGGTCGTCGGAGATGTCCGTGAAGCGGCCTTCTTCGGAGATGGGGTGCCACCAATGCTGCACGGTGCCGTCTTTCTTCTGGTGGGTGGCATGCTCTTTGATCTGGGCCTTGGTCCTGGCGGGGTCCAGCGCCAGCCAGAGCTGGCTGTCCTGCAGCTGGTCGCGGAAGCCGAAGGCGCCGCCGCACTGGTAATAAGCGGTCCGGCCCAGCAGGCGGCAGGAGATGGTCTGGTATTTAAGCCAGTAATTTATCAGGGCGTCCACGGCGGGCTCGGGGGTTTTGACGATGAACCGGTTGCAGATCTCGAGCCAGTATTCCTTTGTCTCTTTCAGCAGCGCCTGCGGTTTCCTGAGAGCCTTGATGTAAGCCGGGTAATCCTTGGCAAAGGTTTCATGCTTGAGCGCGCCCAGTATGAAGTTGATGTCCTTAGTTTCCCCGTCGGCAAGCTCGAAGTCGAACTTCATGGAGACTACGGGTTCGAAGCCCATGCCTGTCCGGCCGGACAGGGCGCCGCCTTCCTTAAGGAAGCGCGCGTCGTGCCAGGAGTTGTAAGCGCCGAAGATCTCTTCCTTGTCGCAGGTGTAGGACGAGGGCGCGGCGCTGGCGGCGAAAACGGCGGTGAAAGGCCAGCCTTTGTTCCAGCCGGCGTCGCCGGGCAGCGGCGCGGTCCACAGGTGGGAATCGGCCAGGATGGAGTTGGTCTTCTTGTCGAATTTGGTCTTTACGAAAAGGTTATGGAATTCCCGGTGCCAGTCGGGAAAAAAGCCCAGCAGCAGTTCCAGGTAGCTCACCAGCGAAATATTCCGCTTTTTTCCTGATACGTTCTTCAGCTTCAGTGTCCAGACTTCGCACTTCATGCCCTGCGGCACGAAGATGGTCCACTCGGCCTCGAAGCCGTTGGCCTGCGTGTTGAAGACGGTATAGCCCATGCCGTGCACGCAGCTGTATTTTTCGAAAGCGGGTTTGAGCGGCTGCGGGGTGATGGACCAGGACTGGCCGGTATCGTTGTCGCGCAGCAGCAGGAACTTGCCGCAATGGTCGCCCACGGTGTCCTGCTGCCAGCGGGTTATGCGGTTGAGCATGGAATGCTCTAGCCACGAGTAGCCGCCGCCCGCCTGGGAGATAGTTACGCCCCACTGGCCGTTGGAGATGACGTTTATCCAGGGCCTGGGGGTGCGCCAGTCGGTGACCGTGTAGGAAGCGCCGCCGTCGGAAAAGTGACCGTATTTGTTCTTAAGCATCGTTTAACCTTTGACCGCGCCGGCTGCTATGCCTTTTATGTAATGTTTCTGGGCCATCAGGAAAATGATCACCGCGGGCAGCACCACCACCACGGCGCCCGCCATCAGCAGGCCCCAGTCGGTGTTGTACTGGCCGTTCAGGCCGGCCAGGGCCACGGGCAGGGTGTACTTGTCCTCGCGCAGCATGATGATGAGCGGCCAGAGGAAATCGTTCCACGCGCCGATAAAGCTGAACACGGTAAGGGTGGCGATGATGGGCCGGCACAGCGGCAGCATGATGCGCCAGAAGATGGCGAACTCCGAGAAGCCGTCGATGCGGGCCGCTTCCAGGATCTCTTCCGGGATCTCCGTCATGAACTGGCGGATCATGAAGATGGCGAACACCGCGGCCGTGCCCGGCAGCACCAGCCCGGCGTAAGAATTGAGCAGGCCCATGGATTTAAGGATAAGGAACACCGGCAGCATGGTGACCTGGCCCGGCACCATCATGGTGACCAGCAGCAGGGCGAACAGCTTTTCCCGGCCGGGGAATTTCAGCTTGGCGAAGGCGTAAGCGGCCATGGCGTTGAACAGCACGGACAGGACCGTGATGCTTACCGCGTAGATCACGCTGTTGAAGAAGTGCAGCCACATGTTGACCGCGGCGAAAAGGTTCCTGTAGCCGTCCAGCGTCCAGAGCTGCGGCAGGATGGTCGGGGTCTTGGTGAAGATCTCGCCAGGGCTCTTGAACGACGTGGACAGCATCCAGACGAACGGAAAAAGTGTGATGACTACGGACACCAGCATGAAGGCGTAGAAAACGAACTTATAGGCGGGCGAATGCCGGACGGCGGCCATCAGAAGTTCCCCTCCATCTTTTTCTGGACCCTGAACTGCACGGCGGTGAAAGCGAAGATCAGCCCGAACAGGATGTAGGCCATGGCCGAGGCGTAGCCCAGGTTGTAGAACTTGAAGCCCTGCTGGTACATGTACAGCACCACGGACATGGTCGAGTTCAGCGGGCCGCCGCCGGTCATGATGTAAGGCTCGGCGAAGAACTGCAGGTAGCCGATGGTGGTCATCACGATCACGAAGAAGGCGGTGTTCCTGAGCATGGGCAGCGTGATGTACCAGAATTCCTGCCGGGTGCTGGCCCCGTCGAGCGCTATGGATTCGTAGAGCGAATCGGGGATGGACTGCAGCGCGGCCACGAAGATGATGGTGTTGTAGCCGAAGCCCTTCCACACCGCCATCAGGATCAGCGACGGCAGCGCCAGCCATTGGTTGGACAGCCAGTTCTGCCCGGGCAGGCCGACATAGCTGAGCGCCAGGTTGAACAGGCCGAACTCCGGGTTGTACAGCCACCGCCAGATCATGGCCACGGCCACCATGGTGGTGATAACAGGGATAAAGTAAGCCACCCGGAAGAAAGCCTTGGCCCGCAGCACCTGCGCGTTCAGCGCCAGCGCCATGGCGAGGGAAAGCGTAACGCTTACCGGCACGCCGATAAAAGCGAACACCAGGGTATTGCGCAGGCCGGCCAGGAAGACCGGGTCCCGCAGCAGGCCGGAGTAATTCTCCAGGCCTACGAAAACCACCTTGCTCCAGTCGTTGACGCCGTACATGTTCCAGTTGGTCATGCTGGCGATGAACGAGGCGATGATGGGGATAAAAAGGAAGACGGCCAGGATCAGCACCGCCGGCAGCAGGAACAGGAGGGCTATGGGCTGGAACTTGCCGCCGGGAGCGGCGCGGGGGCCTTTCCTGAGATGGAGGAGCACGGCGCAGACCGGGAGCAGGAAGAGGAACAGCGCCAGGCCTATTTTGAACGCCACGCTCTGCTGCCGTTCGGACTTGGCGAGGATCTTTTCTATGCGGGCTGAGAGTTTTTCACGGGCGGCCTGCGGAGTGACCCTGCCGAAAACCGCTTCTTCCACGGCGTCGTTGATATTGCCGGCTATGTTCTCCCACTCCGCCACCTGGGGCGGCGCTTTGGCAGTATCCAGCTCTACCCTGAAGGAGGCCAGCTGCGGGTTCTTGGCGAGGGCCGGGGCCAGCCAGGCTTTGCGGCTGGCGGGCAGGTCGCCGGACAGGGTGTACCATCGGGCCTGCATCTCCGGCCCGGCCAGGAACTCCATGAACTTCCAGGCAAGGGCTTTGTTGGGCGAGCTCCTGAACAGCACCAGGTTGCAGCCGCCCATGAAGGAGGCGCGCTTTTCCCCCGCCGGCAGCGGGGCGGTGGCCCAGCGCCCGTTCAAGAGCGGCTTGTTGGTCTGCAACTGGGAGATCATCCACGGGCCGGATATAAAAACTGGATAGTTTCCTGACTCGATAGCCGTAAGCTGGTCCGTGTCGTTGCCGCCTTCCAGCGGCGCAAGGTCCTCGTCGAAGAACCGCTTGAGGTAGCCTATGGTGCCTTCGAACTTGCCGGCGGTAAGCGGCGAGTCTTTAAGCAGTTCGCCGCCGTTCTGCCAGTAGAACATCAGGAAGATCTGCCAGTCGTTGGTGGGCAGCGAGAAAGCGTAACCGCCGTTCTTGGAAGCCTTCAGCGCTTTGGAGAATTTGTAGAAGCTTTCCCAATCGGCAGGTAATTTTTTATAGCCGGCTTTGGCGGCCAGGTCCGTGCGGTAGTACATTACCCGCGTGTCCACGTACCAGGGCAGTCCGTACCATTTGTCCTGGTAGTAATTGGAATCGCGCGCGCCGGGGAAGAAGTCCGCGGTGTCGAGCGCTGAAGATCCCATGAATCCGTCCAGCGGTTCGATGGCGTTCATGG
Organism: Elusimicrobiota bacterium; assembly: GCA_026388125.1. GTDB lineage: Bacteria > Elusimicrobiota > Elusimicrobia > Elusimicrobiales > UBA9959 > UBA9959. The sequence goes on from JAPLKJ010000267.1 coordinate 8,117, forward strand.
CCCTGAATTCCGGCATCCAGGTGGTGCCCATCTGGCTGATGTCCGGCGCCATGTTCCCCACCACCGCGGTTACCAGCTTTTCGTGCGCCCCCGTCCACGGTATGCCCTGCGTTACTACTTTTACGCCGGGGTTCCGGGCCTCAAAAATTTCCGCCGCCTGGCGTATAAGCTTGCCTTCCGCGCCTATGGCCCAGACGTTAAGCTGCTCACCAGCAAATACGGTGACGCTGCCCTGGCATAAGAGTATGCCGAGCGCCGCGTAAAACACCTTATTCTTTAAGATCATGCACCTTTAATTATCTGCAGCTCGCCCAGGTAGGTGGCCGGTTCCAGGAAGAACCAGTTGAACTTGGCGTCCGAACCGAGCTTGCGGTCAATGTTGCGCGCCGCCAGCGAAAAGCCCACCCGGCCTTCTCCGAGGCCGAAGACCTGCCTTTCCAGCGCCAGCACCGCCTCGTAGCCCCCGGCGGTGACGGCGGAGTCCGCTATGCGGCAGGCCCCGGCCGTTCTTTCCGGGTGGAAAAATTCGCGGACGCGCACCCCCCCGGCGGCCGGAGAGAGAATGATCTGGTAATCGTCGGCCCCGCCCCAGGCGAACTTATTGTCGGAGGAGTCCAGATATACTTCAATGGAATCGTCCTCGTACATGCGTTCCTCGGGATGGGTGGAGACCAGCTCGCTGTCCTTCACTTCGAATCTAAAAAAAAAATACCGGCTGCTCGCCAGCATCTTCGCGGTCACTTTATAACCCGGCTGGCGGTTGAGGCCGCTCTGCAGGTAGCCGGCGTCCAGTTCTACGGACTTGCCGGCTTTTTTCCACAGCCCGGAGTTAAGGGCGAGGTCATCCGGCTTGGCGGCGTCGGCTACGCGCTCTACGTTCACGAAAGGCCGTTTTTGCAGGAAGTAAGCGGCCAGTTCCACGGCAGGCTCCTGCGCGCGCGCCGAGGCTTTTCCGAAACCCGCGGCCTTCATACCTTTCTGTACCTCGGGCCGGGACATGAACAACCGCCAGATCAGGCCGCTGCGGTAGTTCTCTATCATCAGGACGGTAGGCCCCACGTTTATGCCGTAGGCGTCGGGCGCGAAGAAGTCCCGGTCGATATTAAAGGAGTCCGCGAAGCCGTACCTGCCCCACAGGTCCGTGCGGTACCTGGCGTAATAGTTCCTCATTGCGGCTATGGAATACTCGGGCGTGAAAACGATGGAGGCGGCGGCGGCGGACGGCGCCACGGTGCCGTCATGCAGCGCCGGGCCGGGAGGCGCCCCGTAGGCTTTGTACCCGTCGGGGCCGATGCTGGCGGTAAGGCCCCAGGAGTTCTCGCCGTAAGTCTTAAAGGACGCGGAGCTGTCTATGCAGAACTGCCGGTTGGCGAGGGTGGCCTGCACGGAGTTCTCGAAATAATCGGCGAAACCGTCCCGCTTGTTGCGGAAGTCTATAAAGGCGTGGGAAAACTGGTGCGTGAACAGCGGCGGGCTGATGATGAGCTCGTGACCCTTGTACTTGCCCCGCGGCCTTTTTATGGCTTCCCAGCTTTCCGCGATCAGGGGATAGGTGGGAGAGCCCATAGCCAGTATGTACATTACCATGCTCTCGTTATAATCGCTCCAGACGGAAGGGAGAAAGGTCTTTCCCGGCTTCCAGCCCATGGTCAGGAACGGCGTGCCGTTGGCCATCCATTTCCAGTCTGCCCGTTCGTAAAGTTTTTTAGCCAGGTCTTTTATCTCCGGGCTTTCAAAATACTGGGCAGCGGTCAGCGCGCCGGCCAGGAACAAAGCCGTGTCTATGGAAGAAAGCTCGCAATCCCAGACGCGCTTGCCGGTTCCCATATCCACGAAGTGATAGAAGAAACCGTGTTCAGACTCCATTTTCTCGCTGAAAAACCTAAGCGTGGTCTTTACCTGCGCCTCAGCCGCGTCTTTGCTTATCCAGCCGCGTTCCGCGCCCGCGGCAAGCGCGGCGAGGCCGAAGCCCACCGCGGATATAGACGCCGGAGCATATGTAAAGTCCGGGGATCTTGAATTGGAGGCTTTGTCCAGCACCAGACCGTTGGCGGGGTTGACTGCTTTTACGAAATATTGGAAAGACTGGCTCTCCACCAGGTTCAGGAACTCGGCGTCCGTCTTGTCCATGGCGGACAGGTGCGGCTGACATACGGAAAATAAAGAGATGAGCAGGAAAAAGAAAAATTTTGAAACCATATGGCCGGCCCCCCTGCTTTTGAGTTCCTAAAGACTATAATACAATACTTGAGCAGGTGCCGCATCAGGACCTGTGGCTGAAACGACCGGTCTCCCGGTCACCCCCCGGCAAAGAAATATTTCAGTCCGGACAGACCGTGCAGGCGCATGGACTTGCCGTAAGTATCCCAAGACGTAAAAAAGGGCCGCTTGCAGCGGCCCTTTTTAATTTCTCGGCCCGGTTCAGGGCCGGGTCAGCGTTACAAGTTTCTGCGTATCGCCATACGCGCTGCGGGCCTGGTCGCTCAACTGGCGGCTGTAGCGCGAGATATCCATGGCCACCCACTGCGAGTTGTAGCCTATCACCTGCGGCTGGCCGGAGCGCACCGTTCCTTCCAGATTCCCCGCCGCGTCCTCGATGGCGGGCCAGGTATAATTCAGTATCTCGCGGGCGGCCTGGTCCATGTTGCGCGCGGTATTATTAAGCTCGGCATATTTCTGCGCGAGGGCGAGCAGGTTATGCGCGTCGGCCGCGGCGCGCCGCATGTTATTGTATCATCTGGTGAGCGCGGGTCTCGAGCCTGTTGAGGTCGCTGCGCACCCAGGTCAGGCCGCTCCGTATGGCGGACAGCTGGTTGTAAACCTGCTGGAACTTGTAGACCAGGTCCTGCGGCGGCTGCGGGTCGGCTTTACACTGCGCGGGAACCGGAACATCGGCGGCTTGCACGGTAATGTCACCGGCCTTTACCTTCTCCAGGGAGAAATCAGCGGAATACGCCGGGAATGCCAGCGCCGTTAGAACCAAAGTGAATATCGCTCTTTTCATTGAACCTCCTGCCCTTAACTCTGCAGTATATTATACACCAACTAACGCCGCGCGCGAAAAGCGGGCGGTCAGAAATCCCGTATCTTTATCACGTTGCCGGTAACCGCGAAGATGGCCGCTCTCTCGGTGGGCTCCATTAAGGAGCTGGTCGCCGCCGAGGGAATGTTCAGCGACATCAGCGGGTAAAAATTGCGGAACTGTCCGAAAAAAACTCCCCGGCGTCCATACGGACGGACGCCGGGGTTTTGTTGGCGCGAAACCCGTTCCTGGGCGGCTTCGCTATCTCAACCTGGCGCCGCGGCTTCAGCGTTATAGGAAGTAATCGAAGTCGCGCTCGGTACGCACGTAGCGGCGCAGGCGGAAGATGTGCGCCGGCAGCTTGTGCGGGTCCAGCTCCACGTAATTCTTCGGGCCCCGCCACAGGAAATGCCTGTCGGAGAGCAGGTCGTGCATCTGGTACGGTTTGTCGGCCGCCAGCCCCAGCTCATGCAGCGGCAGTTCCACCAGGCCCGACTGCCTGTGGTCGGGGTCGAGGTTCACCACCACCATCACCAGGTTGTCGCCGTCGTGCTTGGAGTAGCAGATCAGCTGCTCGTTGGTGGTAGGGTAGAAACGCAGGTTCTCGTCGCTCTGCAGGGCCGGGTTCTCCCGGCGGATGCGGTTGACGCGCGCGATCTGGTCCTTCAGGCTGTCCTTGCGGTCGAGCGGCCAGTTCTTCAGCTCGTATTTTTCCGAATCTTTGTACTCCTCGTGGCCGGGCGAATGCGGCTCGCGGTCGCACAGCTCGAAAGCCGGCCCGTAGATGCCATAGCTCGCGCCCAGCGTGGCCGCCAGCACCTGGCGCACCATGAAAGCGGGCCGCCCGCCGAACTGCAGGTATTCCGTAAGAATGTCCGGAGTGTTCGGCCAGAGATTAGGCCGCAGGAATTCCTTCGGTTCCGTCTTCGCCAGCTCGGTGAAATAAGTCTCGAGCTCCCACTTGGAGTTCCGCCAGGGGAAATAATTATAGGACTGCGTAAAGCCGGCCTTAGCCAGACGGTACATAACCCGGGGCCTGGTAAAAGCCTCGGCGAGGAAGATCAGGTCCGGGTTGTCGCGCTTTAGTTCGCCTATGACCCATTCCCACATCGCGAACGGCTTGGTGTGCGGATTATCCACGCGGAAGATGCGCACGCCCTGCGCCATCCAGAACTCAAAAACGCTCAGCACCTCGTCCCACAGGGGCTTCCAGTCGCGGCAGGCGAAATCCAGCGGATAAATGTCCTCGTATTTCTTCGGCGGGTTCTCGGCGCAGCGCAGGCTCCCGTCCGGGCGCTTCTGGAACCATTCCGGGTGCTCTTTCAGCCAGGGGTGATCGGGCGAGCACTGCAGGGCGATGTCCAGCGCTATCTCCAGGCCGTGCTCTCCGGCCGCCGCAACTAGCTTCTTGAAATCTTCCAGCGTACCCAGCTCCGGGTTGACGGCCTTGTGGCCGCCTGTCTTGTCACCGATGGCCCACGGGCTGCCGGGGTCGCCCGGTTTCGCCGTAAGAGTATTGTTCCGCCCTTTGCGGTTGGTGATACCCACCGGGTGTATGGGCGGCAGGTAGAGCACGTCGAAACCCATTTCCGCTATGTAGGGCAGGCGCGCGGTAAGGTCTTTGAACGTGCCGTGTTTGCCCGGCTTGGGGGAAGTCGAGCGCGGGAAGATCTCGTACCAGGTGCTGAAGCGCGCCTTGACGCGGTCTGCCGTCACCTCGAGCTCCCGCCCGTGCCTGACAAGCCCGGTCTCGTCGCCCCAGCGGGAGAACAGCCCGGCCAGTTCGGGGTCGGACAGCCTGGCCGCTTTTTCGCGCTGCTCGCCGCCGGCCCCGATGTCCCGCGCCAGCTCCTTAAGCCGCCTGGCGTCGGGCGTACCCGCGGCGCGCTCGGCCGCGGCCGAGATAAGCCCGGACCCCACCGCGAATTCCACCCGCAGGTTCTGCCCGGCCTCCAGCCGTTTCTTCAGGTCGCGCAGCCAGGTCAGAAAAGGATCTATGCGGGCCTCCACAGTATAAAGGTAGCGCCCCGGAGCGGTGATGGTGAACTCGGCTTTCCAGCGGTCATTGCCCGCGGGCCGCATGGAGACGCGCGTCCAGTCGGGATCGCCTTCGCGCCGGTAAAGCATGAAGGCTACCAGTTCGTCGTGACCGTCGGCGAAGATATCGGCCTCGACGCAGACGCTCTCGCCGGTGACGCGCTTTACGGGGAAACGGCCGCCGTCTATTTCCGGGCGGACTTTCTCTATGACTACCCGCTCGACGGCCCGGGACTCGGTCTTTTCCGGCGCCGCGGCGCGCTCTATGATCTTTTCAGTTTTCCTGGGCATAAGGCCTCCGATAAATTAATTCCGGTTCCAATTAGATTCTAAATAACTTCGCGACAGTAAATACAGTTAAATCCCTGAAACAGCCCCGTCCGTTCCCTTACCGTACAGCACTACGCAGCGCGGCGCCAGGGAAAACTCCGCCGGGCCGCCGGCCAGGCGCTCCGGGGCCGGGCTGCCGGGCCCCCCCCACTGCGGCACGGCCGAGTCCAGGAGCTTGGTCCAGCTCCCGCCGGGCAGTTCCAGCTTCAGCCTGCCCGGCTTTTTCGCGAAATTCAGAACGAAGAACGCTTCCTCCGCCCCCGCGCGGCGGAACACTGCCAGTATTCCCGCCTCCTCCCGGAGGTCGACGCCGGTATTTTCCCGGTCGAGACCGGCCAGCGCGGGCTGCTCCCTGCGCAAAGCGTAAAGGCGGCGGTAGAAACTCCGGAGAACGGCGTGGTTCCCCTTAAGGCGCAGCCCCCAGTCCAGCCGGGAGCGCAGGAAAGCGGCTTCCTTGTTGGGATCGGGAAGCTTCCCGCTCCCCGCGGCCGCGACGAACGCCTTGCGCCGGCCCAGGCGCACCGCTGCGGCCAGTTCCTTGTCGGAATGATCGGTAAAATAAAGGAACGGCGCCTCTTCCCCGTACTCCTCGCCCATGAACAGCAGCGGAACGAAGGGCGACAGGGCCACCGCGCCGGCCGCAAGCTTCAGCGCCTCCGGGTCCGCGAGGGCGGCCAGCCGCTCGCCGCCGGGGCGGTTGCCCGCCTCGTCGTGGTCCTGCGCGAAAACCAGGAACTGCGCTCCCGAATGGCCGTCCGCGCTTCGGCCGTGGCGCCGCCCGCGGCAAGCCGAATATTGGCCCGAATAAACGAAAGCGTCGCGGTAGGACCGGGCCAGGTCCCGGAGCCCCGCATAATCGCGGTACTTCCCCGTGCGTTCGCCGGTCAGCGCTGTGTGCAGAGAATGATGAAAATCCTTGCAGTACTGCGCGTCGCAGCCCCAGCCGCCCGCTGCCGGCGGCCGGATCACGCGCGGGTCGTTCAGGGAGCTCTCCGCTATTATCTGTATGCGGCGGCCCCGGGCGCGGCCGAGCCCGTGCGCGGCGGCCGCCAACTCCTCTACGAAGGGCACGGCGGAAAAGTCGCGTATGGCGTGCACCGCGTCCAGGCGCAGCGCGTCTATATGGAATTCGCCCAGCCAGCGGACGGCGCTTTCGATGAAGAAACGGCGCACCCCGTCCGAACCCGCGCCGTCGAAGTTGAGCGCCTGGCCCCACGGGGTCTTATAGTCCGAAGTGAAATAGGGCCCGAAATCCCGCAGGTAGTTGCCTTCCGGCCCGAGGTGATTGTAAACCACGTCGAGCATGACGGCGAGGCCGCGCAGGTGGCAGGCCTCCACCAGGCGCTTCAGGCCCCGCGCTCCGCCGTAGGACCCCTGCGCGGCGAAGGGATAGACCCCGTCGTAGCCCCAGTTGCGCGCGCCGGGGAACTGCGCCACCGGCATAAGGGCCACCGCCGTCGCTCCGAGGTCTTTCAGCGCGTCCAGCCGGGGGATTACGCCGGCAAAAGTGCCCTCTCCGGAAAACGTCCCCGCATGCAGTTCATAGATCACGAAGCGTTCCAGGGGCAGGCCTTTCCAGTTCCCATCCTTCCATTTATAGGCAGGGTCCGCTACCGCGGACGGGCCGTGGACGCCGCGCGGCTGGGCCCGGGAAGCCGGGTCAGGCCTTTCCGGGCCGCCGTCAAGACGGTAGAAATATTCTGTCCCCGGCCGCGCGTCCTCCAGGGTGGTCCAATGATAGCCTGAGCCGTCCGTTGTCAGCGGCCTCAGCTGAGGCCGCGGCGAGGTTATGCGCAGCTCTACCCGCCCGGAGGAGGGCGCCCACACCAGGAATTCGCAGCGGCCCCGCCCCAGGTAGCGCGCGCCGAGGCCGGACGGAAGGCCGACGGGAGAATTACGATCGTCAGAAAGTTCTTCCGCGGCCTTTTTTCGCATGATTATTTAACCAGGCTCCGGTACAGGGCGTGGGTCTTTTTGGCCACGCCGGCCCAGCTGAACTGCGTTTCGGCCCGGCGGCGGCCCGCGTCCGCGAATTTTTTCCGCAGCGCCGGGCTGCGCAGCACCCGGTTAAGCGCGGCCGCCAGGTCGCGCGAGAATTTTTCCGGGTCGCGCGGCTCGTAAGTGCCGTCCTTCTTCGCCTGGAAAGGCACCAGCAGCCCGGTCTTCTCCGGCACCACCACCTCCAGGATGCCGCCCACGGCCGAAGCCACCACCGGCGCGCCGCAGGCCATGGCCTCGACGTTGATTATGCCGAAAGGCTCGTAGATGGACGGGCAGCAGAAAGCCGCGGCGTGGCTGTAAAGCTCTATCACCTCGCTCTTCGGCAGCATTTTTTCTATCCAGATCACGTTCTTGCGCGTCTTCTGTATCCTGGCCACGCCGGCCGCCATCTCGGCGGCTATCTCTTTGGTGTCCGGCGCGCCGGCGCAGAGCACGACCTGCGCTTCGGGGTCGATGCGGGGAATGGCGTTCACCAGGTGGATTATCCCTTTCTGCCGGGTGATGCGCCCGACGAAAAGCACATAAGGCCTGGCGGGGTCTATGCCCCATTTGCGCAGCGCCGCGGTGGAGGAACTGGGGCGGTATTCCTGCAGGTCTATGCCGTTGTGGATCACGTGTATCCTGGAGGCGGGGACGTTGTAGCAGGCCATGACGTCCTTTTTCATCCCGGCCGAGACCGCGATCACGGCGTCGGCGGCCTCGATGGCGGTCTTCTCCACCCAGCTGCTCAGGTCGTAGGCGCCGCCCAGCTGCTCGCGCTTCCACGGCCGGTGCGGCTCCAGCGAATGGGTGGTCAGCACAAAGGGCACTTTGAACAGGAGCTTGGCGAAGAACGCGCCGAGATTGGTGTACCAGGTATGACAATGAACAATGTCGGCGGTATTGTTCTTGCAGAACTCGAGGTTCACGCTCAGCGCTTCCAGCGCCTTGCCGAAGCCTTTTTGCGCGTCTTTGGAGAGCCCGGGCCAGGGCTTGTAGCCCGTGACCTGCAGGCGCGGCTTTTTCACACGCTGGTCCCCGAAACAGCGCACTTCCACTTCCATGAGCTTGGCCAGTTCGCGCGTGAGATACTCCACCGCCACTCCAGCCCCGCCGTAGACGTACGGCGGATATTCGTTCGTATATAAGACCACTTTCATGGCAGACCTCCGGGATATGACTGAATATTCAACCAGTTCAAAGCTTTATGCGCATGCCATCGCGGGCGGCAAAGGTGTTTTTAAACGTCTTGCGGGCGAGCGCGGCGGCTTTCTTCCTGTCGCTTAATTCCGGATAGGCCGCCGGATCGAAATGGAGCAGCGCAAGCTTTCCGGCTCCGGCTTCCCGGGCCAGGGCGGCCGCCGTCCGGGGGTTCATATGAGACCACCCCGGATGCCCGTTCCCCCGCAGAAAAGAACATTCCGACAGGAGCAGGTCCGCTTTCCCGGCCAGCTTCACGGAATTTTCGCAATAGCCGGTGTCGGTACAGAATGCTATCGTCCTGCCGTCGATCTCGAACCTGTAGCCCAGCACCGGCCCCGAGTGAACCAGAGGCAGGCACGAGAACTTGAACGGTATTTTACCGGCTTGTGAAGGCAGTTCCAGCACCTCCGCTTTGTACCGCAGGTCCTTCAGCGGCACTGTGAACGGCCTGCGCAGCAGCGAAGCCAGGACCCGGCGCGCGCCCGCTCCGCCGCAGATCTTCAGCCCTTTTTCGAGGTCGAACTTCAGCAGCGTGTGCAGGCCGGCGATATGGTCCAGGTGGAAGTGGCTTAAGAACAGATAGACCGGCTTAGCACCGTCCACATATTTATTCAGTTTGCTGAAGCCGTTCCCGGCGTCCAACACGATATCGTATTCCCGGGTCTTTATCAGAACGCAAAGGGTATTAGCTGTTCCCGTATCGTACCAGCCGTTGGTGCCCAGGAATATAATCTCCATAACCCCCCCGCTCGCCATCTTAAAGCTGCCTGCGCTGGGCGGCGATGTTGAAGAGCTTCAGGTAGACCTCGGCCGACCTGCCCCAGGAGTAGTCGCCGCTCATGGCGTTGCGGACCATCATGTTCCAGTTCTCGACCCAGCCGTGCAGGGAAACGATATGGCCCAGCACGGACCTTAATTGCCCCTCGTCGGCGTGGTCGATGGCGAAACCGTTCGAGTCTTTGGGCTCGCCGTTGTAGAACACGGTGTCCTTAAGGCCGCCGGTGCGGGTGACCAGCGGCAGCGAGCCGTAGCGCATGGAGATCATCTGCGGGAGGCCGCAGGGCTCGAAGCGCGAGGGCATGATGAAGATATCGGAGCCGCCGTAGATCCTGTGCGCCAGCGCCTCGTCGAAGCCGGACCTGAACGCCACGCGCCGCGGGTTGGCGGCCGCCAGCGCCCCCAGCGCGTCGGTCAGGCCGGGGTCGCCCACGCCCAGCACCACGAACTGTATCTTGTCGAGGAAATCCGGGGCGGCTTTCAGCATGATATCCAGGCCTTTCTGATGATCGAGGCGGCTCACCACGCCGGCCAGGATAAGGTCCTTGTTCTCCTCCAGCCCGAGTTCCTTCTGCAGGGCTTTTTTGGCGGCGGCCTTGCCGCGCTGGAAACTTTTCAGTTCATAGCCGCGCTCGAGGAAAGTGTCGGTGGCCGGGTCCCAGATCTCGTCGTCGATGCCGTTGAGGATGCCGAACAGGTCGGTGTTGCGCGACCGCAGCACGCCCTCCAGGCCGTGGCCGAATTCCGGGCGGTACTGGATCTCGCTGGCATAGGTGGGGCTTACGGTGGTAATGATGTCGGCGTAGACCAGGGCCGCTTTCATGAAGTTCAGCCCGCCGTAGAACTCCAGTTTCTCCGGCGTAAAGTCCAGCCAGGAGAAGCCGGCCTTGGCCATGGAGTCGCGCGAGAACATGCCCTGGTAGGCGATATTATGGATGGTGAAGACCGAGGCGGTCTTGGCGTAGAAAGAGTCGATGCGGTAAAGCGTGCGCAGGTAGGCGGGGATCAGGCCGGTCTGCCAGTCGTGGCAGTGTATGATATCCGGCTTGAAGCCGATGAACTTGGCCCCTTCCAGCGCGGCGCGCGAGAAGAAGATGAAGCGCTCGTCGTTGTCCTCGTAATCGCCGGAGGGCGAGCGGTACATGCCGGGCCTGTCGAAATATTTCGGGTTCTCGATGAAATACACGGCCACCTTGCCCCATTGCACCCGGCTCATGGTGGCGGTCTCCAGGCGGTTCCCGACCGGGACCAGGAAGCTGCCGCCGGCGGCCTTGGGCGAGAAAGCCCCGCCGCCGATATTGCGGTAGCGGGGCAGGAAAAGCACTACCTCGGCGTTCTCCGCGCGGGAAAAGACCTGCGCCAGCGCCCCGGCCACGTCGCCGAGCCCGCCGGTCTTGCAAAAAGGGAACGCCTCGCTGGCGGTAATAAGTATTTTCATGGGGTCTCCTTCATCGTTCCGTGTCCGGGGAAAGTTAAAATTTGAATTTCCTGCCCGCGTTAAGGATCTCCGCGGCGTCCTCCGGGGAGACCGTGTTTATGTAAAACCCGGTGCCCCACTCGAAGCCGGCCACATGGCTGAGCTTGGGCATTATCTCTATATGCCAGTGGTAGTGCCCGGCTTCGGCGTCCTGCACCGGCATGGTATGGAAAATAAGGTTATAGGAAATATCGGCCAGCGAAGCGGTAAGCTTTCCCAGTACGTTCTTCAGCGTTTCGGCCAGCGCCAGCGCGGCGCCGTCGGTCAGGGTCTCGAAATGGCTGGAATGCGCCCTGGGCAGGATCCAGGTCTCGAACGAAAAGCGGCTGGCGTAAGGGGTCACGGCCAGGAACTCGGCGTTCTCGCTGACCACGCGCTTTTTGAACGCGAGCTCCGTTTTCACGATGTCGCAGAACACGCAGGTGCCGCGCTCCCTGAAGTACTGCGCCGCGCCGTCTATTTCCTGCAGCACGCGCAGCGGGGCCATGGGCATGCCCACGATCTGGGAATGCGGGTGCAGCAGGCTCGCCCCGGCATTGCGGCCGTGGTTCTTGAAGATCATCACGTACTTTATGCCGGGGTCCTTCTTAAGCTCTTTAACGCGCTGTACGAAGGTCCTGACCACGTCGGCCACGGCCTCCGCCGGCATGTCCTCCAGCCGGCGGTCATGCTCCGGGGTCTCGATTATGACCTCATGGATGCCCAGGCCGTCCATGCGGTCGTAAATGCCCTCGTGCCGGTTCTCCGACGAACCGCCGGCCTCCAGGGCCGGGTACTTGTTGCGCACCACGCGCAGGCGCCAGCCGCCGCCTTCCGCGGGCAGGGAATAAATAGTAGGGGGCGTGCTGCTTTCGTTGCCGGCGCAGAACGGGCAGGCATAGGCCTGCGCGCCGGCCGCGGGGACGCGGAATTCGTTGGGGCGCAGGCCGCGCTCCGAAGCGATTATCACCCAGCGGCCGAAAACCGGATCTTTTCGTATTTCAGGCATAGTTCAGTACGCCGGCGCGGCGGCAGGCCGGCGCCGGGGAGAGATAATACGGCGGCAGGGCGGGGTCATGCGCGGGAAGCTAATTATTATCCTCCGGCTCTTCGGGCGCGGATGCCGCGGGAGTTTCGGCCTGAACGGAGACTTCCACACCGGCCGGCTCCGGGGACCGTTCCTCGGTAATTTCGGCCGCGGGCGCTTCAGCGGCGGGCTCCATGTTCACGGCCTCCGTTGCTTCCGGGGCCTGCCCGGAGGGTTCACCCGCCGGCATTTCTTCCGCCAGGGGGTCGGGCGGCGGGGCGCCTTCGGCCACCGGCTCCGGCACGGCCTCCTGCTCTATCAGCTCCACCGCGGTGGACTGGGCCGCGGCGGCCATGTTCTCGATGTTGAAGCTTTCCAGCTTGGGCAGGTCCTCGAGCGAGTTCAGCCCGAACTGGCGCAGGAATTCGCTGGTGGTGCCGTAAAGTATGGGGCGCCCGATGCTTTCGCGCCTGCCCACCACGGTAACCAGCTTGCGCTGGGTGAGGGTTTCGAGCGGGCCGATCACTTCCACGCCGCGGATGGCCTCCACCTCGGCGCGCGTCAGCGGCTGCTTGTAGGCGATGATGCAGAGCGTTTCCAGCGCGGCCTGGGTAAGACGAACGGTCATTTTGTTGTGGTAAAGCCTGCGCACCCAAAGGCCGTATTCCGGCCTGGTGGCCAGCTGCCACCCGCCGGCCACCTGCATCAGCTGCAGCGTGCGCCCCTCGGCGTCGAAGGAGGCTTTCAGCTCCGTCAGCGCGGCGGCGACGCGCTCCGTGTTCTTCGTTTCGCAGAGCTGGGCGAGGCGGCTCACCGGCAGCGGCGCGTCGGTTATGAACAGCAGGGTCTCAAGCACTTTTTTCAGTTCAGCGTCTTCCATTATTGCACCTCGTAATTAAAATAGTTTACCCTGCGTCTCGGCGGGGACAGGCTCCGGCGCGGCGGGCGCCTGCGGCTCCGGCGCCTTTACCGGGCCGGGGTAGATGCGCACTTCGGTGTAGGCGTCGTCCTGCGAGATAAGGATATTGCGCTGCTTCACGAGCTCGAGCAGCGCCATGAAGCAGGTGATAACGCCCAGCCGTTTGGTCTCCAGCGCGAACACCTCGTCGAGGATCAGCCACTCGCGGCCTTCCAGCAGTTTCAGGATCTTCGCCACGCGCGATTCGATGGGGAACTGGTCCCCCTCAACTTCCCGGGAGGGCTCGGCCCGCTCGAAAGCTTTCTTCACCGCGTCCAGCAGCGCCGAAAGGTCCAGGTCCAGGTACTTGTCGTCGCTGGAGAACACGGGCGAGCCGCGGTAGAACGCGTCCTTGAATCTGGAGAAGCGGCCGCCTATTTCCTTGGAGGCCTCCTTATAGCGCTGATATTCCTCGAGCATGGAGACCAGCGGGCCGCGCGGGTCGGGCCCGTCCTCGCCGTCCAGCTTTTCCGGCGCCGGCAGCAGCATCTTGGCCTTTATCTGCATCAGCGTGGCGGCCATCACCAGGAACTCCCCCGCCACGTCCAGGTTAAGGTTGGTCATCACTTCCAGGTAGGCCAGGTACTCCGAGGTTATCTGGGCGATGGGAATGTCGTAGATGTCCAGGTTGCTCTTGCGGATAAGGTGCATCAGCAGGTCGAGCGGACCCTCGAAATTCTCCAGGTGTATGTCTATGACGTTGGTGTTTTCCATGATTTAAAGTTTAAGCGCGGCGCGGACGCGCGCCATCATTTCTTCGGCCCTGGCCGAGGCCTTTTTCCCGCCCGCCGCCAGGATCCCGTCGGCGCCGCCCAGGGCCTCCACAGCCTCCCTGCGGGCGCGCTGCCCGGCCATCGGGCCGCTCATCAGCTCTACTATATGCTTCTTGCACGCGCCGCAACCGATGAGTCCTTCGCGGCATTCGGTCTCGCGGAGCGCCAGGTCCGGGTTATAGATCTTGTGGAAGGCGAACACCACGCAGCCGTCCGGGTGGCCCTTGTCGTTCAGCTTGATCTTGAGGGGGTCGGTGTACATCTTCCTGACCTTGACCTCCAGCGCTTTGGGCTCTTCGCCCAGTTCCAGCGTGTTGCCGTAGGATTTGGACATCTTCCGGCCGTCCAGCCCGGGCACCATCGGCACGCTGGTCATCAGCGGCTCCGGCTCCTGGAACAGGGCCTGCCCGGTAGTATGGTTGAAACGGCGCGCTATCTCGCGCGACAGCTCCAGGTGCGGCAGCTGGTCTTTGCCCACCGGCACATATTTCGCGCTGTATAAAAGGATGTCGGCCGCCTGCAGCACGGGATAGCCCAGGAAGCCGAAGGTGGCCATGTCGGAATGCAGCGCCAGCTCGTCAGCGTCGTGCCCGTGGGCCTCGGCCAGCTGTTTGGACAGGCCTTCAGCCTTCTTCATTTTGTCTTCCTGGCCCTTGTACTTGGCCTTGGCAAGCTCCTGCAGCTGTTCCTTGAAAGTGGGATTGCGCAGCAGCCAGCTGACCGGCGTTACCATGCCCAGCAGCATGAACAGCTCGGCGTGGGCCTTCACGTCCGACTGCCTGAAAATAACGCACTTTTCGGGGTCGATGCCGGCGGCCAGCCAGTCGGCCACCAGCAGGCGCGCGTTAGCGCGCAGCGCCGCGGTATCCTCGCAGGAAGTAGTCAGCGCGTGCCAGTCGGCCACGAAGAAATAACAGTCGTATTTATCCTGCAGCTCCACCCAGTTCTTCAGCGCGCCCCAGTAATTGCCCAGGTGCAGGCGGCCGGTGGGCCTCATGCCGGAAACGAGCACCGGTTTTTTAGTGTTTTCCATAAATAGGTCCCTGGCCCTGCTAAAACGCGCTGATCATCATGGAGATCAGCATCAGCGCTAAATTCAGAACAGGCTGCATTATCCTCGACAGCACCCCTGTAAAGACCAGGCCCAGGATCACATACATCCCGTAGGGCAGGTGCTTTTCATAAAGCTCCAGCCAGCGCCCTTTCAGAACGCCCAGCATTATATTGCTGCCGTCCAGCGGATATACCGGTATCAAGTTAAAGATAGCGAGCAGCAGGTTGATCTGTATCGAAAAAGCAAGAACCGACAGCATTGTGGACGTCAGCTCCGCGCCTAAGAACCCGTAATAGGTGATCTTGAACAATATCGCGGACACAAGACACAGCAGGAGATTGGACAGCGGCCCGCTGACCGCCACAATAGCCATGTCGGAGCGCGGGCTGCGCATGCGGTAGGGGTTCACCGGAACGGGCTTGGCCCAGCCTATGGTAGGGAAATGCATCAGGGCGCAGGCCACAGGCAGCAGCACCGTCCCCACGGGGTCTATGTGCGGCAGCGGGTTGAAAGTGAGGCGGCCGGAAAGGTAAGCGGTATCGTCCCCCCGGCGGTAGGCCGTAAAGCCGTGGGCGAACTCGTGAAAGATCACGGAGAAAAAAAGTACAGGGAGCTGCAGTATCCATTCCATACGATAATGAATTATATTAATTATGTGTCCGGTAAAGAAAGGCCGTCAGGGAACTATTTTTTTGTATAATTTCGGCAGGGAAGTATTTCCGCTTATGACCGAAACTCCGGGCAATAAAGTACTTTGGCTGGAATTCCTCAAGATCTTCACCCGGGCGCTGGTGCAGATAAACCTTTACCGGCCGGACCACCCCCAGGTGAAGCAGGCCCTCCAGGACGGAGAGGCCCTGCTCAAGCGCATCCACTCGGAAAACAGCGGGGATTTCTCCCTCACCATGGCCGCGGGCAGCCTGCTGGCCAACGGCCTTCCGCTGATCACCACGGATAAACTGCCCAATTCAATAAAGAACCTGTTCTCCAGGTTCCGCGTCCAAACCATTACTTTCGTGCAGGGCGCCGCGGGCAGCGACCTGCTGGCGCTGTGCCAGATGCAGGCGCATAAAGGCGACGGCGCCGCTTTCCTCAGAGAGCGCGGAATAACCAAAATAACCCTGAACGTGGACGTTTACGCCAAGGTCGGCCCGTCCGCCGCCCAGGCGCCGAACCTGCCGGCCGCGGACGAAACTACCGGAACCGCGGCGCCCGCGCCGCAAGCCCCGGCCGCGCCCGCGGAAAAGATAGCCGAACAGATCTCCGCGCAGGGCCTTGAAACCGCCCTGTCCACCGTGGTCAGCCGGGCCACGGACAACCCCGAAGAGCGGAAAGCGATAATGGACCTCCTTACCGCCAAGTTCAAGGAGCAGCTCGCCACCGAGGTGGAGCGGGCGGTGGAAACGGTGCGCAAGGAAAAGAAAAAGGTGGAGAACGACATGGTCCGCACCGAGTCGGTGATGACCAGCATGGCCGAAGGCGTGGTGGTGGTGGACAAGAACGGCAACATCCTGATGATGAACCCCCAGGCCGAAGCCATCTCCGGGAAGCCGCTGGCGTAACTTTCCGGCAAGAAGATCTCCGACCTGCACCAGTCGGAGAACCACGTGATCTCGCTCGCGAAGCAGCTAAGCTCCGAGGACAAGGCCGACGTTCCCGGTGAAATAGAGAGGACCGGCTCGGCCGAACTGGCCGAAACGGTAAAAAAAGCCACCGCGGTCATACAGAACGAGGACGGCAAGATAGTAGGTTCCGTATCCATTCCCACGGACGTGGTGAAGCTCAAGCAGATGGAGCAGCTGCAGAAGGATTTCATCGCCAACATGACCCACGAGCTGCGCTCCCCGCTCACTTCCATAAAAGCGGCGCTGGAAATACTGGGCCACGAAGCCTCAAAGCCCGGGGATTCCAGCCGCAGCATCCTTAACACCGCCATCCGCAACACCGAGCGCCTTAATTCCATAATAACCGACATACTGGATTTCTCGAAACTCCAGTCGGGCAAGCTCGTTTTCCACCAGGAGAACACCCCCGCCGACGAGATCACCAGGGAGGCCGCGGAGTCGATGAAGGCCTGGGCCACTTCCAAGGGAGTAGCCCTCTCCGCGAGAACGGAACTGCAGATCCCCTACGTCTACGCCGACAAGCGCCGCACCGTGCAGGTGCTGATAAACCTTATCTCGAACGCCATAAAATTCACGCCGCAGGGCGGCACCATCGAGGTGTCCGCCGACGCTGGCCGCGACGCGCTGGCGAACTTCGTTTTTTTCTCCGTCAGGGACACCGGCTGCGGCATAAAGAAAGAGGACCAGGCCAAGATCTTCGAGAAATTCGTGCAGATAGCCTCCGGCGAGAAAATGGGCGGCACCGGGCTGGGGCTGGCCATCACGAAAGCGATGGTGATCATGCAGGGCGGGAAAATAACGCTGGACAGCGAACCGGGCCGCGGCTCCACCTTCCGGGTGAGCCTGCCGGTATACAAGGGACAGACCGACCAGCCGGTCTTCGAGCAGGTAACGCAAGCCGGGCCCGAAGATAAATCCTGGTGGAAAAAGCTGATCGGGATCTGACCGCCGGCCGCGGCCCCGGGGACCCCGGGTATGTTCTTTTCCCTTGTCCTGCCTCTCCAATAATTATAAAATTATATTTCAGCCGGTCCGCGGGGCCCGCGGCTCTTGAGCCCCGCCTGCTGCAAATGCGCCCGTATCTCAACGGATAGAGTCCTGCCCTGCGAAGGCAGTTATACTGGTTCGATTCCAGTCGGGCGCACCAAATTTTTTCGCACCCCCCCGCTGCCGATCTATGGCCGACGATAAAGAACAAATAAAAACAGAGACCAAAACCGGGCGCTATGTCTACGACAAGAAGCTGGGGAAGGTAGTGAAAGTCTCGGACGACATCCCCGGCCTGAAAAAAAGCGGCTCCGGAGAGGGCGACTCCTGCCCCATGAACCCCGGCGCCCATAAGTGCAACGGCTGCTGCGGGCATTAGCGCCGGGATAAAGCGGGCCGCAGGGCGAAGGCTGGAGCTGGCTGTGCCAAAACTCGAGCGATCAATATTCTCCCGTCATGAACCGCAGGTGCTGGCCGTCCTGCGCGGCGGCACCGTCGGCGTAGCCGGCGCCGGCGGCCTGGGCTCCAACGCTGCGGTAGCGCTGGCCCGCGCCGGGGTGGGCCGCCTGATAATCGCCGATTTCGACAGGATAGAGCCGTCCAACCTCAACCGCCAGCAATACACCGTGAAGCAGATAGGCCGGCGCAAGGTAAAGGCGCTGCAGGCCAACCTTAAACAGATAGCGCCGTTCACCCGCTGCGCGGCGCACGACCTTAAAATAACCCCCGCCAACGTCGCCGCCGTGTTCGGCACGGCCGACATCCTGATCGAGGCTTTCGACAAAGCCGAAGAGAAAGGGATGCTGATAAACGCCTGGCTGAAGCTTCACCCGGACAGGCCCATAATAGCTGCCTCGGGCCTGGCGGGCTACGGCGGGAACTCGAAGCTGCGCACCCAGAAGATGGGGAACCTCTATATCTGCGGCGACGGCGTCTCCGAGCCCGCCCCCGGCGTAAGCCCTATGGCCCCGCGCGTGGCCATAGTGGCCGGCATGCAGGCGAATTTAGCCGTTGAGCTTTTAATGAAGAGCAAAGGGAGGAAGAAAAATGTTCAGGTCTAACGAGTATTTTGACGGCCGGGTAAAATCCATAGCTTTCACCGCCGACACCGGCGCGGCCACCGCCGGAGTAATGGCCCCGGGGGCATACGAATTCGGCACGTCCAAGAAGGAAATAATGACGGTGACCAGCGGCAAGCTGACGGTAAAGCTGCCCGGCCAGCCCGCCTGGCAGGATTTCCCCAAAGGCTCCACCTTCACCGTGGCCGCCAACCAGAAGTTCCAGCTGAAAGTGGAGCAGGACACCTCTTACGTGTGCCTGTACGTGGATTAAGGCCCGGGTGCGGACGCTCATAAGGCTCAACAAATGATGGATACAATAAAGAAGACCAGGTTCCTGGTAGGCATCGCCGGCGGGTCGGGCTCGGGCAAGACCACGCTGGCCAGCAAGCTGACCTCGGCGTGCGCGAAGATAGGCATCACCGGGCAGATTTTCTCCCTGGACAATTATTACCGGCCGCTCGGCCACCTGAAGTTCGAAGAGCGGAAAGTTTATAACTTCGACCACCCGGACGCCATAGACTCCACGCTGGCGCTGAAGCATATCAAGGACCTGTGCGCCGGCCGTGAGATCGAGCAGCCCATCTACGACTTCAAGCGCCATACGCGGGAAAAGGAAGCGGTGCTGTGCAAGCCCACCCAACTGGTGATCGTGGAAGGACTTTACACGCTGTACTTCCCCGGCATCCTGCCGCTGTGCGACTACAAGATCTTCGTTTCCACCGACATGGTGACCGCGGTGCTGCGCCGCGTGCAGCGCGATATCACCGAAAGGGGCCGCACCATAGAGGATACCCGCCACCAGATCCTGGCCACGGTAATGCCGATGTACGAGACCTATGTGAAACCCACCCAGCGCAACGCGCATTTTTCAATCAACTGGGAAGGAGAGGAGATACCGGAAAAAGCCACCGAAGGCCTGGTCAGGATGTTAAGGGACCATTTCCGCTGAACCTGCGCGGCGATCGGATAAAAGAACCGGAGGCTTCCCTCCGGTTTTTTTATTATAGGCCGGTCCGGCCTTAAGCTCTTATTTTTTCCCACGCAGCTTCCCCAGCGCGGCCAGCTGGCCAAGCAGTCTTTTTACCGCCAGTTCCTTTGCCTTGGCCTCCACTTCCACGGTGATGTCCAGGCCCAGCCAGCAGGCCGGAAAATCCTTTATATCGATATAGTCGTGGTGATACTGCGGCCGCGCGCTGTTCCGGCCTTCCCGGGAGCTGGAAAGATGGAACAGCGGCTCCCTGTTCAAGGTCTTCAGCGCCAGCTCCGTGGCTTCCTCCACGCCCAGCCGGTCCGGCAGGCAGCGGTGGTGATGCACGTCGTAAACGAACGGCACGCCGTGCTTTTTGCAGAAAGGCAGCAGCGCTTCCGGCCCGTAGGTCCGGTCGTCGTTCTCCAGCGTAAGGCGTTCGCGCACGCCAGCTTTCAGCCTGTCCAGCGCGCGCGCTACCCGGGCCAGCGCGGCGGCGGGCTCGCCGTAAGCGCCGCCCGCGTGTATATTTATAACGTCGGCTCCGGTCCAGCCGGCCACCTGCGCCTGGTACTCCAGTTCCTGCACCGACTTGCGCGTTATCTCCGGGTCGGGGGAGCTGAGCAGTATGAACTGGTCGGGATGGAAGGTCAGCCGTACGCCGAGCCCGGCCGCGCGCCGGCCGCAAAGCCGGAACGCCCGCTCTATCTCCGCTCCGCCCGGCAGGTCTTCTACCCGGTAGCCCAGCTCCGGATGGGTCTTTAAAGGCAATACCTGGCTGTTGATCCTGAAGCAGCCTATGCCGCTGGCCGCGCAATATTCTATGGCCTTTAAAAGAGAGGCGGCGTTGTCACGGCAAAGCCCTTCTATCTTGGCCGTCCGCGCGGCCGGCTTCAGCCGGCCGGTGAAGGCGGCCGTGGCGGTAAAGAACCTTATAGGTTCTTCGGCGAATTTGCAGCACAGGCCAAGCCTTAACATTTATTTACCTTAAGCCGCCGCGCGGACCGCGCGCTTTATATTACCGGGCGGGGCAGTTCAGCCGCCGGAGTAGATGTGGGAGATGACCACGCGGTCGCCGTCTGCCAGCGTGTCGCTGTTCGCGACGGCCCGGCCGTTGCGGGTGATGATAGTGGGCCGCTTCTTATCTATCTTAACGTAAGCCGACAGCTCCCCGGCCGTCATCGGCCGGGGCAGCGTCAGCAGTCTCTCGCTGAACCCGCCCTCGTAAATGAGCGGGCCTATCAGTTTAACCGTAACTTTCATCAGCTGAGGCGCGCGTATTTCTCCGTCTCGGCGGCTTCACTTTCCAGGCCGAGCTTCGCCAGCAGCTCTTTCGTGGGAATGCCGCGCTTATCGTAGCCGCGCTGGTCGTAGTAATGCTGCAGCAGGGAGTCGTACTTGTCGTATTCCAGCACCACGCCCTTCTGCGGTCCGACGGCGTCGGCGTTGGCCTTGTCGAACCACACCGCCGGCGGGTAGTCGTCGCGCCGGGTGGCGTCGGGGAACTCGCGCAGGTAATGCAGCTTGATCAGGGCGTAGCCGCGGTCGGCGGCTTTCCAGAAATCGTCCAGCGTCCAGTTAAGGCCGGTGCAGGCATTGAAGAACTTGGGATAGTTCGTCAGCTCATAGCCCACTTCCACCCAGGGGAAGCGGCAGGCCACCAGCAGTTCGAACAGGCCGCCGCGGATGCGCTGCAGCTCTATCACCTTGGCCGCCTTCTCCGGGCCGTAGGATTCGCGCTTGCTGAACTTCAGCTCGAACGTGATGATCCAGGCCTCGCGGTGATGGCCGCCTATGACGGCCACGCCGTTGGCCAGCGCCTGGCCGGGAATGGACTTGCAGTTGTAGGCCGCCACTTCCAGGCCCTTCACCTGCATGGCGTAATCTATGGAGTTCTTGCCGAAGGCCCTGGCCGCGCGCAGCGTCCCGTCGGCCAGAATGTTGCCCGCCTTGCCCTCGCGCCGCGCTATCTGGCCCAGCAGCGCCTTGCCCTTTTCGGCGTCGCCGAACTTGAAATCGCCCTCTACGGCGCCGCGCTCGATAGCGTCGGCGTAGAAGCCCAGCACCGAGCCGGCGGAGATGGTGTCCAGGCCGTAATCGTCACATAAATAGTTCAGCGAGCCAACCTGCTTAAGGTCGAACACGTTGATGTTCGGGCCCAGCATGCCGATGTTCTCGTAGTCCAGCTCCGACTCATGCCCTTCCTTGTCCTCTATGGTTATGCCGCAATGCATGGTGCAGTTGGGGCAGCCGTAGGTGGTTATGCGCGCGTCGTTAAGGCGCTCGCCGTCCACCTTAGGGGCCTCAGCGTGCGAGGTTTTGCGCATGTTCTGCACCGGCAGGCCGTTGACCTCGTTGCACCAGGCCAGCACCGCGTTGGTGCTCTGCTTGGACCAGCCGCTTTTCTGGTCCAGCTCGCGCGCTTTCTTCAGGCCGTCTATGCCGAGCTGGCGCATTTCGTCGGCGCGCTCCTGCGGTATCTGTTTCGTGCCCTTCACCACTATGGCTTTGAGCAGTTTTGAGCCCATCACCGCGCCTATGCCGGGCCGGCCGCCCGCGCGGCCTTCCATGCTGCGTATTATGGCGTAAAGCACCTTGTTCTCACCGGCCTGGCCGATATTCAGCACGCCGGTGCTCTTGGGATATTTCGCGTAGATCCATTCGTTGGTGGCGTAGGTGCCTTTGCCCCAGACTTCCTCGGCGCTCTGGAATTCCACCTTATCGTCCTCGATATAAAGGAGGGTGGGCCTGTCGGCCACGCCTTCTATGATCATGGCGTCGTAGCCGGCCTTGCGCAGCTGGCTGGAAACGTGCGTGCCCAGGTTGCCGTCGCCGTAGAAGCCGGTGAGCGGGGACTTGGCCGCCACTACTGCTTTGCCGGTGTTGGGGGCGGGGATGCCGGAGATGGGGCCCAGCGCGACCACGAGTTTATTCTCGGGGCCGAGCGGATCTATGCCGGGTTTAAGCTCGTCAAAAAGTATTTTTGCCGCGAAGCCGCGGCCGCCCACCCATTTTTCCGCGAATTCTTCGGTGAACGATTCTTTCTTCCAGGTTTTGGTGGTGAGGTTGACCCTCAGGATGTATCCGGTCCAGCCTTTCATGTTCCCTCCATTAAGGACGAAGAATCAGCGCTAATCAGATTTTACTCTTTTTGCAACCCGCAGGGAACAACCGCCGCGCAGGCTAAGGGCCCAGCCGCGACAGGGCCAAAATACTATCTCCGCCCGGGCACAAAGCCTTATGTGCCCCGGCCCGGCATATTTGTAAACTAGAATATGGAGTTTTTCAGCCGTTTGCAGGATTCGCCGCCGAACCCGTCACGTCTAAGGAGCTATATGATAAAAGCAGCTATGAACATTATACTGGCCTCGGCTTTCTGCGCGCCGGCCATTTGCGCGGAGCCGCTGACCAATGCCGCCGCTCAGCTCAACAGTTCCGCTCCGGCGGCTTCAGCGGCGGAAATTAAAGTTTCGCCCCCGGCTGCCGTAGAAGCCAAGCTGCAGCCCGGCAAGAACTGGGGCGAAGCCGCCAAGGCGGCATATGACAAGGCGCAGGAAGAAGGCGGTTTGACCACTTACGCCGATCTGCTGGAACTCCCCCCCGGCGCCCGCAGCCGGCTGGACCAGGAACTTCAGAGCCTCCCCCAGGGCCCGGGCAACAGTTCGGAAGCTTTTAAAATGATGGTCAACGGCAGAACGGCCTTCGTAGTGCAGAGCTACGTTTACAGCGACACCCTGCGCGTCTATATCTTCAACGCGGCCGGCGTGCTGGTAGCCCGCGGCGGCGGCAGCGCGGACACGCAATTCGTCTGGGCGCCAGTCCCCTGATAAGCAGGTCCGGATGTAAAAAAGGCCCGGGGTTCATGCCCCGGGCCTTTTTATTTTAAGCGCCTTTAATGCCCGCCGCCGGCCAGCATCGCCAGCGCGTGCGGGATAAGGTCGAGCACCGCCTCGAGAGATTCCTTAACCGCCTTGGGACTGCCCGGCAGATTAATGATAACAGTGTCCTTGCGTATGCCGCATATCCCGCGGGAGAGCGCGGCTTTTTTCGTGTTCTTCAGGCCTTCGGCGCGCATCAGCTCCGGCAGGCCCGGGATGTTCTTCTCTATCACCTGCGCGGTGGCTTCGGGCGTGACGTCGCGGCCGCTGAAGCCGGTGCCGCCGGTGGTTATCACCACGTTCACCTTCATGTCGTCGCAGTAATGCAGCAGTTTTTCTTTTATGGCCGCTATCTCGTCCGGCACTATGTCGGCAGCGGCCGCGCGGCCGCCTATGGTCTTTATCATTTCCACCACCAGCCGCCCGCTGACGTCTTCGGCTTCGCCGCGCGAGCAGCGGTCGCTGGAGGTTAAAACCGCTATTTCAATAAAGCTCAATGGAGTCTCCCACGGCTATCTCGCCGCCTTCCACAACTTCGGCGAATACGCCTTTCTTCGGCATTATACAGTCGCCCACCTGGTGATAAATGGCGCAGCGGCTGTGGCATTCCTTGCCTATCTTGGTAACGCGCAGCACAGCGGTACCACCCACGCGCAGCTTGTCGCCCAGCTTCAGCGCCGCCAGGTCCACGCCTTCGGTGGTGATGTTCTCGGCGTAAATGCCGGGGCGTATCCGGACCGCGGCCTTCTTCGCTTCGGCGTCGGCTATCTGGCCGCGCACGCTTTCCATGTCCAGCAGGCTGACCTGCCGCAGTCCGGTGCCGGCGTGGGCGTCGTCCTGAATGCCGTGGCCCTTCACCAGCACGGCTTTGCGGGCCTGCGCTTTCGGCACACCTTTCGCGGCGCTGAGATTTATCGAGAATATCCTGCCCATTATTTTCGCCGGTACACGCCGCTTTTGCCGCCGCGCTTCTCCAGAAGGAAAATTTCGCCTATCTCCAGGTCCTGCGCGAACATTTTGCACATGTCGTAGATGGTCAGGGCGGCCACGCTGGCCGCCACCAGGGCCTCCATCTCCACGCCGGTCTTGCCGGTGCAGCGCGCCTCCGTCTTCACCAGCACGCCTGTCCTGCCTGGCTCGAATTCAACGCCCACGAAATTCAGCGGCAGGTTGTGGCACAGCGGGACAAGGCCGGCCGTGTTCTTGGCGGCCAGTATGCCGGCCACGCGGGCGCACTCCAGCACATTGCCCTTGGGGATCTTGCCGGCATTGATGAGGCCGACTATTTCGGCGTTGAGCTTTATATAAGCCTGCGCCCTGGCCGTCCGCCTGGTATCTTTTTTCGCGCCTACGTCTATCATAAGTGTCCTCAGATCCGCTTTTACATAATTTTAACATTTCACGGCCCGCTGTCAGCCCGAATCCGTTAAGCCGCCGGCTTAACTAAAGGGGACAGCAGGGGCCGAGGCGCAAAGAAACAGTAACGCCCGGCGGCCGGGAAACCGCTCACCGCCAATAAGAACAGCCGGCTTAAGGCCGGCTGCTCTGTCCGCTGTCCCGGTTATTTAGTTTATTACTACCATAACTTTTGTATCGTTGCCGGGAATATCGTCGGTATTTACTTCGTCCGGAGTGGCGTTCCCGTCCGAGTCTATAACGCGCACGTCCAGCACGTAGCTGCCGGCGGGAAGGGCTGCGACGTTCAGCGCGGCGTTAACCTCGCCCTTGAGCATCAGCTCCGGCGACACGGGCTCCTTCAGGTCCACGATGCCCGCGTAAGGGAGCCCCTGCAGCGCGCCGTTGCGCGACAAGGACAGAGCATAGGTCGCCTTGCGGGAGCGGTTATCTAAAACCGTGAATTTAACCGCCACGCTCCGGTCCGCCGCCGCGGCCGACAGACCAGCCACCAGCGGCGGCAGCCTTTTCGAGGCGGAATTAAGCACGCCCACGGTGGCCGCTCCGGCCATGGCCAGTTGGCGGAAGCGTATCTCGGGGCTGGCAGTGACCGTCTGGTTATTGCCGCCTTCGGTATTGCCCTGGTCCCTCGTGCTGTACACGTCGCGCCCGCCGCCGTAACTGCCCCGGGGGCCGTAAGTAGCGTCCTGGCCCAGCGGCGGCGCGTCGGAAGCCGGCGTCCAATACGGGACCTTGTTCGCGGGATTGAGCCAGCCGGCCAGGTGGCTGCGCGTGTCGTCCTGAAGGTCCTGGTAATAGGCGTAAGGCTCCATATCGCCCTCGTCGCGGGCGGCTGGTATCTTCACCTTATTACAATCGGGGGTGTAGTAGGCCTCGAAACTTTCGGCGGTGCCGTGTTTTATATTGGCGGCGTGGGCCGGCACTGACTGGTCCTGCGTAAGATGGCAGAGCGCGCCCAGCCGGGAATAGGCTTCGTTGAACTTAAAATGCTCGTAATTCCAAAGCACCCCGCCTTTGCTGAAAGGGGTGTTGCCCAGCCATATTTCCTTTATAGGGCCGCCGTTGGCGCTGGGGTCGGGGTGACCGGTCTCGTCGTTGGAGCCGGGCACGAGCAGGGACTGAGCGCGCGCCATATCCGTGAGTTCGGCTTTATTGATGAAGCCCAGGGCGGCGTTCATTATGGCCTTATGGGCCGAGCCCACAAAGTCCACGCTCCACCACCTTGAATCGGCGGCGGCGGCCTTGTTGAACTGGCCGGCCGGTATGGGGCGGATGATGCTGATGGCGCAGGCGCCGGCAGGCTCTCCCGCTGAGAAGTCCGGCTTAATGGCCGGCTCTGTCAGTATGGCCCCGCTCTGGCATTTGAAATAGCATTTATTATTCTTGAAGTCGGTAAAAACACAGGTATCGAGGGTGGTCAGGCCGGGCTGCGGGAAAGGGTGCTGGCTGCTGTTTATCTGGTTCAGGATCGTCCCTGCGTCTATGGGCGGCAGCTGGGGCGCGCGGTCTTCGGCGCTGGCAGCGCCCGCAAGGCCAAGCAGCGCGGAAAAAGCTATAAGTTTTGTTATCATTTTATCTCCCGGGCCGAGATGTTATACCTGCTACATATAACAGTATTAAATACAGTCCTTATCTCACATCAGTCCAAAGGCCCGGGTCATACAACTCTTTGAGCCCATATCGTCTGGGCACAATAGCCCGGAAATAAGGGGACAGGCTGCTTTTTCCCTGCGGAAAAGCAGCCTGTCCCCTTTTTCTACCCGGCACGCTTTTTACCTGACTAAAGAACCACTGTCCACTTAGTGCCGCCCGGGGCATCCTGCAGCGCGATGCCGGTATTCAGCAGCACGTCCCTTATAGCATCTGAAAGTTTGTAATCGCCGTTCTTGCGCGCGGCGTTGCGCTCCTGTATCTTCAGCTCCAGCGCCGGGATATCCAGTTTATTGTTCGCCACGTACTGCGCGGTGAAAGCGTCGAGATACTGCCGGGGATTTTCGTTCAGAATGCCCAGCACGGCGGCTATCCTGCCGAAGCTGCTCCTGAATTTCCGGCAGACGGCCGCTTTATCCGCGGCGTTAAGTTTTTTTGAATTCAGCAGCTCGGTCAGGGCCTTGAACATCTCCGGGAAATGCGCCAGCACCCGGGCGGAATTGAAGAAGTCGTCCATGTTCTCCCGGAAAACCGTTTCCAGCGAATCCACGGCCGCCGCACCGCTGGCCTTTTCCCCGCCGGCCTGGGAGGCCGCGATAATTTCCTCCACGCGCGCCAGCGCCTGGTAATAATTGTAAACGTGCCTGTTGGCGGCCGTCAGGTTCGCTTCCGTATAATTCACGTTCGACGAGATGGAAAAAGACAGCACCATATACCGTATCACGTCGGGCTGGTATTTTTCCAGCGCGCTCTTGATGGTGACGAAATTATTGAGGCTCTTCGACATCTTTTTGTTTTCCACCATCAGCAGGCCGTTATGCACCCAGTAATTGGCGAACCGGCAGCCGTTGGCGGCCTCGCTCTGCGCTATTTCGTTCTCGTGGTGCGGGAAAATTATATCCAGCCCGCCGCCGTGAATATCGAAAGTGGAGCCCAGAAAAGCTCTGGCCATCACGGAGCACTCGATATGCCAGCCGGGCCTGCCTTTGCCCCAGGGCGAATCCCAGGCCGGCTCCTGCGGCTTGGCCGGCTTCCACAGGGAAAAATCGTTCGGGGATTCCTTGGCCGAATCGCTGCCCGCCTCGGCCTGCAGTTCGTCCGGTTTCCGGTTGGATAATTTCCCGTATTCCGCGAACTTAGCCACCCGGAAAAAGATCTCGCTGCCCGCCTGGTAGGCGAACCCCTTATCTATCAGCGTCTGAATGAACGCGAGGATATCGGGAATATGGTCCGACACCTTAGGCTCGAAAGTGGCCGGGCGCACTTTCAGCGCCTTCATATCCGCTTTAGCTTCGTTTATGTAATACTGCGAAAGCTCCAGCGGGTCCCGGCCGGTGTCCCGGGCCCGGTTTATTATTTTGTCGTCTATATCCGTGTAGTTGCGGACATAGGTAACCTTTAAGCCTGAATATTCCAGGTAGCTGCGGATGAGGTCGAAGAATATAGCCTGCATGGCGTGGCCCAGGTGGCATTCGTCATAAACGGTGATGCCGCAGGCGTACATTTTAACTTCGCCGGGTATTATCGGCCTGAATTCTTCTTTATATCTGTTCAGCGTGTTGTAGATATTCATGATAAAGGTCCCTGAAATTTTGTCTCTGCCGACAGATAGTATAGTAAAAACCTCCCTTCAGGCCAAAAGACGGTTCAGGTCTAAAAAGGACCCAGGAAGTTATAGGCCCTTTTCTATGTAATATCGGTCCCTAAGACACCTGACCGCTTGAGTAATTACTGCGATACTATTGATATCGAGCGCGGTCCCAGCGGTTAACGGAGAAAAGATGAAAAAATTGACCCTTATTCTTATCGCCTGTTTTACCGGCAGCGCATATGCTGCCCAATTCACTGATCTGGCGGTAAGAGCTTCCGGCCTGCAAGGTTCAGCTGTCACGGAAATACCGGCAGCGTCTCCGGCATCCGCGGCCCCTGTTGCGACCGGAGACATTACGCTAACCCGCACTGTCCAAAATACGCTCGACTCCATAGAAGCCGGAGGCGCGCGGACCAGCGACGGGATGACCGGTCTTTTTGAGCTCCGCCGGGAACTGGGGCGCAGGGCAGGGGAGGGCGCCGGGTCAGCTGCGGAGCTGAGGGAAGCTATCTCCAGGGCGCGCCATATCCAGGATGATATCGCGGTTTCTCTCATGGCCGGCGGCGGGCTGAATTCCGGTGAGCCGTTCAAGGGCGAGCTCAGCGTACAGAAGGTCGCGGGGTTCAGCTTTCCGGATAGTCTGAATACCGGCGACATAATGCTTAGCCGCGGCACGAATATGATGGGGTCACTGGCCGCCAGAATGTCGGCTACTCCTGGCGAGTTCAGCCATCTGGGCATGGTTTACCGCGACCCCGAAACGCGGAAGCTGTTCATCCTCGCTTCGGATACCGGCGTAGGCGCCACGGTAGAACCTATCGAGAAATTCCTTTCCGGCCGCGCACGCCTGATAGTTATGCGCTACAAGGACGCGGCAATGGCGGAAAAAGCGGCCCAGCTTATGCGCGTCAGACTGGAGAAGAAGGTCCCGTACGATTATTCCCTGAACTCCGAAGATGACTCGGCCCTTTACTGCACAGAGGTGGCTGCCGCTGCCTTTAAAATGGCCGGTCAGATAAAAGTCCCGCTTCAGATGAGCAGCCTGCCAGGGACGGCCCACACAAGTATGTATTCGGACATAGGCATAGCCCGTCCGCAGGTATTCCTCCCCCAGGACCTGGAGGTCGACCCCCGGTTCGAGGTCATGGCCGAATGGACCGACTATTCAAGGATAGGCGAATTGAACGAGATAGACGCGGTTTACGGAAAAATGGCCCAGTGGATGGAGAAAGAAAATTACGTTTTTTCCAAGAATATCCTGTACCAGGGGATAGGCGGCATACTTTCCACCCTGGCTAAAAAGAAGATCCGCGAGAGCCTGGGCGACTTCAGCGGGTCGGATATACGCCATGGCCTGGATTACGGTCTCACACTGTATCAATTCGTAACTCTCCTGAGGGATAAGCTGGATAAAGAGGTAAAAAACAAGGCCGGTTATCATTCGCTGGCTGACCTGAACAGGACCTTGGAGAAGATCCGGACGGAAGAATACCGCCAGTATAAAGAATCCTCGCTGCATCTGGACAGCGAAAACACCAATTTCGTCAATATACATTCTTTTTTCAAGCCTAAGAGAATGTAGGCAACGCGGTTTCTGCCCGATTACAACGGGGTCAGGTCTTGCATTTCAACATTTTGTTGAAATGCAAGACCTGACCCCATTTTCCTTATGGACTGCCTATCAAGGAAACATATATAATTAATGTTGCAATCCTTGTTCCCAAATTAAGCCGCAACGGAGAATCACTTGACCGCCACAGCTACAGGAACTGAAACGCAGCCTTTTCTGCCTTATTCCGCGGAAACGCTCGCCTCTTTGCGCGATATCCTTACGCCTTTCTCTGTGGCCGCCAATGACGGCGCCCTCGCTTTAACCCCCGGCCTTTCCTCCGCGGCGGCGGTGATTCCGGCCTGCCGCCCGGAAAATCTGGGCGACCGCGGTTTCTGCGCCGCCCATAGCCTGAAATACGCCTATGTGGGCGGCTCCATGGCCAACGGCATCAGCTCCACGCAGCTGGCCGAAGCTTTGGGCCAGGCCGGCATGCTGGGTTTCTACGGCGCCGCCGGCCAGCCGCTGGAGGAAGTTGAAAAAGCCATAGACCGCCTGCAGACGGCGGCACATCCTTACGGTTTCAACCTTATACACAGCCCCTCCGACCCCGCGCTGGAGACGGCGCTGGTAGACCTTTACCTGCGCCGCGGCGTACGGCTGATAGAGGCCTCCGCCTATATAAACCTTACCTTGCCGCTGATCCGCTTCCGCACCGCCGGCATACGCAGGAACGCCGCCGGCGCCATAGAAACCCCCAACCGGGTGATAGGCAAGATCTCGCGTACCGAAGTAGCCGCCCGTTTCTTTGCCCCTCCCGAAGAAAAGTTCCTGAAAGAACTGTTAGCACGCGGTGAACTTACGGCCGAGCAGGCCGAACTGGCTGCCGGCATACCCGTGGCCGAAGACGTCACCGCCGAGGCGGATTCCGGCGGCCACACAGACAACCGGCCGCTGGTGAACCTGCTGCCCACCATCATAGCCCTGCGCGACAGGATGCAGCAACGCCACAATTATACTGTCAGTCTGCGGGTAGGCGCCGGCGGCGGCATAGCCACCCCCGAAGCCGCGGCCGCCGCTTTCATGATGGGCGCCGCCTACATAGTGACCGGTTCGGTGAACCAGGCCTGCCTGGAAGCCGGCACCTCCGCCGCGGTGAAGAAACTCCTGGCCGCCGCCGAACAGGCCGACGTGGCCATGGCCGCGGCCGCCGACATGTTCGAGATGGGAGTGAAAGTGCAGATCCTCAAGCGCGGCACCATGTTCGCCATGCGCGCCAACAAGCTTTACGAACTTTACCGCGCCCACAGCAGCTTCGAAGAGCTGCCCTCCGAAACGCGCGCCGGTCTGGAGCGGGATTATTTCCGCGCCGCCTTCGACGCTGTCTGGCAGGGCACGCGCGAATATTTCCTGCGCAAGGACCCCGCGCAGGCAGAGCGCGCGGACCGCGACCCCAAACATAAGATGGCGCTGGTGTTCCGCTGGTACCTCAGCCAGTCCTCCCGCTGGCCGCTGGCAGGCGACGAATCCCGCAAGCTGGACTACCAGGTGTGGTGCGGCCCCGCCATGGGCGCTTTCAACGAATGGGCCAAAGGCTCCTTCCTCGAGCAGCCAGAGAACCGCGACGCAGTGACCGTCGCCCGCAATTTACTCGCCGGCGCGGCGGCGCTTACCCGCCTGCACGCGCTGCGCTGCCAGGGCATAGCCGCAGACCCCCGCCTGGCGCGCCAGGAACCGCGGACCAGAGAACAGCTGTCCGGTTTCTTCCAGTAACAGTTGAAGCAGTAAGGCCCCGCATAAGGCGGCCCGAAAAAAAGAGGATACCATGAGCGCTAAAGAACCTGTCCAGTCACCCATCGCCATAGTCGGCATCGGCTGCCTTTTCCCCAAGGCGGAGAACGCGCGCCGGTTCTGGGCCAATATAAAAACCGGCGTGGACGCCATCACCGACATCCCCGCGTCCCACTGGCTGCCGGAAGAACATTACGACAATAACCCCAAGCGCCCTGACATGACCTACGCCCGCCGCGGCGGCTTCATCCTGCCCGTGGATTTCGACCCCTCCGAATTCGGCCTGGCGCCCAACGCGCTGGAAGCCACCGACAGCGCCCAGCTGCTGGGCCTGCTCACCGCCAAGATGGCGCTGGAAGACGCCGGCTACGGCCCCGGCCGCGACTTCGACCGCAGCCGCGTCAGCGTGGTACTGGGCGTTACCGGCGCGCTGGAGCTGGTTATCCCCCTGGGCGCGCGGCTGGGCCATCCCAAATGGCGCAAAGCCCTGTCCGAGTTCGGCATTACCGGCGCGGACGCCGAAGCCATCATCTCCCGCATGCAGGAGGACTATGTCCCCTGGCAGGAAAGCTCTTTCCCCGGGCTGCTGGGCAACGTGGTGGCCGGCCGCATAGCCAACCGCTTCAACCTGGGCGGCACCAATTCCGTGGTGGACGCCGCCTGCGGCAGTTCGCTGTCGGCTGTGCATATGGCCTCGCTGGAACTGGCAGCCAGGCGCTCCTCCATGGTGGTTACCGGCGGAGTGGACTGCTTCAACGATATTTTCATGTACATGTGCTTCAGCAAAACGCCGGCCCTCTCGGCCTCCGGCGACGCCAAGCCTTTCGACGCCTCAGCCGACGGCACGGCGCTGGGCGAAGGCCTGGGCATGATAGTTCTTAAACGCCTTGAAGACGCGGTGAAGGACGGGGACAGGATCTACGCGGTGCTTAAAGGCGTGGGCTCCTCCTCCGACGGCAAAGGCAAGGCCATTTACGCGCCCAGCTCCGAAGGCCAGGCGCGGGCGCTCCGGAACGCCTATGAAGTAACCGGCGTCGCCCCGTCCACCGTGGAACTGGTGGAAGCGCACGGCACCGGCACCACCGTCGGCGACGGCGTGGAACTGGGCGCCCTCACCGAAGTTTATGGCTCGGCCAAAGACGGCGCCTGGTGCGCCCTCGGCTCGGTGAAATCCATGATAGGCCACACCAAAGCCTCGGCGGGCTCCGCCGGCATCATCAAGGCCGCGCTGTCCCTTTACAATAAAACCCTGCCCCCCACCATCAAAGTTACCACGCCTTTGAAGCAGCTGACGGCCGGCACCACGCCTTTCTACCTGAACACCGAACTCCGCCCCTGGATAAAGAAGGACCATCCCCGCCGCGCGGGGGTCAGCGCGCTGGGCTTCGGCGGCGCCAATTTCCACGCGGTGCTGGAAGAATACAATGCCGAGAAGCAGCAGCCCGACTGGGACGGAGACGTGCAGATAGCCGCAATATCGGGCCCGGACACGGAAACCCTGAAGCGGGACCTGGCCGCCTGGAAAGGGCTGGACTGGGACGGCATGCGCGTAAAGGCCATGCGCTCGCGCGCGGCTTTCAAGAACACCGACGCCGCCCGGCTTACTTTTGTGCTGGAACGCGGGCAGGACGCAGAGAGGCTCATTGCTTCCGCGCTGTCCAACCTGGACGCGCAGAAGAACAGCAGAACCTGGACCACCCCCGACGGGATATTCTTCGCCTCGGGCGCGCCGGAAAAGCTGGCGGTATTGTTCCCCGGCCAGGGCGCGCAGTACACCGGCATGCAGCGCGACATAGCCTGCCGCTTCCCCGCCGCGCTGGACACGCTGGCCGCCGCGGATAAAGCGTTCGGCGGCGCCAAGCCGCTGTCCGATTTCATCTACCCCCGCGCCGTTTTCACCCCGGCCGAAAAACAGACTCAGGCGGACGAACTGCGCGACACTAAGATCGCGCAGCCCGCGCTGGGCGCGGCGTCGCTGGGCGCTTACCGCGTACTGAACGGCTTCGGCCTGGCGCCCGACGCTTTCGCCGGGCATAGCTACGGCGAGCTGGCGGCCCTGTGCGCCTCCGGGGCTTTCGACGCTCCCTCCTTGTTCGCTCTGTCGAAGCTGCGCGGCAGCCTGATGGCCGCGGGCTCCGGCGACCGCGGCGGCATGCTGGCGG
Source organism: Elusimicrobiota bacterium (assembly GCA_026388125.1). Taxonomy (GTDB): domain Bacteria; phylum Elusimicrobiota; class Elusimicrobia; order Elusimicrobiales; family UBA9959; genus UBA9959. Next base: position 41,411 of record JAPLKJ010000267.1, read on the forward strand.
TGCAGGCCCCCCTGGCCGACGTAGAGAAGGTGATGAAGGAAGAGAAACTGGACCTTATAATCGCCAACAAGAACGCCCCGGCGCAGTTCGTGCTGTCCGGCCGCACCGAAGAAATAAAGCGCGCTGCTGAATGCTTCAAGAAACGCTCGCTGAAAAATACGCCGCTGCAGGTTTCGGCGGCTTTCCACAGCCCGCTGGTGGCCGGCGCGCAGAAAGAGTTCGCCGCTGCGCTGGGCAAGACCAAATTCAACAAACCGCAGACGCAGGTATACGCCAATAAAACCGCCGGCGTCTACCCCGACTCCGCGGACAAGTCCCGCGAGCTCCTGGCCTCCCAGCTGGCTTCCCCGGTGGAATTCACCGCCATGGTGGAGAAGATGTACGCGGCCGGCCTGAGGACCTTCCTTGAAGTGGGCCCCGGCGCGCGGCTTACCGGCCTGGTGTCCGCCATCCTGGCCGGCAAAGAACATACGGCTTTCGCCATAGACGCTTCCGGCGGCAAACGCTCCGGCATTGCCGACGCCGCCCGCGCGCTGGCCCGCCTGGCCGCGCTGGGCTGCCGCCTGAACCTGGCCGCCTGGGAGAGCGGCGAGGCAGGAGTAAAGGACGCGCTGGAAAAGAAAGTTTCCAAGCTGGCGGTGAAACTGACCGGCGCGAACTACCGCTCGCCCCGCCCCGCTTCCGCCCCGAAAAAAGTTATCCAGCCGATAGCGGTACAGCAGGCGCAGCCCTCGGCCGCGGCTGCCCCGGCGGCGCACGCCTTTACGTCTGACGCGCTGCGCATAGCGCAGGAAAGCATGGCCGCCCTGCAAAGAATGCAGGAACAGACGGCTTTGCTGCACGCCCGTTTCCTCGAAGGCCAGGAAGCCGCGCAGCGCTCTTTCCAGGCGCTGGTGGACCAGCAGCAGCAGCTGTTCAGCGGCGCGCCGTTAAGCCCGCTGCCGGTATTCCAGGCGGCCCCCGCGCTCATGCCCGTCCCGGCGCAGCCCGCGCCCGCCCCGGCCGCCGGCGCTAATATTGAGCAGGTGCTGCTGGGCATAGTTTCCTCGCAGACAGGCTACCCCGCCGAATCACTGAACCCGGACATGGACATGGAGTCCGACCTGGGCATCGATTCCATCAAGCGCGTGGCCATTCTTTCCGAGCTGCAGGAAAAACTCCCCTCAGCGCCGCGCATCACGCCCGAACAGCTGGGCTCCATACGCACGCTGCGGCAGGTTACATCTTACCTGGCGGCCGGCATGCCCCAGCAGGCGGCCGCGCAGACAGCGGCGGCCCCGGCAAGCGGCGCCGCCGCGGACGTAGCACAGGTACTGCTGGGCATCGTTTCTTCGCAGACCGGCTATCCCGCGGAATCACTGAACCAGGATATGGACATGGAATCCGACCTGGGCATAGATTCCATCAAGCGCGTGGCCATTCTTTCGGAGCTGCAGGAAAAACTCCCCTCCGCCCCGCGCATCACGCCCGAACAGCTGGGTTCAATACGCACGCTGCGGCAGGTAACGGCTTATCTGTCGGCCGGCATGCCGCAGGCCCCCGCGCAGCCGGCGCCCGCAGCGGCTCCCGCCGGCGGCGGCGACGTGGCGCAGGTGCTGCTGGGCATAGTTTCGGCCCAGACCGGCTACCCGGCTGAATCTTTGAACCAGGACATGGACATGGAATCCGACCTGGGCATCGATTCGATAAAGCGCGTGGCCATTCTTTCGGAACTGCAGGAAAAACTCCCCTCCGCCCCGCGCATCACGCCCGAACAGCTGGGCTCCATCCGCACGCTGCGGCAGGTAACGGCTTTCCTCACGGCCGGCATGCCGCAGGCCCCCGCGGCCCCGGCCCCGGCGGCCAGGCCCGCTCCCGCGCAGCACCATGAAGAAGCGGTGATCACACGCGGTACCATCAAGGTAACTGATTTCAACCCCGCCGCGGCCAGGGAAAAAATAGTGCTGGACCAGCGCCTGCCCGTCTGGGTTACCGACGACGGCTCCGCCCTGGCCGGCGGCATAGTCAAAGAGCTTTCCGGCCGCGGCTACAGGGCGCAGAAAGTTTCGATGGCTAATCCCGGCGCGCTCAAGCCCTCCGAAGGCCTGGCCGGGCTGATCATCCTGGCCCCCGCCGCGAAGCTGACCGCTAAGTCTTTCTGGGCCGAAGATTCCGAGCGCTTCCTGAAGAACGCTTTCCGCCTGGCCCAGGTGGCCGGCCCCGCCCTGCGCGCGGCCGGTAAAAACTCCGGCGCGTGCCTGATGACGGTCTCGCGCCTGGACGGCTGTTTCGGCCTCTCGGGCCTGAAGTCCGAGCAGAACCCGGTTTACGGCGGGCTGGCAGGGCTGGCTAAAACGGCGGCTTTTGAGTGGCCGGAAGTTTCCTGCCGCGCGCTGGACGCCGCCGCCGACTGGCAGCACACGGTGTCGGTGGCCCAGACCGTGGCGGACGAGCTTTTTTTCAAAGGCCCCGTTGAAATGGGTTTCTCGGAAACCGGCAGCAAAGTAGTGCTGCTCAGCCACTCCGAGCAGGTGAAGGGCGGCAAGCTGCCGCTGGAGAAAGGCGACGTAGTGCTTATTTCCGGCGGGGCGCGCGGCGTGACCGCCGAAGCCGCCGCGGCTCTGGCAGCCGCCTGCGGCCCGAAGCTTGCCATACTTGGCCGCAGCCCGCTGCCCGCCGCCGAGGAAGCCTGGCTGGCCGCCTGCTCCACCGAGGCCGATATTAAAAAAATCCTTATCTCCCGCAACCCGGGCATGGCGCCCAAGCTGGCCGGTGAAGAATGCCGCAAAATAATGGCCGCCCGCGAAATACGCGCGCAGCTCAACCGCTTCGAGGCCGCCGGCTCGCGCGCGGTTTATTTCTCGGCCGATATACGCGACCGGCAGTCGGTCAGCGCCGCGGTGGAGAGGATCACCAAAGAACTGGGCCCTGTCCGCGGCTTCGTGCACGGCGCGGGCGTCCTGGCCGACAAGCTGATCCTGGACAAGACCGCCGAGCAGTTCGATTCGGTGTTCGACACCAAGGTGACCGGGCTGCGCAATATCCTGACGGCGCTGGACCTGAGCAAGCTTAAAATACTCGCGCTATACTCGTCGTCCACGGCGCGCTTCGGACGCACCGGCCAGTGCGATTACGCCATGGCCAACGAAGTGCTGAACAAAACAGCCCGCCTGATAGCGCGCCGCCTGCCTGACTGCCGCGCGGTGGCCTTCAACTGGGGCCCCTGGGACGGCGGCATGGTCAACGACAACCTTAAAGCGCTGTTCGCCAAAGAAGGCGTGGGCGTGATAGGGCTCGAGGCCGGCGGCAAATTCCTGGTCGACGAACTGGCCGCCAACAGCGGTGCGGTGGAAGTTATAGTGGTGGCGCGCCCGGCCGGCGCGGCGCAGGAGCCGCCCCCGGCGGCGGGCGGCCGGCCGGCGGCCGAGTTCACGGTCTCGCTGGAAGAGCAGCCTTTCCTGGCCTCGCATATCATCAACGGCAAAGCCGTAGTGCCCACCGCCCTGATAACCGAATGGCTGGCGCACGGTGCGCTGCACGGCAACCCCGGCCTGCTGTTCCACGGGTTCAACAACTTAAAAATATACAAGGGCATCATCCTTGGCGGCGCAGGCGTTAAATTAGCCGTGCTGGCCGGCAAAGCCGCGAAGAAAGAAGGTTTCTTCGCGGTGGCGGCCGAACTGCGCGGCCCCAACGGCGAACTGCACGCGGGGGCCGAGATAGTCCTGGCCGTCAGCCTGCCGAAAGGCGGAGCGCCGGCACCCGACTTCGCGCTGAAGCCCTATACCCGCTCCATGGAGCAGGCCTACAGCCAGATACTTTTCCATGGCGAGGACATGCGCTTCATCCGCTCCGTGGCCGGCGTCTCCGAGAAAGGCATAGTGCTGGACGCGGCGGCCTCGCTGCCGCCCGGCTCGTGGCTGCGCCACCCGCTGCGTGACCGCTGGGTGGCCGACCCCGCGGCGCTGGACGCCGCTTTCCAGGGCATGATACTCTGGACCTTCGAGAATTCCGGCGCCTGCTCGCTGCCAAACTCGGCCGCGTCGTACCGGCAGTTCGCCCCGTTCCCCGCTAACGGCGTGCGCGTGGCCGCAACAGTTACGCGTTCCTCCGGGCATAGCGCCGTGGCCGACATTGATTTTATCGACGACAAAGGGACGCTGATAGCCCGGATGCAGGGCTATGACAGCACCGTGGACAAGGCACTCAACGCCGCTTTCATGAAAAAGGAGCTGACCGCAACGCCGTCATAATGCCCGAAATTCAGCCCATAGCCATTGTCGGCGCCGGCGGCATTTTCCCCGGCGCGCCCGACCCCGAGCGCTTCTGGACTAACATTTCCGAAGGGATCTGTTCGGCCAAGGACGCGCCCGCGGGCCGCTGGCTGCTGTCCGGGGCGGACGCCTTCGACCCGCAGAAAGGCGCGGCCGACAAAGTGTATTCGCTCAAGGCCTGTTTCATAGAGGATTTCAAGCTGGACCCCGCGGGGCTGGACCTGCGGGAGACTTTCATCGAAAAGCTGGACCCCGTATTCCACTTGGCGCTGCACGCGGCGCGGCAGGCTTTTTACGACGCGCAGCCCAATAAAATAAACCGCGCCCGCACCGGCGTTATAATCGGCAACATAGTGCTGCCCACGGACGCCGTTTCCGCGCTGGCCCGGGAAACGCTGCTGCCCGCTTTCGAGACCGCGGC
>JAPLKJ010000237.1 GCA_026388125.1 Elusimicrobiota bacterium
GGTGAAGAAGTTCAGTGGGAACTGGATTCTCGCAAGCAACTGCACCTGCTCCGGCCGAATCTTAAAGAACAAAATAAAAAGTAGACAGGGGGTTTTTCAGCGGAATCACTTAATGATTATTTGTCAACAAGTCATGCGGAACCGCCGGGGAAGCCTGGCGGTTTTGTTTGGTAGAATAGGGAAATGAAAAGTATCCAGCTGGAAACGGAACGGTTGCTGCTGCGGACGGTAAGAGAAGAGGACGTGCCGGCCATTTACGCGTACAGGTCCAGGGCCGACGTGGGCAAGTACCAGACCAGGTACAGGCGCCTTGCGGATGCCAGGCGGCTCATCAAGCGGGTAAGGGGCATAGCGCTCAACACCCCCAACACGTGGCACCAGCTTGCCGTTATAGAAAAGAGCGGCGGCGGCCTCATAGGGGACCTGGGGATACATTTCACCGGCAAGGAGAACCGGCAGGCGGAAATAGCGTACACTATCGCGCCCGAATACCAGGGCAAGGGTTACGCCACCGAGGCGGTGCTCCGCATGATGGGGTTCCTGTTCGGCAAGCTGCGCAAACACAGGCTGGTAGCCACCGCGGACCCGCGCAATAAGAGCTCGATAAAACTGATGGAGCGGGTTGGTATGCGCAGGGAGGCATATTTCAGGAAAAGCTTCTGGACCGGCACGGAGTGGACGGATGACGTCCTTTACGCGCTGCTGAAAGAGGAGTGGCCCGTGATAAAAAATATAAAAAAGGGACGCTGATGACTGAATGATTAATTATTGATAACCATTTTTAACTGCCGGGGAAGTTCTGCGGTTTTGTTTTATACAATATCAGGGTAAGGCAGGCGGGGAGACCATATGCTGTTGATGACGTCAAGGTCTAAGCCCTTTCCCCAATTCGTCCTGGGCCTTTTGGGGTAAAGCCGGAGGGTCAATTTGCCCTTACGCGGGCGGATAATATTAAGCATAATGTATACATATAAAAGCGGCCGGGCGGCGGCGGCCCGGGTGAGTTTCAGATCTTTACCGGAGACATTTGTGAAGATAAAACATTTTGTAATACTGTCGGCGGTTCTGCTGCCGGCTTCGTTTATTTTTATGAAAAAAGCGGCGCCGGTGCCTGGCGATCTGCGCGACGCTGTGGCCGATAACGCTTACGTGGCGCTGCATAATACCGGTTCAGAGGCGAGTGTGCCGGAGGTTCCGGCCCCCATGGCAACCTCGCGCTCCGAAGCCAAGTCCATTTACGGGACCGATGACCGCCTGGATTATTACGAGACCAGCGCCGCCATGAAAGAGTTGTCCAACTCCGTGGTCTCTCTCTGGTCCGCCAATGCCGTTACGATAGCCGGCAACAAGGCTTCTTTGCGCGTTACGCCTTTCGGAGCGTTCGCCCGTCTCTGCCCCGGGGAGAAGTTCGCCGAGCAGCCTATGGGCGCTCTCTGCTCCGGCACCCTGGTAGGCGACGATATCGTTATGACGGCCGGCCATTGCGTGACCAGCCGGGTCAAGTGCGCCGCCACAAAATTCGTGTTCGGCTACGTCCTTAAAAAAGCCGGCGATTATCCCGATTCAGTCCCGGCCGGCGACGTGTACAGCTGCAAGAATATTATAGCCAGGGACCTGGACACGGTCTCCGATCCTGCGAACGGCGGGCCGGGGCCGGATTTCGCGCTGATAAAACTGGACAGGAAGGTTACGGGCCGCAGGCCGCTGCGGATAAACAGGAACTCCCGCCCGGCTAAAGGGAACAGGCTGTTCGTGATAGGCTACCCGGCCGGCTTGCCGCTCAAGGTGGCCCACAACGCCCGGGTGCTCGACGCTTCTCCCAGGTATTTTTTTAAGGCCGACCTGGACACTTTCGGCGGCAATTCCGGCAGCGCGGTGTTCAACGCCGAGACCAAACTTATAGAAGGCATACTGGTGCGCGGAGGCAAGGACTTTGTGCTGACCCCGGCCGGCTGCAGAATAAACGCGGTGGCAGCGCAGACCGGCGCCAACGGCGAATCCGTAACCAAGATCTCCGTGCTGGACGAGTATATCCCCTAGGCCTTGAGGGGAAGATAGGGGACGTATTTGACTAATTGACTATTTATCAACCGGATGCCATAAGGTCTCCTGAATTAGTCAAATAATCAAATACGTCCCCTACGCCTAATTACTGGGGGATAAACTGATGAATAAGATCATATTGACGACTTTTAGTGCAGCCATGCTTTTTGCGCCGGCGGCGGTACGGGCGCAGGACGATAAAGGCAAAATGTCGCGTGAACAGGCGGAACATTTCGCAAAAACGATCACGGAGTTTTCCGTGAACGGCGTGGTGCGGCCCTCGCTGAACAAAGTAATGGACAACGCCTCCGCCTGCGCCTGGGCGCTTTGGGATCTTACTAATGACCTGTCCGCCCGGCTGAAGGCCGGAAAAGAGCCCGAGCCGGACGCGGAATTTGTTGAAACCAATATCCGTTTACGGATGCGTAACGATTACGGCAAGCTTTGCTCCAAGTTCGCGGGCAACTGCAAGGAATATCCCGGAGACGCCGAGTTCGCCAAAGCCACGCAATACGCCTCTAAGGACATAAGGGCCTATGTGGCCGGGTTTAAGACTGCCCAGAATTTCGCGAAAAAACCGCACCGGGGCAAGATAGAGAATTTTCTGGAAAGCGCGCGGGAACGCGCGATGTTTTCTCTGATGATGACCCATAATACCAGTATTCAGGCCACGCCGCCGACACCGGAGGAGGCCAGATATCTCCAGTTAGCCCTTGAAAAGAAACAGGGCGATAAGTTTTCATTCCCGCCCTGGCCGTAGGAGGGGACGCTGATGACGTTATGACTGTTTATTAACAAGTCATGCGGAACCGCCGGGAAAACCCGGCGGTTTTGTTTTGTGAGGAAGTGAGTGGCAGGGCCACAAGGAACTAAAGCTGGCATCAATTTGTGATACTCTCTGACTTTAAGCAGGGGCCTTTGCTTCTGGTTATGAGCCGGCGAAAGATCTCTTGACATTGAAATCGGCCGGCTGTACACTACTGTTGACGTTTCAGGAATGATTATGACAGCCGCAAAAACCCTGTTAGCCGCGTTCTTGGCCGTCTTTGCCGCGGCTTTTTATTCCGTCCGTCCCGGACTGGCCACCGCGCCGGCCGTTCCGGCGGAAGACCGGGGCCGCGAAGTTATAGATACCCCCTTCGCAACCTCTTCCGGGGGGTCTCGCGCTATTCTGCGTATCAGCAAAAGCGAGGGCCTTTGGAACTTTATGTGCGCGCTCACCGGCCGGGAGGAGGGGGATCAGCGCGACTTGGCGGCATTATTCGACAAAAGCCGGTTCAACACCGCGGACTTCACGGCCCAGTTCAACCTCTATAGCGGCGTGTGCCGGACCCCGGAGCTTTGGAGCAAGGTTTCCATGGCCGCGGCGAAAGCGGACGGGCTTGCCGGCTTTTACCGAACACTCCCGCGGGCTTTAGCCCGGTCTTCCGCCGACCCCGCGGCGGCTGCGCGCAAGGCCGAAGCTATACGGGGGGCCCTTTCCCGGTTCGCTCCGGTTTACGAGGAGCTCGTCTGGGCTCCCTCGCTGGACAAGATCAGAGCGGTTCAGGGCAAACTTGCCGGCCTTTCGCGGGAAACGGATTTTTCCGCGCTTTATTCTAGCGCGGCGGCCTTCTACCGTTCCTCCTATAAAGGCCCGCTGCTGGTAGTCCTTGTGCCTGTGCCGGGCGGCGGCGGCGGCTCCCAGCCGCTGCTGGAAAACATTTTCTTCTTCGAGATCCCGCTATACGAACGCAGTCTGGACCCCGGGCAACTGGCCAGTTCCTACGGCGTGATCTTCCACGAAATGTGCCACATGCTCTACGCGCACAAAGACGCGGCGGTTGAAAGGAAGATCGCCGGGATCGCGGGCGAAAAGCGGGGTTCCGACTGGGCGGTCAACGAAGCGCTCGCTATTTCCGCGGGCATGTGGGCGGAGCGTAAACTCTCGGGAGGCGCGCGGATCTGGAACGAGAACTGCGGTTACGACGCGCGCACCTGCGCCTATGCGAAGGCGCTTTATCCGCTGGTCGCCCAATATCTGGACGCGGCCCGTCATATGGACGGGGAGTTTTTCTCGTTCGCCGGACAACAATACCGCCTGCTTCCGCTCCCGGCCGGGGAAGAGACCCCTTCCGAAGGAACGCGGCCCAAGCCATCTTTTCTCCGTTGAGGGCCGCGGAAAGCTTCCTGCCGTATTTACGGCGCGCATGCGTAACCGCCGGCAAGCCGGTTCTGTTTTGGTAGGGGAAAGATGGGGGACGTATTTGACTAATTGACTATTTATCAACAGGATGCCAGAAGGTCTCCTGAATTAGTCAATTAGTCAAATACGTCCCCTATTAGAAGTTACGGCCGGGTCGGCTGCCCGTCGTAATTCGTCAGCGCGATGATCACCTTCATCCACACAGCTTCCAGCTCGGATTCCTTAACGCTGCCTTCCGGGGCGGCCGCCGCGTAAAGCATGGCGCCGAACAGGCTGTGATGCAGGAGCTCCGCTATGGTGGCGGGATCGCTGGTGAAATGGAACATCCCCTCGCGTTTTCCGGCCATCAGGTGCTTCAGTATCCTTTGCCGCCCGCCGGCCGTCATCTGGTCGAACGTGTCGGCAAATTCCTTCCTGCGGCCGGCCAGGTAATAGAGGAGTATCAGTATCTGGGCCTCGGCTCCCCGGTTGCGCAGCGCCCAGACGACGTTCCCCACGCAGTGCCTCAGCAGGCGGTACCCGGCGTCGTCGCCGCTGCTGATGAGCCCGTCCACTACGGCGTGGTTGTGCCGGATGATGGTCTGTACCATCTCGTGCATCAAGGCGTTCTTGTTGGGGAAGTGGCACAGGACTTCCGCTTCGCTCACTCCAAGTTCATCGGCCAGCATCTTGAAAGTGGTTTCAGTAAAGCCGTGCTTGGCCACTAATTTTATGGCGGCTTCGGCGGCTTTCTCGCTGGTGCAGGAGCTCTTGTCGGTTCCGGTTCTTTTAGCCATATTCAAATTCTAGCTAACTCCGGATTTAATGTAAACATCAATAGACCCGCCCTCGCCCGAAGACTGACCGGCTAGGCGGGATAGGGGACGTATTTGAAGGGGTTATGGGGGCAGTATATTTAATTAATGTTTGTTTAATCCGTCCGGGAAGCCCGGCGGTTTTGTTTTATACAATATCAGGGTAAGACAGGCGGGGAGCCATATGCTGATCATGAATAATCTGTCCTTTAGGTCAAGGAAACTGCGGGTGGGCCTGCACTGACACCCGAGAGGAGATCCGAATGAAAATAATACTTTTATCTGCCGTCGTCGCCGCGTTTTGCGCCTGCTACGGGAAGGGCGTAGAAAAGGCCGGCGCGATAACGCTGCAGGCGTATCCGGCGGTGGAAGGCGCTGCGGGAAATAGGGACTGTAAGGATTTCCTCGGCCGATGCATGCTCTTCCAGACCGAAAAGCCTTTATTCGAATTGAGCGGCTTCCGGTTCAGGGCCCGGCCAAGAGGCTCGGAGGACAGACATAATCAGCTGGAGATCTTTCTGGCCGCGGAGCAGACGGCGGCTTTCGAGGCCATACCCGGGAAATTTATAGGCGGGGGGAAACGGCTGGCGCTCGTTTACCAGGGCAGAATACTGCATGCCCCCAAGTTAAAGGCAAAGATAAAGGCGGATTCCGTTACGATAGATTTCTGCAACGCGCACGTGTACGAGTTGCTCCTGGCGAGCCTGCGCGGGAAAACTCCACCGGGTTATAATTTCAGCGAAGATAAAGCCTGGAACATGTGCGACCCGGTCTCCGAGAATTAAAACATATGAACATATGGGACGCTGATGATTTTATGATTCCGCTGAAAAACCCTTCTTTCAAAAAAACGATTTCAAAAAAGATCATCGAAACATCTTGCCCAATTTCGGTTGGCAGGAATTGCCGGGTAAGGTAAACGGAACGGTTGCTGCTGCGCGGAAAAAGGTGCCAGGAGACTTTTTTTTGCCAGGGGTTTCAGGATTAAGCTTTTATGTCAAATCAAAAGAAAATTAAATTAAAAATGCCATGCGGCGGGATTATAGATTTGGAGCGGAAGGACCACCGGGATCCGACAGCTGTCTGCTCACTGGGGTGTTTTCACACGCCAGAGGAAATCCTCGGCGCTTTGGCGGCCTTAAGAGGCCCTTTGCTGAAGCCTTTCGATCTACTGCTTGTGCTGGTATGCCTTCCTCTTCTAGCCGGACTTGTATTGCTGGATAGTAATAACACTGTAAACATCTTTGGCCGCCATTGGAATTTTAAAAACTACCATTTTTTTATTTGGGATTGGACCATCATAGAAATAGGAGTGATTGTTATGATGCTTATATTTCTTATCAGGATCTTTATGAATCGACGGATCGACAAGGTTGAAAATTAGCATGTCTAATGACAATAGGGGGATAGAGGACGCTGATGACGGTGTGCGGTCATATTTACTGTCAAGCCATGCGGAACCGCCGGAGAAACCCGGCGGTTTTGTTTGTAGAATTATGGGCATGAGAATTAAAACCGGAGTTGCAGGCTTGCTCCTGCTGGGTACGCTGCTGGGCGGCTGTGGGGGCAAGTCGGATGATCTTTCTACCGACCCTGAGTACGCGTACATCATGGGGCATGTCTTTGAGACCACCAGCGTCATGCTTATCATTAGCCGCGGGCCCGATTCTATAGCGCTGGAGGTGCCCGGTACGGGCGGCGCTCCCGAGCTTTCTGAACTGCCTGCGGACCTGCCGTACAAGGATTACAATGGCGACATCGTGCTGGGGGTAATGCCTGCCGGCAGCCGGTTCCAGGTGGTACGCGTTTACCGGGGCTGGAGCACGGTAAGCGGAGGTTACATCAGCTATGTGCTGCGCATGCAGACCCCTAAAGAATACAGCAACTGGAACCTTTCCGATATAGGATTGATAGATTATGGCGTCAGGCCCGGGCGTTTTAAGAAAAAACTGATCAGGGAAGTGGTTTGGCGGGATTAGGGACCTTATGCTGGATAGCGCTGGCGAATCTGTACGAAGTGCGCACGAAGAGCCTGAACAAAGCCGTTTCAAGGAATATTGAAAGCTTTCCGGCTGATTTCATGTTCCAGCTCCCGGCGGAAGAATACCGGTCTTTAAGGTTCCAATTTGGAACCTTAGAAAGAGGGGCCCATTCTAAGTGTTTGCCCCGGGTTTTCATGGAGCAGGGCGTGGCGATGGGGAGTATATTATGCGAAAAAAGATCCTTGAGCCGGTAATGCTGGGCGGTTTGGTCCTGTCAGCGTTCTTATGCTGGTATATCCTTTCTCGCGCCGTAACGGTGCCCGGCTCCAGCGTCTGGGGCGCCCCTATAACTATCTTCTTCATCCTGCTCGTGTTTTTCTTCATGTGCACGGTCCTCGTCAGGAAAGCCGCTTATCTGGTAACGGTCCTGGCCGCTTCGCTGCTGCTGAGCCTTGTTTTTACGGCCACGCTGCTCCATTTCGCTTTACTTCTGCTTTCTATCGTCATCGCTTATTACGCCATGCGCAATATACGGGAGAGCCTGGAGTTCTCGCTGAAGCTCCGTTTCTTCAATTCATTCATGACCGGCCGCAGTTATCTCGTATTCGCATTGATCGTAGCTATTACCAGCCAGTATTACGCCCTGGTGGGCAGGGGCGCGGGCGAGGTGAATCTTCCGACCTTCGAGGTAAGCCGGGATGTGGCGCTTTCCCTTGGAAAAATATACGGCCGTATAAACCCGAAATATTCCTTTTTTTCATCCGCGCGGGAAATAACCGTTGATAACTTCATTCTGCAGAATCAGAAGGCAGATCTTCCCTGGCAGGATCCGGCACGGTCGGCTGCGGCCATAAACTCGGTGCTGGAGCAGGGAAGAAAACACCTCTCCGGGCTTTCAGGCAAGCAATTGAACGGCAGCGAACCGGTGGCCGATGTTTTTGTGGAGCTTGTCACCAGGAAGATAAACGACTATTTTACGGTCGGGATAGCGCAGTCCGGCAAATCCAGCCCCATCCCGCTGTTCCTTACCTGCGTACTCTTCCTTACCCTGCTGCCTATCGCTACTATCGTAGGTTATGCCGGCACCCTTTTCTCAGCGCTGCTATGCGGCGCCCTGCTTAAGAAAGGAATTATTAAAATGAAAATAAAGCAGGTTGAGGCTGAATCGTTGCTCTTCTAGGGGACGTTTGACTTAATGACTGTTTGACGGGCATGCGAAACCGCCGGGGAAGCCCGGCGGTTTTGTTTTGCCGGAAGTGAACGCGGGGGATAGGGACTATGCCCGAAGGACCTATATCTGGCGGGCCATTTTCCCCGCAACAACCGGGCCTTTCTGCTCTATGTATCCATAGCAGGGTCCGCTACAATATCCTAGCGGTTCGATGGTCAGTAAATCCGGTAACCAGGGGTACGTTAATGAAAAAAACATTCTGCGCGGCGTCGTTGTTTCCCTCCCTTCTATTAGCCTCAAGCGTGGTCTTCGCCTCAAGCGGCGGGGCTATTCAACTGTCGGATGTTACCAAAATTCTACAAGATCAGAAAGATTTACAAGCCAAGCCGTTTCCCGGCCAGCCCGGCGGCTTTCCCGGCGGCTTTCCTGGCGGCTTTCCTGGCGGCCCCGGCGGCAATCACGGCGGTCAGCCCGGCCAACCTGGGCAGCCCGGCGGCGACCATGGCGGCCCCGGCGGCAATCACGGCGGTCAGCCCGGTCAGCCCGGTCAGCCTGGCCAGCCTCCCCAGCCGCCTCAGCCCCCTCAGCCTCCCCAGCCGCCTGTGGTAGATACCACTCAGGCGCATAACGCCGGCTTAAGAGATGGCGCCGCAGTAGGCGAAAGAGAAGGCCGTCAGAGAGGTTACGCGGACGGCGTAGATTCCGGTGAAAGGGAAGGGCGCCAGAGAGGCACTAATGAAGGCGATGCCTCGGGCAGGCAAGCCGGCTATAGGGACGGCTATACCGTGGATCAGTCCGCGGGAACGCAGAGAGGCAACGCGGACGGCCAGAACGCCGGTACCGCTAACGGCACCGCGGCCGGCCAGAAGCGCTGCTATGACGAGGGCTATACGAACGGTTACAACTCCGCCTTCGCCACGGCGAAACAGTTAGGCCTGCAGGATGCCGCTTCCTATAATGCGGGCTTCGCTAAGGGCCAGGCCGAGGCGGGTGTTACAGAGGCCGCGAACGGGCAGAAGGCCGGCTATCAGGCCGGTTTCAGCCAGCGCGAGGCCGAACTTCAGAACTCTACCTTGGATACTAAGGGCTTCTTCACGAAAAGCGCACTGACGAGGGGCATAACGAAGGGCCTTCCTATAGAGATGGCCCGCAACGGGTACAATACTCCTCAAGAGCAGCAAGCCTATCAGCAGGGTTATCAGGAAAGCTATCGCAATAGCTACCAGCGGGCGTATGAGTTCGCCAAGCGGCAGGGCTATAACGAGAGATTCCAGAACGCCTACAGGCAGGCCTACGACATGCAGTACTCGAGCAGCTACCGGACCGCCTATGCCGATGGCAAAGAAAAGGGTTACCAGGAAGCTTATCAGACGGCGTATAACACTACGTATAACTCGTACTACGATAGCTACAACAGAATGGAATATGCCGACCAGAGAGCCCAGGGCCTGAGCATCGGCCAGGCTACCGGCCAGAAGGAAGGTTTCGCTGCCGGCTGCGCCGTACAGACGAAGCTTGGCTACAAAGCGGGCTACGAGCAGACTACGGCCACGGTTTATCCCGCAGCCTTTGCCGCGGGCAAACAGGCCGGTATAGCGGCGGCGGACAAGTATTACAGCGAGAACGCGGTGCTGAAGGTCTTCAACATCTCGTTCTACGACGAGAACGGTAACGGCCAGTTCGAGGCCAGCGAGAACGTAATGATGAAGGCCGAAATAAGGAACTATGGTTCCCAGATGTCGGACACGGTAGCCATAGTGGTCAAGAACGAGCGCGGGGAAATAACCCTGGTGCCCGATCTGAAGGCCGCCGGCATAGGTGGCCGGGCGAAAACCGTGGTGACCTTGAAAGTGGGCAAGCTCTACGATGTGGTGGCGCCGGATGCGGATGCCCTTGTGGTGACGTTCTCGGAAAAGGGCCAGCCCGTAGGCGATGCCCGCCAGATGTATACCAGGACCAACCCCAATAAGGTGGGCGTGGTTATAAAGGACGGCACCGATGTAAAGAAAAAAGCCACCTGGTTCTTCCCCGGGGACGCGGCAACGCTCAACCACGGCGAGAAAGTGTTAATAATCGGCCAGGACGGGAGCTTTTACAAAGTACGCAGGGCCGAATTAGGCAGCGGCAACTGGACCGAGGGTTTTATCAAGAGCAATGAACTGAACCTGCAGTAAAGAAGTTTCAATAAGTAATACAGAACCGCCGGGGCAGCCCGGCGGTTTTGTTTTGGGGGCGGGGATGAGGCAGGCCGGAGGCGGTGGTCTTTTAAGGTAAAATAGGGGGATGAAAGGCGCTGCATTTCCGATATTATTATTATTTCTTTTTTCCGGATGCGCGGGGTGGGCCAAGCACGGGGTGGTGATGGCGCCTCCGCGTAAGTTGAAGGTGGCGGTGCTGCCTGTGTTCGAAGGGGTGAAGATCAAAAAGCTGAAATACGTTATGACGGTTTCCACTTCGGCCGCGGAGGTAACTGATGAGCGGGCGGCCGTGGAGGAGGAGCTGCGCAAGGCGCGGGAGAATATTACCGCTTCGCTCGAAGCGGACCTGGCCGCGGGCTACTTTTACGATGTTATTCCCGGCACCGCCGTCCGCGCGGCCCTGGCGGATATGAACGTCTGTGTTTCCACCTGCGTGCCTGACAGCCGGCAGGTGCGCGCCCTGGGGCGCGCGCTGGGCGCCGATGTGGTCCTTTCCGCCAAGCTGTCCGGGTACGGCCGGGTAAAGGACAAATGGATAATGCTCCTGATCGCCTCGGGGGTGGTAGAAGGCGGCGTGCAGGGCTTTGTGGCGGCGAAACTCGTGCATAACACCTGGGTGGCCGTAGCGGTGGCCGCCGAAGAGATAGGCCAGGAAACGCTTACCTGGTGGGGAGGCTCTTTCCTGCTGGGGAAAGTCTTTAGCCCGGTCATTCTCGAAGGCAAGCTGACCAGCGCTTCGGACGGCGCGGTGATCTGGAGCAAGACCTCGTTCTCCACGCTGGACAGGAAAGGGCTGAAGAAATATCCCAAGGCTGAGCAGGCCAGGAAAGAGCTGCGCCTCAAAGTAACCGCCGAAGCCGCGGCGAAAGAGCTGGTCATGAGCCTTCAAAAAAAGACGGCGAAAAATATCCCCTGAGAGGACTTTGGCCGCCGCCCTGCCGGAAGAGAGCGGGCTTGCCTTCCAAAGAGTTTTTGAGGACGCCGGTTATCGAGATACAGGAATTTCTATGGAAACAGCGGAGCAACGCGCGCGGATGTTCGTAGCCATCTTTTTTCTGGCGGCCACCGCCGCATTCCTCATCTACCGCAGGGTCAGTGTGGCGGACAGGCTGGTTTCCATGGACGAGATATTGCGCGAGGAGGCCGGCGACGACCTGAAAGCCTTGAGCGAACCGGCAAAAGCAAAACTTATCCCGCAGCTCATCAGTTCGCTGAAAAGCAGGGAGCCCGCCGTGCGCTTCCACGCGGCCCGCACACTGGGGATGCTCGGGCCGGCGGCCGGTGCGGCTATCCCGGTTCTCTTAATGATGCTGAACGACACCGGCATGAATTCCACCGTGGGGGTGACAGCGGCTGATGCATTCGCGCGTATCGCCCCCGATCCCGTCCCGCGGCTCATGGCTGCGCTGAAAGACAAGGACCTGGAGACCAGGCGCAATGTAGCATGTGCGCTGGCGGACTTGGGCCCCCGCGCCGGCGCGGCGGTACCGCTGCTGACGGAACTGACTAAAGACGCAGACCCGGAGTTGAGACAATGCTCCCGCCGCGCGTTAGGGGCTATAGTGCCGGCTGGAAGAAAATAGAGGATAGCGACGCGGAACCGCCGGGGCAGCCCGGCGGTTTTATTTTTTATGGGGGGAGGGCGCATTTGCGGCTGCAGTACCTAGGCGCGTGTACCCAATATGCTCAGGCGCCGGCAGGCTATTGCTTCAGGGTAGAGGGACTTTCGCCTCATAAGGGGCTGCCCGGTTCTTTCATACCATTACTATAGCGGTCTTGCGGTAACGGGGTGGCTTAAGTAAAAGGCCGGACCGCTATCCATTAAGGAGAAAATAATGAAAAATCTAGTTGCTGTAGCTGTTCTGGCGCTTGCGGCGTATCCTCTCTCTGCCCAGTCCGTAGAAAACCTGAAGCCGCTGGACTTGAACGCGGTAACCCTTCAGTCCGTTATGGCGGTACCGGTGCCCGAAGTTAAACTCGTTCCTGCTCCGGCCGCACCTTCTGCGCGGGACAGCTGGAAGCATGTCAGGCTGTACGCCGCCGACGGAACGGTGATAGCGGTGGATTACTCCGTAGTGAACCTTGGCGGCTCCATTATAGCAGCGCCGGTGTGGGTCAACGTCTCCAATAAGGCCTTCGGCAGCCGCAACAAGATACGCGTGATCCTTATCAATTATTACGACAACCAGGGCGGGCCTTCCGGCCAGGTGCAGGAAACCCAGCAGATAGACCTTACCTACGCGGGCGGCACCCGGTATACGGGCCAGGCGCAGAAGGTGTCGCTCTCCGAGAGCCACATCGGCTACGGCTACAACTTCCGGCAGGAAGTGGCAGTGGTGGTGGACGGGCAGTGGCTGAGCACTACGCAGGGTAATTCGCATAACTTCGGCTTCAAGATGACCTGGTATTGACCCGGGAAACGGGGTCAGGTCTTGAAACTTAGCATTACCGCCGGGGAAACCCGGCGGTTTTGTTTTAGCCGCTATGGCAGTTTATGTTTCGCGGGGCCGTTGGCGACATGTCTTCGCAAGCTCTTGGCTGTCCAGAATAGTCCGCAGAGCAGCGCGCCGTAGGCGAAGCCCAGCAGTACCTCCAGCAGCAGCGTCAGGGGCAGGCCGGCCGCCCCGTTCACCTGATGCGCGTTCAGCGCCAGGTCGTCGCCTATCACGCCGGTGGTTTTCTTGACGGCCAGCTTGCTGAGCACGGCCACATCGCCGAGCATGTTGGTAATATCGTCCAGCAGGAATAAAAATCCGGTAGCCATTGAACTATTCTAGCATAGGGGACGTATTTGACTAATTGACTATTTATTAACATTCTGAGGTTCAACCGCCGGGGAAGCCCGGCGGTTTTGTTTTAGGGGCGGGACAGTTTGGTAGAATGGCTGTGCCGGGTTTAGGGGGGGGGCAAGCGTGCCCTGCCTGTTGACTGCTTATGAATGAAGAAGAAAAGGTCCCTCAAGTATACGAAGAGTACCTGACTCTTTGCCGCAGCATAAAATATACGGAGGCGGCGGATGCCGGGGGCGCCGCGGCCGATCTTTTTGCCGGGTTGAGGGCGCCGGACCCCGTTTGCCGGAGCAGGGCCTGGGGGTTGTTGTGCGGCGCCTGGAGCCGGCACCGTCCAGCGTTCGCTTCCCTTCTGGCGCGGGCCTGCGGCAAGAAAAGCACCGACGTTCAGGCGCGGTTCGGGCTGGACCCCGCTCCGCTTCTGGCGGCAGTGGGGGATACAAAGAATATCCTGCACCGCGCGCTCAGGCGCAAAGCGGCCCGTATAGGCGCCGACGGTTTCCGTTTCTGCGATATCTGGGCGCGGGTCCCCAATGCCGGGAATACCAGCGCCATGCCGCTTGCCGCCGCGCTTGCCTTGCTGGGCGATATGCTGGAGAAACACCTTGAGGGCGGCAAAGCGTTCGTTGAGGGGATCTCCGCCGGCCAAAGGCTGCACCTGGAGGTTCAGACCGTGGATTGTCCGCATTGCTGCACGCCCGTTCCCGGCGGACCGGTGCATGTCTATATGCCGGTCCGGTTCAAGGACGTCAGGCCGTGCGACCTTCCTTCCCTGGCGCACGAATTGGGCCACGCCATGCATTGTGACCTGCTCGATAAACTGGCTCCGGGGAAACCTATCAGCGTGGTGTTCCTTGAGACGTTCAGCCAGCTGCTTGAAGGGATGGTCTGGCTTGAACTGTGCGACGGCGCCGAATTCAGGGACGTGCGCGAAGATATGCTTCTGGACCGTCTTACGGAAGAAACGCTGGATCTTCTGCTGTTCCCGGCTTTGCTGGAATTCGAAGGGCGGATGATCCATTCCGCCAGGCAGGGCGCCCTGCCGCTGGAAGCCGTGGAAGAGGCCTACCGGGAAATATTCTCCAGGTGGTTCGGCGTTTCGCCGGAGGGCACCTGGTTCTGGATGCGCACTAAATCTCTTTATGACCCGAGGTGGCCTTTCGGCGACCTTACCTATCTTCTGGGGCGCATGGTTTCCCTGGAATTGATACAGCGGATCCGGACCAGGGGGAAAATGAGCCGGGCGGAATACTGTAAAGCCGTCGAGGATACCCTCTCGTCCGACTTTTCCGGCTACAGGCTGAAACAGGGGCGCACTTCTCCCATGCAGGCGGCCGACTGGAAAGAAATACTGCAGCCTGTGCGCGACATGTTCGCGGAGGAATGAACGTGCTAGCGGGAAAAGGTCCCGGGAGAGTTTTTGGGGTTCGCAGGCCGGAGCTAACGGCTTAACACCAGAAAAAAATTTATCAGGAAGATGGCTGCCATGGCCCCCGGGGAAACGGAGGGGAAGGGCAGGTTAGGGGTTTAGTTGAGCGAGGCGGAGCCGCCCGGGAAGTCCGCGGTTTTGTTTTGATAGAATACTGTAGGCGCTGACGGAGGAGGGGCAATGCCACAGACACCGGGAATAAATGAAGCGTATCCGCAACCAGGCGGCCGCATCATGGCGCTTGCCGCCGGCGCCGCTTTGGCCGCAACGATAATTTTTTTAAACATCCTGTTAACCCGGCATGCCGGCAGCCCGGGCGATCCCGCTGAAAACCTTCTTTTTATCTCCCTGGTCCTTTGTTTCTTTCCCGGGCTGACATTTGCCGGGTTCGTTTTCTCGCGGCCGGTCAGGACGGGCTTTTATTTTAATGCTGCCGTGAGCGGGCTTACCTCGGGGATGTTCCCGGCGGTCCCGTTCGTGATACTGCTGGCGTTGTACATCGTATATTCCATATTCATAGCGCCTCAGGATATAGGCATGCTGTTTATTCTGGGCGGCATGACGTTGTTCTCCCCGGTCATAGGCCTTACCGTTTCCGTAAAGAATTCACCGGCGGCCCCCTTGTCAGCGCTGCGGAAGCCGGAGACGTTAAAGCTATGATGGTCCTCGGGTCGAAGTTCTACTCGGGGGATGGGATACCGGCCGATCGTGCCCGGGCTGCCGCCTGGTTCGCCCAGGCGGCGGAACTGGGGCTGGCGGCGGCGCAGGCCAACCTGGGGGAAATGTACTGTAACGGCGACGGGGTTGAACAGGACTACCAAAAAGCCCGCGAGTTCTGGACGAAAGCGGCCGAACAGGGGGATGCGGAAGGGCAATGCGGCCTTGGCACCCTGTATGCAAAAGGTCTGTCGGTAGAAACGGACAAGGCTAAAGCTTTGGAGTGGTGGCGAAAAGCCGCCGCGCAAGGCCATAAAAGAGCTATGAAGAATCTGGAAGTATTGGAAGCTATCGGCGCCGGTCCCAAAGCAGAAAAGGGCGGATAGCGGCAGGAGCCTTTTGAAGATTACAGCTATAAGACCTTCCCGCTGGCCGGGGACAGCTTCGGCGAGGCCTGTCGGCCTGCAAGTTAGAAGAGTGTAAACAGGCGGCGGGGTTCCATAGGGGGATTTATATGATATCCGTTAATGACATTATCTGCTGCCCCGTATGCCGGGGCGGCCTGAACGCGGAGCTGCGCTGCAGCGGCTGCGGCGAGCGTTTCGCGCTGGAGGACGGGATATACCGGCTGGTCAGCCCCAAAGTCTCCGACATGACGGAATTCACCGGCGACAAGGACTGGGACGGCGAATACAAGCCCGGCGTAGACCAAGACGAGAACGGCAAGACCTATTCGGATTATCTCAACGAGGAGACCAAGGCCGCCAGGGATGCCTGGGCGGCGCGGTTCAGGGAGCGGCTGGGCGCGCTGCGCGGCAACGTGATGGACATAGCCACCGGCCCGGGCAGCAACCTGCGCTACCTGCTTGAGAGCGGCGGGGATTTCCGGCCCATAGCCACGGACATCTTCCCGGAGGAGCTGCGCTACGCCCGCGGCCGGCTGGCGGCCGAACACGGCATAAAAAGGGAGTTCGCCGCCGTGGCTACCGACATCAAACATTTGGCCTTCCGCGCGGGGGTGATGGACGCGGCAACTACGCTGGGCGGCCTGCAGGAAGTGTCGAACTCCGGCGCCGCGGCGGCCGAGATCCGCCGCGTTATGAAATCCGGCGCCAGGCTGCTGGCCATGACCTGCGCCTACGCCAGGGATTCCGCCTCCGCCCGCCGGGCGGAGGGCTTTGGCCACCTGCGCGGGGTTATACAGGAACTGCTCATAGAGGACCTGGCCGCCGCCGGGTTCATGAATATAAGCGCGGAGCGGGTGGCCAAGAGTGTGCTGGCGATGAACCCCCGTGACCGCACGCCGGTGGCCGGGGACGTGATGTACTACGACATTATCGAAGCTTTTGTGAAATAAGCCTCTTGAAGTTTACGCCGCCGGGAAAGCCCGGCGGTTTTGTTTTGTAGAATTGAGGGATGAAAAAAACTGACACCGGTCTGCCTGAGGGGGCCACGCTGGCCCAACTGCAGCGCTATATCGAGCGCGAGGCCAAAAAGCGGGGCTTCGGCAACCAGCGCGTGCTGGAGAAATGCCTGATACTCGGCGAAGAGATGGGGGAACTTTTTAAGGCCATCAGGAAAGAGGAAAAGATCCCGGTGGGCCGGCATTCCAAGATAGGCACCGTCAGCGAGGAGCTGGCGGACGTGCTGATGTACGTCTGCACCATAGCCAGCTATTACGGCGTAGACCTGGAAGCGGCGTTCCGCGCCAAGGACAAAGTGCACGCCCGGCGGGTGTGGCGCTAAAGGGCTGCAATGCCGGGCGCGCGGGCGCCAGTTTTATATAATTGATCTACTGGGTTTCCTAGGAGACTATAAATGGAAGAATCTATACTGGTAATAGTTAAGCCCGACGGGATGGTGAAGGGGCTGGCGGGCTACGTGCTCACGCGCTTCGAGGCCACCGGCCTGCGGATAGTGGCCGCGCGCATGACCAAGGTAACCAGGGAACTGGCCGAGGCGCATTATAACCATCTTAAGGAGAAGCCCTTTTACGAGGAGCTTATCCGCTTCATCATGGGCGAGTTCGACAACCACCAGGACAACGTGCTGGCTTTCGCCTTTACCGGCGAGGACGCGGTGAAGAAAGCCCGCGCTATTGCCGGCGCCACGAACCCCGAAGAGGCCGATTACCGCAGCATCCGCGGCAGCCTGGGGCGTGTAACCACCAAGGGCATCTTCGAGAACGTGGTGCACG
Source organism: Elusimicrobiota bacterium (assembly GCA_026388125.1). Classification (GTDB taxonomy): domain Bacteria; phylum Elusimicrobiota; class Elusimicrobia; order Elusimicrobiales; family UBA9959; genus UBA9959. The sequence continues at coordinate 17,446 of JAPLKJ010000237.1, forward strand.
TCTCTTCGGACCCCATAGAGGGCGAGCGCGAGATCAAGCTGTGGTTCTGGCCGGAAGAACTCACCGTAGAGCTGTTCCCCACCAAGCTGTCCGGCAACCGCAAGACCTGGGTGGAACCCGGCGGTGTAAAAACCCGCACCGGCCCCTGGCCCGTGGAATCTAAATAAACTGGAAGAGCGGGGACGCTGCACGATAACTGATCCCCAGCCGCCGGCTTCGTGAATATAAGCGCGGAGCGGGTGTCCAAGGGCGTGCTGGCTGTGAACCCCCGTGACCGCACTCCGGTGGCCGGGGACGTGATGTACTACGCCATTATCGAAGCTTTTGTAAAATAAGCCTTGTGAGGGGCGAAAATAAATTGAACGAGCCAACGGCCCCCGGCAGGTTATGGGTATATAAACTTATGGCTTTTTCCTGATAACCTGCCACGGTTTATCCCCCTGAGTGTCATGCTGTTCTTTCTGCTCGGCGCCCTGTATAGCGTTCAGAAGTATATTCCTGATCTGTTTAATATCGAAAGGCTTTGTAAGATAGCCGGAGGCTCCCAGCTTGAGCGTCTTAAGCGCGATATCCAGATCCTCTTCTCCGGTAAGCATCCAGATGATGGGCGTAAGGCCGGTTTCCTTTATCAATGACAGGACTTCCAGGCCGGAAATGCCCGGCATCTTCATGTCCAGAAAGACCAGCGTGGGACGCTCTTTTTTTATTATTTCCAGGGCGGACAGCCCTTCCGAGGCCAGGAACACCTGGTAGGTTTTTGAAAAAGCCTCTTTGATGACAAATCTCACGTTATCTTCGTCATCCACTATCAGGATCTTGTGTTGCATTTTTTCCTTGGTAGAACCACGCCGTCCGTTTTTTCCTGTTTTTTTATCTCCACCTTCGCGCCGCCGGGCGCTTCGCTCCCGTTTCCCGCCGCCACAGGCAGGGAGAAAGAGAAACAGGCGTTTCTGCCGGGTTCGCTTTTAACTTCCAGCGAACTGCCGTGCAGCAGCAGCATGTCGCTGCAGATCTTAAGCCCAAGCCCGAAACCCTCAGCGGCGGCCTGGCCTTCCCCGGTCCTGAAAAATTCCGTCTTTATCCTCTCTATGTCGGCGGCGGCGATGCCGCGGCCGGAATTCTCTATACAAAAAGTTATGCGGCCGGCCTTTTCAGCGTCCGGCGCCAGCCTTACCGCTATCCGGCCGCTTTCCGGAGTGTACTTGACGGCGTTGCCCATAAGGTTGGAGATCACCAGCGCCAGCGCTTCGGGGTCGGCATCCACCAGGCCCGGCCCCCTGGCTATGTCGAGCGAAAATGAGATCTTCTTCCTGCGCATCAACTCTTCCATGGCCGCCGCGGAGCTGGCCACCAGGTCGCGCAGCGCCAGCGGCTTCTTTTCTATCCTGAACCTGCCGGCATCCATCTTTGCCTCGTTCAGGATGTTCTTCACATAGCGCTTCAGGGAGTCCCGTTCATAAGCGAGCGCCCGGTACAGACCCGCCCGCGAAACGTCGCTTTTTTCAGGCTCGGATTCTTCCAGCATAAAAATGGCCGCGTCGATGACCGTGAGCGCGTTATTGAATTCATGGCTGACGGTGTGGACCATAGCCGATTTTAACGCGGCGGTTTTCTGCTCCTTGCGCATCAGCGACCTTATCTCCAGCAGCAGCCACATGGCGCCCAGCGCTGCCAGGAAGATAAGCGCCAGTTTATGCGTGGTGGCGGCCAGGCGGGATCTCATGGTCTCGCTGTTGACCGCCACCGCAACGGTGCCAAGCCGCCTGCTGCCCACGGTAATAGGCTCCGAAAAGTAAAAATAATCAAGGCCGCCGGCGCCCTTGAAATTCTGTATCAGGGGAACCTTGGAGTACCTTGCCGCGGCCCCTTCGCGGCTCTCATCCCTGCCCCCTATCTTGTCGGGGTCGGAGTGGGAACGTATTTTGCCGGACTGGTCGGACACCACGGCATATTTTATGACCTTATCCAGTACCAGCGTGTTAACGAGGAAGTGCAGCGAGAACAGGTCTTCTTTCGGGAACATGGCCGTACCGGCCCTCTTGGAGGATATTGCGGCGCGCAGGCGCATATCGTTGAAGATGGAGTTCCTGGCATCCTTAAGTATCAGGCCGGCGGTCCCGAGTATAAGCAGGAACCCCAGCGCGGAAAAACCGATGGAAGCGTTTACGGCGATCTCCCGGAGCCTGTTGGTTTTCATGGTCTTTGCGGCAGGGGGGGGCTACTTGCTCCCGGAGACGAGCCTTATCTTTTCCCGCAGCTGCGCGGCCGGCGGATAGCGGCGAAAACTGCGAATAGATATTTACTGTGGCGCATAATGGCAACATTACATTCTACATTCTTTTCACGTCTGCCCGTCATTTTATTCCGAACAGCGGGAGGATCGGGGACGCTGCACGATAACTCGATAATTAAAGACAGTTAAGTTATTTCGTAACGTCCCTATGTTCCATTTGACCCCGCCGAGGAGGCCCGGCGGTTTTGTTTTGGTAGAATAAGCCTGGGGTATGGGATGTAGTTGACTCTTCGCTGGTGAAAAGCCCCGGAGTGGCGGCTGTTGGGGTGCAGGAGCCTTTTTGTCCTGCCAAGGTCCTGAGTCTTTTATTTTTAATGGCAAAAACTATCGAGACAGGCTGGCCCGTTACATGAACGAGAGCGACCGCCCCGCTTTCAACCCCCGGCTGGCCTGCCCCTGGCCGCGCCGGGACAGGCTGGTGAACGTAGGGCAGATAACTCCGGCGGAGCTCGCCAGCTGGATAATCCACCACGATGACCAGGTTATAGTAATAAACAAGCCGGGGGACCTGCTGTGCCACCCGTCCAAGGACGGGCCCTGGTCCAGCCTTGCCGGCGCTGTGCGCGAGCACTTCGGCCTGGCCGCGGCCCACCTGGTGTTCCGGCTCGACCGCGAGACCAGCGGCGTGGTGGTGTTCGCCAAGACCCCCGCGGTGGCGGGCCGCCTGCAGACCGCCATGCAGCGGCGGCAGGCGGGTAAAACCTACCTGGCCATAATGACGGGCGAATTTTCCGGCCCGGTAACGGTGGATCAGCCTCTGGGCCCCGATGAGGCCAGCCCTGTGTACTTCAAAGCGGGCGTGAGACCGGACGGGCGGGCCGCGGTGACGCACTTCACCCCGCTGGCCAGCGGCGGCGGTTTTACGCTGGCGCGCGTGGTTACCGAAACCGGCCGCATGCACCAGATCCGGGCCCACGCGCAGTGGCTGGGGCACTACCTGGCGGGCGACAAGGTGTACGGGCCGGACGCTAACTGTTACTTGAATTTTCTCGACCATGGCTGGACGCCCGCTCTGGCGGAAAAACTGCTGCTGCCGCGGCAGGCGCTGCATTGCGCCGGAATAGATCTGCGTAAAGCGGGGCTGGAGCGCGTGTTCTCCGTGCCGCTGCCCGCGGACCTGCGCGCCTTCTGCGCCGCCCGCGGCCTGGCTGTCCCCGCGGGGCTTTAACCCGGAACCGCCGGGGGAAGCCCGGCGGTTTTGTTTTGTAGAATAAGGGGAATAAAAAGAAGTTAAAAAGGGGAAGAGGGGAGACGCTATGGCTGACAGGCAGACAAAAGAATTTATGCAGAGCGAGGCGGCGACCTGGCTGGCGGACGGGGTTATCGACCAGGCCACCCACGACACGCTGCGCCAGCGGTACGCTTTCACCTCGTTCGGTTTCGCCGGGATTATAAAGTACATAGGCATCATGGGCGGGCTGCTTACCTTCTTCGGCATAGTTGGGGGCATCACGGCTATGACGCGCTCCCTGGCCTTCAGCGCACTGGTTAGCGGGGGCATAGGCTGCGCGGCCGTTATATTCGGGCTGCGCCTGGCGGAGGACCTGCAGGAGCAGTATTCAACCTCCTCCAAGATCATAGTTACGCTGGGTATTTTCATGGTCTGCAGCGCGGTCGGCATGCTCTGCACCTCCATGGGAATAAAAGACATGGCCGCGCTGCACGCCACCATGGTGATCTGCCTGCCCGTCGCCTTCTACCTGGCCTACAGAAGCCGCAACACCTACCTGCTGCTGCTGGGCGTGCTTTCGCTTTTCCACTGGGTAGGCTCCTGGGACGGCATGCTTGGCCGCTCCACTTACGCGTTCAGCGTTCAGGACCCGCGCCTGATGTGGCCGGCGGCCCTGGGCGCTGTGGCCATAGGCGTTTACCATGAGCTGTTCCTTTACCCGCAGACCGGCCGCTTTTACAAGGTGTGGCAGACCGTCGGGCTTATCTACTTCAACCTGTCCCTGCTTATCCTGTCCTCCCTTTCGGGCAGCAGCGGCTACGCGCTGGACTGGGTGGTGCTGTTCACCCTGGGCTGCATAGCGCAGATAGTGGCCGCCGACCGCCTGCAGAACGGGCTGCTGCGCGGCTTCGGCATAACTTTCCTCGCTATCGATATTTTTACGCGCTTTCACGAATTATTCTGGAACTCCATGCAGGTGGGCACTTTCCTGCTGGCCGGCGGGGCCGGGCTGCTGGTGTTCAGCGCGGCGCTGCATTATTATCTTAAATACGCCGTGGCCGTGGGGAGGGAATCATGAGCGCCGGACTGGAGCTGCACGGGAAGCTGCACGCCGAGCTGGACAAGCTGGGGGTAATGCAGGTGCTTACCTGGGAACAGGTGGCCGCCCTGAAGCTGCGCTACCCGGTAGCCCCGCAGGACGCGGGATTCCTTGTGCGTGTCTTTGTAGCGCTGGGTGTTGTGTCGGTGATAGCCGGCGCTGGCGTGAGGATGCAGGACCAGCTGCTGGTTCTGTGGCATTACCTCAAGGAATATATCGATTGGCGGCTGGCCGCGGAATTCTCGCTGCTGCTGGCCTCCGTTGCTTTTGTGCTGGAAGGCCGTAAACTGAAGAGCAGCCGGCCCCGGCCGCTATGGGGGGAGCTCTGCGAACTGGCCGGCGCGGGCACGCTGCAGTGGCTGACCGTGGTACTGGCGAAGCATTACTCCACAGGCAGCCAGAATTGGCCGGCCCTGCTGGGGATGGACGCGGGGTTATTGCTGCTGCTGGCCTACGCGCTGGGCAACCGGCTTATACTTTGGTACGCGCTGGCTGATTTCTTCTTTTACTTCGGCGCCGAAACCGGCTATGTTTCCGGCTGGGGCGCGTATTACCTGGGCATGACCTACCCCGTGCGGTTCCTGGGGATAGGGCTGCTCACGCTGGGCGCGGCCTGGGCGCACGGCATGGTGGTGCGCGGGCGGCTGGCCAATTTCAGCCGGGTCTACGCCCATTACGGCCTGCTGCTGGTGAACCTTTCGCTCTGGTTCCTGGCGCTGTTCGGCTATTTTGAGAACGGCCACGTGCGCTGGGAGGGTACTACGGGGGAAAGGCTGGCTTTCAGCTGCCTGTGGGCCATAGTTTCCGCCTCCGCGCTGCTGGCCGGCGCTAAGTCCGGGCTGCGCCTGCTGCGTGGCTACGGGCTGACGTTCCTGATAATCAACGTTTATACTTTTTACTTCCAGTTCATTGTGGCGAACAGCCCCGCGGCCGGGTTCATTCACCTGCTGGTAACCGGCGGCAGCCTGCTCTGGCTGGGGCTGCACATGGAAAAGCTGAAAAGCGTTGCGATGCCGGGCGATAAAGAAGGGGCCGGGGAGAACTGACAATGGGGGACGCTGCACGATAACTCGATAATCAGAAATGAGCGAGTTATCGTGTAGCGTCCCCAAGTTTACAAGGAAAGATCATGAACGATAGAATAAAAAATACAGTTGCTTGCGGCTGCGGGCTCATCTTCCTGCTTTTACTGATCTCCGCTTTGCTGCCGGCGGACCTTTCTGCCCGTGCCGGCGGCGGAGGGGGAGGCGGCGGGGGCGGGGGCGGTATCCTGGGAATTATCCTCTACCCGTTCATCTTGATCTATATCGGCATTCTGCATTTCAAGATCTACCGGAAGAATAAGGAAGCCGCGGCCCTCATAGAAAAGGCTGCCGGCACCGACAGCGGCTGGAGAATGGAAAGCCTGAAACAACGGATAGAGGAATGCTTCTACAGGGTGCAGGAAGCCTGGACGGAAAGGAACCAGGACCTGGCCAAGGGTTTCATGAGCCGGCGCCTGTACCAGAAACATCGGGAGCAAACCAACAAGATGATAAGGGACGGGGAAAAGAACATCCTGAAAAACGTTGAGCTCCTCGGGGCCAGGATCGTCGAGGCTATAGATTACACGGATAATTCGAAAGATCTTTTCTGGGTCTATATCAGGGGCTCGATGATAGATTACACGGTTACGGAGCCCGAAGGAACAGTGATAGATGGGAATCCAGATGAAAACGGGAAATTCGGCGAGCTGTGGAAGTTCACACGCGAAGACGGCCGCTGGGTGCTTGACGAGATAGACTCGGACGTCAGCCTTGAAGACCTGGATGGCTTCAGGTCCCGCAGGGAGGAATGAGCGGGGGCGCTGCGCGATCCAGGGAAGAACGGATAACCTATGAAGTTCGGGATGTATTCATTTTTCGGGTATGTGCTCCCGCTGGAGGAACGGCTGCGGCTGATCCGGGAAGCGGGCTTTGATTTCACCGCGCTTTGGTGGGGTGAGGAAGAGCCCGATATCCGGGCGGGGCGCAAACACGAGCTCCCGCGGCTGGCGCGCGACCTCGGGCTGGCGGTAGACAATATCCATGTGCCGTTCGAAACTTGCAACCGGCTCTGGAGCCCGGATAAAGCTGAGCGCGAGGCGTGGGTAAACGACAACCTCGGCTGGGTGGAGGACTGCGCCAGGGCCGAAGTGGAGATCTTAGTGATGCATCCTACCCACGGGAAGGATTTTCTTCCTCCCGGAGAGGACGGGTTGGAGGCCTTTGCCCGCGTGCTGGCGGCGGCGGAGCGCAGCAAGGTGCGGCTGGCCGTTGAAAATACCCGCGGAGAGCTTCACCTGGATAAATTGCTGGAGCGTTTCAGCTCGCCGTTCCTCGGGCTTTGTTATGACAGTTCGCATGCCAGGATAGTCAGCCCGGCGCCCCTGGCCCTTCTGGAGCGCCACGGCGGCCGGCTCCTTACTACTCATCTGTCGGACAATGACGGTGAAGCCGACCGGCACTGGCCGCCCGGGGAAGGCGTGGTGGATTGGCGCGGCCTTGCGGCCGAGCCTGCTTTCCGCCGGCTGGGCGCGGTGATGCTGGAAGTGCTCGGTCCCCGCAACGAACCCTGGCCGGCTCCGGAAACCTTCCTGCGCGATATGCGCCGCCGGCTCCAGGGGCTATGGGGCATATAATCCGCTAATCATAAACAATCGAGTTATTGATTCCGCTGAAAAACCCCCTGTCTACTTTTTATTTTGTTCTTTAAGATTCGGCCGGAGCAGGTGCAGTTGCTTGCGAGAATCCAGTTCCCACTGAACTTCTTCACCCTGTTCCATATTGATGGCGGCAGCCAGCGCCATCGGAATGGCGACAAAGAGTCTGACAGGGCGGCCTTTGCTTTTAATGACTTGCACTTTGATCGGGTAGGTGATTTGCATATATTATAGGCTATTATATATAATAGCCCTTGTCAAGTATAGACCACAGCCTCTAAACCTATAATATGAGCCTACCAAAATTAAACTTACAACGCACATTCTTCGAGCCAGAAATTCTGTTCCCCGGCCTTGGCAAAGCGCCCGGCGCCGAGCGGTTCAGCTTTTTTGCAGAACACATTCTGCCCGAGCTTCGCAAACAGCGCCCGGCGCTGGAGCGCATGTATTGCGCGGACAACGGTCGGCCCGCCGAGGAGCCGGTGCGGATGCTGGCGGCGCTAGTCCTGCAGTTCATGGAGCGTATGCCCGACCGGCAGGCGGCGGAGGCATGCAGTTTTGACCTGCGCTGGAAACTGGCGTTGGGAATGGAGGCTGATGAGCCGGCGTTCCACCCTACGAGTTTAGTTAAGTTTCGAGAGCGGCTGCTGGCGCATGGTCTGGAGCAGCTTGGCTTTGAGGCCGTATTGGAGCAGATGAGTGCGGCCGGGTATTTGCCCAAGCGCACGCGGCAGCGCCTAGATTCCACACACATAATAGGTCTGGTGAGCCATATGACCAGACTTGATTGTGTGCGCGAGACGCTGCGCCTGGCGCTGGAGGATTTGGCGCAGATCGAGAACTTGCCCCGGCCTGCGGCCTGGGCGCTATGGTGGGAACGTTACGTCGAAAGTCGCATAGACTACAAAAGTTCCGGTGATATTCTGCGTCTGAAAATGAGCCAGGCGGGTTTGGATGCGCGGGACGTACTGAACTGGGTGAACGGATTGCCGCCGGAGATACGGCAGGGCGAAGCGGTGCGGCTTTTGCAGCGGGTTTTTGATGAGAACTTTGAAACACGTCACGACGGGACAGTGGAGCAATCGCGTGCGCGGCCTGCGGGTGCTGTTCAGAACCCGCACAATCCTGACGCCCAGTGGAGCTACAAATCCACGATGAAGAACAAAGAGTGGGTAGGCCACAAAGTGCAGGTGGCGGAAACGGTTGAAGCAGCGCCGCGCAGCACTGGTGAGCCGACAAAGAACGTGATAACAGCCATAGTAACACAGAGCGCGCCCGAGAGCGAGAAGGCAGGTATGGCCGCGGTGTTAAAAGAGCAGCGGCAGTTGGGTTTAGAGAAGCCTGAAGTAATTTATGCGGACGCGGGGTATGTGTCAGGGCCAAGCATGGCCAAAGCCAGTGCGGAGGGTTTTACGTTGATGGGCCCGGCGCTGCCTTCGGCTAAGCGTGGCGTGTATCCATCCGAAGCGTTCGAAGTAAATGTCGAGCGGCGCTCGGCGGTCTGCCCGGCGGGCAAGACCAGCACGCAATGCGCGCGGATGAAAGCCGCGAAGACCGGCAGGATCACTTACCGGTTTGAATGGGTCGGCTGCTGTGACGGTTGTAATTTAAAGGCGGAGTGTCTTCATAAAGGTGAACGGGGCCGGATGCTGCGTGTAAACGAACATCACACATTTTCACAGACCCGCTGGCAATTGATGCGCACGGCGGAGTTTAAGAAAGATATGCACCACCGCAACGGGATCGAAGGGACACACAGTGAGTTGGTACGGGGGTATGGATTACGCAAGGCACGGTATCGCGGGGAAAAGAAGGTCCGGCTGCAAAACTATTTGATTGGTGCGGCCTGCAACATAAAACGCTGGTGCCGGCGTGTTACCTGGGAGGCGAAGCAGGCCATGGTCGGGATTGAAAGTATAGCAAAGCCAATGGCGGTGCCAGCTTAAACGCTGGTTTTAGCACGTGTTTGCGCGACGAAAAGTGTTTTTATATGAAAAAAACGTAACTGAACGATAAAAATATCAGCGGAGCAAAAAATAAAATCTTGTTTTGCGCCCCCGAAAATTAAAACAAGGGGTTTTTCAGCGGAATCATTAAGTCATCAGCGTCCCCTATCCCCTAAAGCTGCGTAAAGTTATCACTTTCAGCGCGGAGCTCTTTAAGGAATTGTTCCAACTCCGCCTTGCGCGCCGGCAACAGCGCGCGGCCGGCCGGGGACAATACCCTGGCGGGCACCTTGGCCAGCACATCCTCAAGCCCGGCCGCCATCATCGGCAGCGTAGGAGCAGCTCCGTTGGGATCCGCCAGCGCCAGGAGGCGCGCCGCGCCTATAGCGCCAAGCCACTCAAGGGCGTCGGCATCGTGCAGGTACAGCGCCTCAGGCCCCTCCGGAGTGCGCTCGTACATATGCGTGCGCATGGCCCCGCGCACGGCCTCCTGCTTGGCCGCGGGGAAACCGGCGCCGGCCAGCATTTTCGCGGCGCTTGATAGCGCAACCTCCGCATGATCGGCCTTCGGGTCCGCCCATGGCGCGAACGCACCCATGTCGTGCAGCCACGCCGCGGCGTAAAGCACGTCGTCGTCCAGCTTTACCTTATCCGCCGCAGCCAGCTTTAGCGCCAGGCTGTAATCACGCGCCGCATGGGAAGCGCCCCAGGCCGGGTGTTTGAAACTGGTCATGGCGAATTCGCGCACGTTGGCGCGCCAGCCCTGCACGGCGGCGCTGCTGACCATGACCGGTTGCTGCCCGCCGTCCGGTCCCACCGCAAAAGCCGATGTGCCCGCGCCCGCCGCTAGAATTGCCGCCAGTAACTCCGACAAAATCCCCGGCCTAAACCGAGAAGCGCAAAAATGCATGTTGGTCATATACTGATTATACAAACCCCACTCCCAAAACCGCCAGACTACCCCGGCGGTGAGGATATCACACCCGTGATCCCCTCATAATTTTCTCACGGGTGTTGCGCTTAACTACTTCTCCCGCTTCTCTTTAGTTGTGGAACCGAAGGTCTTTTGCGGCTTCCTTGCAGCAGGCCGCTTATTTTCCCGGTTTAAAACCCGGGATTGTTTTAGGACCCGGGTCCGTGTTGGACGGCGGCGTCATTAGCATCCGTATGGCGTCAAAGACACTCTTGAATTGCGCATCATATTTCTTTTCCAGCTCTTCCAGCTTACGCGATAGTTCCTTATGTGTATTCAGGAGTTCACGTAATTTCACGAACGCCCTCATTATCTGAATATTTACCTGTCTGGCACGTTTGCTTTTAAGAACGCTGGAAAGCATCGAAACCCCTTGTTCCATAAAAACACGCGGCAGATACTTAGAATGTGATCCTCTCTTTAAGATTCCAAATTGGAATCTTAAAGATTTATACTCCGCTGTTGAAAGCTGAAACATAAAATCAGTAGGGAAGCTGTCTAGATTAAGTCATCAGCGTCCCCCGGCGTTCCCTTATCCCCTATTCCCCTTCGCAAATATTCTTTCCCAGTTCGAAGGCCTTTTGGCAATCCAGGGGGAACACTTCCCTGCGCCGCTTCGCTTTAGCCGCGGGGTCGAACCGGCCGGCCTCGTATTTGGAATAATCCTCGAACTGCAAAGTGTCGAAACAACACAACCCCTCGCAAGCCCCGAGCATCCGCGAAAGGTAAGAAGAGATGTGGGCCATGAACTGCTCATACCCTATTTGCTTCATATACTCTTCCGGGACATTCATAGTATAGATGAACCCGGTCTTTATACGCCTGCCGAACAATGAGCCCGGCTTTTCGCCATAGGTAAGGTACTGGAACACCAGACGCTCCAGGAAAGAATGCATCTCGCCGGTAACATGCCCCAGGTAGACGGGCGAACCGAAGAGCAGCGCGTCGGCCGCCTCTATTTTTTTGAAGACAGGGGCCAGGCCGTCGTTCACGGCGCAGTGCCCGTAGCTCTTCCCGCCCTTCAGCTTGCACGCAAAACAGCTTATGCAGCCCTTGTAATCAAGGTCGTAGAGGTGGATAAGCTCCGTCTCGGCGCCCTGCGCCGCGGCGCCAGCCAAAGCCTTCTGCAGCAGCGCAGCAGTGTTCCAATTCTTCCGCGGACTACCGTTAAAAGCGAGTATCTTCATATCTAATTATTCTAGCAAAAGGAATCCGGACAACAATTCCATTATTTCCCCGGCTTGAATCCGTGGATGGTTTTGATCCTGGTAGGGCTGTCTGTGGAAAATTTCATCAACGCTTTTATCGCGTCGAACACGCTTTTAAACTGCGAATTATATTTCTTTTCCAATTCCTCTATTTTATTGGCCAAGTCGCGATGGGAAGACATAAGCTCCCGCAACCGGACGAAAGTTCTCATTATCAGTATATTCACTTCTATGGCGCGCTCGCTGTTTAATACGCTTGAGAGCATGGATACCCCTTGTTCTGTGAAAGCATTTGGGAGATGGCCACCTAAATACTTTATGTGTGGTATCACATTCCGTGATACCAGGCTGGCGGCTTCCTCTTTTGTCAGTGTGAGCATAAAATCCGGCGGAAATCTTTTGAGATTTCTATCAACTGCTTGATTCAAAGCTCTGGTTTCCACTTCATACAACCGGGCCAGATCTCTATCCAAAAGAACCTTATTTCCACGTATAATCAATATTTTTTGCTCTATCACTTCCAACGGGATTAAATGTTTCATATACCCTCCATGCTTAACAAGAATATCCTACCAGACCAACCCGACAAACGTGTGTCGGGGTAAAAAAGAAAACCCTGGCTGGTCCTCTCGGGCCAGCCAGGGATGGCAAAAGCAAGCGTTTAGGCTACGGTAAGTTGTTAATGAACAGTCATTAAGTCATCAAACGTCCCCTACGCTGCGCACCTGCTCCGCCGGATCTGCCGGGCCCTGTTTCAAGCGTGAGGCAGCAGCAATTTCATGCTTTTTCTCAGCGGTATGCCGGAATACGTCCACAGCACCTTACCGTAAATAACTCTTTTAATCAGAAAGCCGAAATATCTGCTGTCCACGCTGACGGCAGGATTATCCCCCAGAACATAGTAGGCATCGGCTGGGACCGCGAGCGCTTGTCCTTGTTTGCCAAATTCACCCGCGTTCACATAAGAGATTCCCGCGGGCAATTCCGGGATCAGCGTAGGAACCCCATTTACGTAAATACGGCCTTCTTTGATCTCGATGTTCTCTGTGGGAAGGCCGACCACCCTTTTACATTGCAGCGTCATTTTGCCTTGCTGCTCAAATTCAAAAACTATTATATCGCCCCGCTGCGGCGTTCTGGCGGCATACGCCTTTCTATCCACCATAAACCTCCCGTTCTGCTGTATGGAGGGGACCATAGAGGCCGACGGCATTTTAAAAGCCCGGTAAAGCTGGCGATAATAGAAAGACGTTCCAAATACCGCCGCCAGCAGTACGAGCGTGAATATTCTGCGTTTTATCGTAAAACCACCGCTTTTTATCTCTCCCGCCGAATCCTTAAGCACATAAACGGCGACCGCGCAGATCACCAGGCCGATTAAACCCACGACCGGAACCAGGAATCTTAAACCAAGGGCCAGGAGGACGCCAGCCAGCAATAACTTGCCCGTTTTGGCTGCCATAGAAATATCTCCCTTATTTATTTCAATTCTAGCAGTTCCGCGCCCTTTACTTGCTTCCGGAGAGTATCTGCTCTATCCGTTTAAGACCTGCGGCGGCATCTGCGTTGGATGGATCCAGCTTCAGGGCGAGCTTCCATTCCTTGCGCGCCTCTTCATAGTTGGCATTCTGAAAATATTTGACGCCTTCCAGACTATGCTGCTGCGAGGGAGAGATCCCGGCGTCCGTAGCCGCCTTCAGGCCCCCTGCAGCGAGGGCTGACTGCGTGAGCTGGTTGCCCTTGGGGATCCTCACCAGCGTCACCAGGTTAGTAATAAGCTTAATATCGGACATGCTCCGCACTTCATAGGCGTCCTGCTGCATATAACGCCTCGGCAGTTGCATCGTCTCCACCAGGTCCTCTTTCAGTACGGTCCCGGCCGGCAGGTCCGCTCTGGCTACCAGCACCTGCGCCAGTTCGTAAGCCTGCGAGGGAGAATGCTCCCTATAAGCCATCCCCGCCCAGAAAGCTGCCGCCAGCAGAAGCAAAGACACCGGGATAACCACGCCTTTATTGCACATAAATACTCTCCTTAACTTTTTGCGCTACTCTTCGTTATATTTGAATGATCTTAATAGCTTTAAAGTTTTCTCCGGTCTTTTGATTATTTGACTAATTCAGGAGACCTTATGGCATCCTGTTGATAAACAATCAATTAGTCAAATACGTCCCTTGCCTTCCCCCACTTTATTTCAGCTCCCCGTCTTTACAGAGAAAGCTTAACAATTCAGTCTCACCAGGAGATAATATGGTTTCTGGCTCAACAAATATCTGTCCATTGCGGCAGGCACGGACTCTTTTTTGTGCAGCTTTTACTATATTCGAGAAAGCAGTAACATCCGAAGCAGTTACACTTTGCTTAAGCTCTTTTATTTGAACAACCTGATCGGCTGGATTTAAAAGCGCCATACAGTAGTACATTTTACACGGCTCACTTGGAACAACACTATTGTAAGTATTAAACCCACACCTTTTTGCTTTTCGCCCACATATAGACGCGAACAAAGTTTCTTCCGGTGAATTTTCTTTAATCGCACACACCTGAGCTTCAGCATACTCGATTAATTTATTTCTCATTTCACTATTTAAAACATTTATCCGAAGCGCCTGCTCTTCCGCCTTTAGGAAAAGGAGCCCGCGCCAGATTATTGAGACATTCCCAGAATACAGATACTCTTCATTGTCAGGAGGAAATTCCTTGGTGGTATATTTAACCACTGTCCCAGTTATCACTACATCAGAACGGATTATCAAGGGGAAGTAAATATGGGGGAATGCGACAGTCTTCCTCTCTGCGTAGACATTGACAAGCGCGTCCCCAGCCTTACCCGCCAAGGCGTTGTTCATGGCAGATTTTAACGAATCGTCTCCAATAGGACAAGCATTGTAGCAGGGAAAGAATGACCACCTACGAGACACACCTTCAGCGATTCCACTAGGTCTTTCATACTGGCTACCGACACTTGAGGATGATATCCCTATCGGCTGATAATAAGCGCAACCACTCAAAAACAAAATTGGGATGCAAATTAGTTTTTTCATATTAACCCTCGAAAAACACTTAACCTTAAAGGACTTTTATCTTATCGAGTTATCGATTCCGCTGAAAAACCCCCTGTCTACTTTTTATTTTGTTCTTTAAGATTCGGCCGGAGCAGGTGCAGTTGCTTGCGAGAATCCAGTTCCCACTGAACT
>JAPLKJ010000116.1 GCA_026388125.1 Elusimicrobiota bacterium
GCGCCCAAGGGCGCCGCCGCGCCGGTGGTCTCCACCGCGCCCGCGGTCGCCGCGGCGCCCGAGATCTCCACCGCGCCCGTGGCCGCTGCCGCGCCCGTGGCCCCGGCCGCGGTAAAACCCGCGAACACGCGGCCGCAGTCCTGCCCCAACTGTTTCCTGCCGCTGCTCACAGGCTATAACAGCATCGTGGACGAGCTTAAGACCTGGACGGACGAAATGGCGGCGCAGGCTACCGCCCTCGACCAGACGCTTTCGGACATACAGGGCCGGATAGACGAGAAAGACAACGCGATAGCGAAGGCCAGACTCGGGACCGATAAAAAAGCCGTAAAAGCGGAAGTTAAAGGCCTGACCAAAGAGCGCAAGCTGCTGCTCAAGGAATACAGCGCGGCCAGCGATAAAAAGGCCGATTTCTACAAGCAGTTCTCCGACGAGATAGAAAAAAGAACGAACAATTACAACAAGGCGACGCTGAAAAAACTGGGAGAGGCCCAGGCCGCGGCGGCGCAGGAGTACTGACCTCGGCAGTTTTTATCCGGCCCGGCCCCTCTTCACCGGAGGGGCCGGGCCGTTTTTTTGAATGAGCTACCAGGGCGGGGGAACGCCGCGGCTGTTATTTTTTCTCCGCCAGCAGCGCCGCCGCTTTGGGCATCCACTCGCTTATAACTATCTTCTGCGGGCACTTCTCCTCGCAGGCGCGGCAGCCCGTGCAGGCGCCGGCCCGCGCGCTCTCTTCCATGAAGTTCCTGTACCGGAACTGCGCAGAGCCCAGGTCGTCGTACACTTCGGCCGCGTTGTAAAGCTCGAAATTATAAGGGATATCCAGGCCGTTGGGGCAGGGCATGCAGTAGCCGCAGCGCGTGCAGGGGATGGGCGTTCTCTCCTCGTATTTTTTCCTGGCGGCGGCAATAAGTTCCTGGTCGGCAGCCGTTAAAGAATTCATCTCCGCAGCGCCGGCCGCGCGGACGTTCTCCTCCGCCTGCGGCATGGAGCTCATGCCGCTGAGCAGCAGCGAAACCTCCGGCTGGTCCCAGACCCAGCGCAGGGCCCATTCGGCGGGCGTGCGCTGCACGGGAGCGGCCGCGAAGATCTCGCGCACCGCTTTGGGCGGGTTCGCCAGCGCCCCGCCGCGCAGCGGCTCCATAACTATTACCGCCAGCCCTTTCGAGGCCGCGTATTTAAGGCCTTTCAGCCCGGCCTGGTAGCCGGTGTCCATGTAGTTGTACTGTATCTGGCAGAATGACCAGCCGCCGTAGGCGTCCACTATCTTCGGGAAAGCCGCGTAGCTGTCGTGGAAAGAGAACCCCAGGTGTCCGATCCTGCCGTCCTTGAGCGCGGCCTCGGCCCGCTCCAGCATTTTATGCTTCAGCACCCAGCCCCAGCGCTCTTCGCTGAGGGCGTGCAGCAGGTAAAAATCTATGTGGTCCGTCCGCAGCTTTTTAAGCTGTTCGCCGAGCAGCGTGTCAAAATCCTCCGGCTTCTTGATCAGCCAGACGGGGGACTTGGTGGCCAGCTTTACTTTCTGCCTGTAGCCGTCCTGCAGGGCCTTGCCCAGCACGGTTTCGCTGCTGCCGTTGTGATAGGGATACGCCGTATCCACGTAATTTATGCCTTTGTCAATGCCGTAGCGGATCATTTTAACGGCTTCAGTTTCGTCTACGGCCTGCCCGCCCGGCACACACGGCAGGCGCATGCAGCCGAAGCCGAGCGCCGACGGCTTCCATTCCAGTTTTCCGAAATTACGGTATTTCATGGGCGAACCTCCGTGAATTGTGCCGACGGGATACAAAGTAAATATACAAAATGCCGGGACCTCCGGGAAAATTAAACTTCGCCGGACTTTTGCTATTATTGAAGCTGTGTACTATGAACATTAAAATCAAACTCCGGAAGCTGGAAAGTATCCTGAGGGGCCTGGGCAAAACCGCGGTGGCGTTCTCGGGCGGCGCGGACAGCGTCTTCCTGGCCGCCGCCGCCCGGCGCGCGCCGGGCGTGGAAGTGCTGGCCGTAACGGCCGTATCCGCCACGCTCACCGGCGCCGAAAAAGCGGAGGCGGTAAAGCTGGCAAAACAGCTGGGCGTCAGGCATGCGCTGCTGCGCACGGCCGAATTCGGCGACCGCCGCTTTACGGAGAATTCAGCCGAGCGCTGCTATTACTGTAAGAAGATACGCTTTACGGCGCTGGCCGACTGGGCCCGCCTGCGGGGGTACCGCCATGTGATAGAGGGCAGCAACGCGGACGATGCGAAGGACTACCGCCCGGGCAGCCGCGCCGTAGCCGAGCTGGCCTGCATGAGCAGCCCGCTCAAAGAGGCCGGCCTGACCAAGGCCGAGATCCGCGCGGTCTCGCGGCGCTGGAAATTGCCGACGTGGGACAAGCCGGCCGCCGCCTGCCTGGCCTCGCGCGTGGAATACGGGCTGCCGCTGACGCCCCGGCGGCTCAGGCAGGTGGCGGCGGCGGAAAAATTCATACGCCCGCTGTGCAAAGGGCAGCTGAGGGTGCGGCATCACGGCGCGCTGGCGCGCATAGAAGTAGAACCGGAATGGATACCCCGGCTGGCTAAGCCGGGCACGGCGGGAAAAATAGCCGCCAAACTGCGGAAGCTGGGTTTTCACCATACGGCGCTAGACCTGGCCGGCTACTCGATGGGCAGCATGAACCGGGACCTGGAGAAATAATGAGCGCGAAAAAGAACTTATTCGAAGAGCTGGGTTTCGCGAAAATAGACCACCACCGCGCGGCGCGCTGCGGCGCCCCGGAAGCGGTGTTCTGCGAGGGGAAGACCCCGGCGCAGACGGCGCGGATAGTGGAGCGGATGAACAAAGGCCGGCATAATATCCTGGCCACGCGCGCTTCGCCCGAGACCTTCGCGGCGGTAAAAAAGCGCGTGCCGGCGGCGCAATACCATGAGCTGGCGCGGCTGATAACGGTGCGCAAGGAGAATTCCAGGCCCGACGCGCGCCGCTTCATACTGGTAATGACGGCCGGCACCGGCGACATTCCCGCCGCCGAGGAGGCCGCGCTGACGGCCGAGCTGATGGGTCACCGCGTGGAGCGCGCCTTCGATGTGGGCGTGGCCGGCATCCACCGCCTGTTCGCGCAGCAGAAGAAGATGCGCGCGGCCAACGTGCTGGTGGTGGCCGCCGGCATGGAAGGGGCGCTGGCCAGCGTGGTAGGGGGACTGGTGGCAAAACCCGTGATAGCGCTGCCCACCAGCGTGGGCTACGGCGCCAGCTTCAAAGGGCTGGCCGCGCTGCTGGGCATGCTCAACAGCTGCGCCGCCGGCGTGGCCGTGGTCAACATTGACAACGGCTTCGGCGCCGGCCGCCTGGCCGCGCTGATCAATTCAATGAGGTGAGACTATGAAAGCGATGTGCCTTAGCGGCTTTTCGGGTGTGAGCGGCAATATGTTCGTGGGCGCGCTGCTGGACGCAGGGCTTCCTGAAGGCGACCTGCGCGCCAGGATAAGCGCCCTGCCTGTTTCAGGCTACACGCTGAAGATAGAAAAGGTGCAGAAGCGGGGGATACAGGCTACCTATTTCGACGTAGCGCTGGATAGAGCGCGGAGTCAGCCTGTAGCGATTTTTTTAAAATGTCATGGTTGCGGCAAGTAGAAATGTCATGGTTTGCGGTAAACTAACCCTTCAGGCAGCGAGCCGGGAGGGATTTAATGGAGCAACTGACCATGAGCAACCGAGAGATAGACAAACTTAA
>JAPLKJ010000214.1 GCA_026388125.1 Elusimicrobiota bacterium
CTAAACGCACAGGCGCGCTCATAGCGGGCCCCGTGCTGCTGCCCACCCGTATCCGCAAGTACACGGTGAACCGCTCGGTGCACGTGGACAAGAAATCCCGCGAACAGTTCGAGATGCGCATACACAAGCGCCTGATCGAGCTGGTAAGCCCGACCCAAAAAACGGTGGACGAGCTGATGAAGCTCGACCTGCCCAGCGGCGTTGAAGTAGAGATAAAACTCTAATTCGCGCGCAGCCATAACGCTTGCTTTTGCCAACCCTGGCTGGCCCGAAAGGACCAGCCAGGGTTTTCTTTTTACCCCGACACGCGTATGTCGGGTTGGTCTGCTAGGCTATTAGTGATTATAAAGGGGGAATTATGAAATCAGTAATGCAGATGGAACTTATTGAGAAGAATATAATCATAATCCGTGGGCATCGTGTGTTGTTGAGCCCGCAATTGGCCCGGATGTATGGCGTACAAGTAAAGGTGCTGGTCCATGCGTATTCTAATCAAATCGGCCACTGTTCTATTTCAATTCGGCCACTATTCTGACGAATTCGGCCATGTCCAAAAACTAGCGGCGCTCGGGTAACCCTAACTCTATCTGTTTTGCCTCCTGCTTTTCAAATTTCATCGCCCTCTTTCTCGCTAGAATGCCGGTTACAACGGGTCCTTCCGGATTGATCCGCAGTCTAGTTCTATCTTGTAGGCCTGGTGTAGTAGACGGTCACAGATGGCGTCGGCGATGGTGTCGTCACCGATGTTCCGGTGCCAATCCCCTGAGGGGCACTGGCTGGTGATTACCGTGGCCCCGGTGCCGCAGCGCTCTTCTATTACCTCAAGGAAGTCCATCCGCGCGCTTTCCGACAGCGGCGCTATCAGGAAGTCGTCCACGATAAGCAGCCGGGCCTTGGCCAGGTTCTGTATCATCCGCAGGTGCGAACCATCAGCCCGCGCCATCGACAGCGTCTCAAACAGCCGGGTGGCCCTTACGTATGTCACCGGACGACCGCACCGCGCCGCGAAGTTGCCCAGCGCGCAGGCTATGTAACTTTTACCGACCCCGGACGGACCGGTAATGATCACATTCCTGTTTCCGTCCAGCCAGGCCGTGTTGCCCAACTCAAGCAGGGACTGCTTGTTCAGCCCGCGGCTGCGCCGGTAATCTATGTTCTCCAGGGAAGCCTCCTGCTTTAAATGCGCCCGCCTCAGCAGCCGCCTCAGCCGCCGGCAGTCACGGTGCGCCTGCTCATCGGCGGCCAACAGCCCTACAAACTCGGCATGCGTCAGCTCCGCCTGCCGGGCGTCCGCCAGCCGCCCCGGCAGCGTTTCCGCCATGCCGTACAATTTCATCTTGTTCAACATCTCCACCGTCTGTTCATTCTGCATTTGTCCTCCTGTCACTGCCGTCATAATATTGCCCGCCACGGATATTCTCATGGAAGGGCAAAATATTCTGTGCCGGCGCGGCGACCGGGTCCAGCTTCTCCAGGTTCTTGGCCAGAATCTCTTTTACGGCGTGGTAACTGTAATTATGGTACCGTAGCGCACGCCCGGCGGCCGCCTCCAACCGGTCATACCCGCAGCTTTTGCCGAACCGCAAGATGCCGAAACAGGCTTTATAGCCCTGCTCCGGGTGCGCCTTCCCCGCGATGACCAGCTTAAGCAGCCGCTCCGTGTTCGGCCCGGTCTTTGCGGCCCATTCAAAGATGCGTTCCGGCGTCCACTCCAGGTAGGCCTGGTGCGGCGGCGGCAGATGCGCCGCGTTACGGATAAAACTGCCGGCCACGCGGCTGCGCTGATGCGCGGCCACTACTGCGCCGCCACATAAAACCTCTACCGCGTTCTCCGTCATGCGTATATCAACCTTCTCACCTACCAGCCGGCAGGGTACGCTATAAAAAGATTCGTCAGCCTTAATGCGGTAATCATTCTGCACGCGGGCGCTATACCACTCGGCGTATTCGTAGCTGGCGGCGGGCAGCGCCAGCGCCGCCGGGCGGTCAAGCTCTTCAAACAGCTCCCGCCGGGATTTCTTCACCGCTTTCATGGTGCGGCCATTAAGCACCTCCAGCAATTCCCAGATGGCAGCGTTCATTTCCGCCAGGCTGAAAAAGGTGCGGTTGCGCAGCCGCGCCAGTATCCAGCGCTTGGCCACCAGCACGCCGTTCTCGACCTTCGCCTTATCTTTCGGGTGCGCGGCCCGTGCCGGGATAACGACGGCGCTATAATGCTCGGCTAAATTCACATAGGTGGGATTTAATACCGGCTCATAAAGCGACGGCTTTATGACGGCGCTTTTTAGGTTGTCCGGTACCAGTATGCGGGGGGCGCAGCCAAAATAGTCAAAGGCCCGCACGTGCGACCCGCACCAGGCCGGCAGGGTCTGGCTCAGGGAAGCCTCGGCGTAAGTAAAGCAGGACGCGCCCCAGACGCTTACAAAGAACTGCGTGGTGACCGGCTCGCCGGTAGCCTTGTCCCAGATCTCAAGGCAACTGGAATAGTCCACGAACAGCTTCTCGCCGGCTTTGTGCTCTTGCCGCATGCTGTAACTGCGTTTCCCCAGCCACTCATTGTAAAGTGCACAGAAAGTGGAATACCTATAACCATCCGGATGCTGGGCGATGTATTCGTCCCAAAGGTTGTCGAGGGTTACATTTTTCTTCCGGTGCTTAATCTTCTCGCTGCGGATCCAATCGAAATCCGGCAGCGGGCGCGGCGGCTCATCCGAGGCCGGTGTTGGCGGGAACAACCTCTCTGAAAGGCTGGCGTCGGTCAGCTCTGCCGGCAGGGGCCAGGTCAGCCCGGCCGCACCGGCACGGCATAGATATTCCGCCACGGTGCTGGGCGCGATGCCGCAGGCCCTGGCTATCTCGTGATTGCTGTAATTGCAGCTGTGGTGCAGTTGAAGTACTTGACGTATTTTGCGCATAGGTAATCTAACATTTGGCATGGTGCCTCCATTGGATGAAGACTCCATCAAACATAGTTACCCGGCGCCGCTACAAGACGGTCGGCCAATACCCCCAAACGGGGGTGGCCGATTTGCTTCAGAACGGTGGCCGATTTGGATCAGAATGGTGGCCGATTTGCTTCAGAACGCCGGCCGAATTGGTTCAGAATATGCACTGGTCCAAGCAGTAAAGCGCAACATCGAACGTTTTCCTGATGATTTTATGTTCCAGCTTACTGATGGGGAATATGGTAACTTGAAGTCACAGATCGTGACTTCAAGTTGGGGCGGTGCAAGGCGCGCCAATCCATACGCCTTTACCGAACAAGGTGTATCCATGCTTTCCAGCGTTCTAAACAGTAGCCAGGCAATACAAGTGAATATTGTGATAATGCGGGCCTTTGTTAAATTACGGGAACTGTTGAATTCACATAGAGAGCTGGCTCGTAAGTTGGCGGAGTTAGAAAATAAATACGATTCGCAGTTCAAAAGCGTGTTCGATGCGATAAGGGCCTTGATGAATACGTCTGTAGGCAAGTCTCCGCGGATCAAAACCATCCGGGGATTTAAGCCGGAGAAATAAAATAATTTTTGTCCAGCCCGATGCTGCTGCCAATGCGGATACAAAAGCAAACGGGTAACTGGTCTTTGCACGTGGACAGGAAGTCCCGCGAACAGTTCGAGATGCTCATACACAAGCGCCTGATCGAGCTGGTAAGCCCGACCCAGAAAACGGTGGACGAGCTGATGAAGCTCGACCTGCCCAGCGGCGTTGAAGTAGAGATAAAACTCTAACTCACCGCAGTCCAAAGCTTGCTTTTGCCAACACTGTCTGGCCCGAAACGGCCAGCCAGAGTTTTCTTTGTCTTCTTGGTTTAAAGAATACTGCATCCATCCCACAGGATAGACTAGTCGGAATAGGAGGGGTATGGGCCTGGCGGACACGGCGTCGCACACAATACGTGGGGCAACGTCGCGCCGGTTCGCTGCCCAGTCACCACATAAAATTAAACGATTAATGTCCCCATCCTTCAAGATGCATTCAAATGACCCATCCGCAATCGTAGTTGAAACTTATACTAGTACCCATTTGGTAGAATATTAAAGGTGGGATTTGGATCAAATTGTTACTACTTTAGTAATGCGGGATGCCTGGACTGAAAAGTCTGGTAATTTTAATCCAAATACCCATAAGAGAATTGCGATATTTTCACTTTATGGGGATAGAACTGGAGCAGTTACCGACGCGTTAACTACTGAATTTTTTGGAATGGGTTATGAAGTTGTGGAGAGAACAGGCATAAATGCTGTGCTGAAAGAAATGAAACTTGAGTACAGCGGCATGATAGATATAATGCAAAAAAAAGAAGTGGCCCGTGTGACAAACGCGGATGCCATAGTCTTTGGTTCAGTAAAAACAACCATGAGCGGTGATATCCATTTTCTGGATTTGAGATTTGTGGACATAGTCAATGGTGATATTCTTTGGAGTTGTAATTATTTAAATCGCAGTTCTAGCAGTCCAAGAGAAAGTATTTCTAAAATCTCTAAATCCATACAAGAAAAGATAAAGAAACAGATTCAAACAGATGAGATTCCTTATGCTCAGAGTAGACTTTCTATTGTCCAAAATACCGCTGCGCCCGGGAAAAAATATAAAAAAGTTGCCCTTCTTCCTCTTTCAGGCACAAATATTTATGACGAAGACAGCGCAGTTTATGGTGCCTTAATAACCAGTTTTATCGGTAACGGTGTGGAAATGGTGGAGAGAAAAGAACTTGAAGGTATTCTTAAAGAGCACCTGAACTCCGCTGGAGGGCTATACTACCAAGATGAAAATTCTCATGGGTGGTCAACTCGAACGCCCCAAACTGAGACGGGTATCTCAACTGCAGCGTTCTTCAGTGAGTATTCCCTGTCTAAGGAAGAACTTTCAGATATTGGACGCATTACAGGGGCAGATGCTCTGCTTATGGGATCGTTCCAGTCGGTAATGTACTCACCATTCACTTTCACTATGGCAAACTTAAGACTTATAAATCTAGCGACCGGTAAAATAGCTTTGTCTGCCAGTTACTATAATAATCCATCCCAGCCAGACGACTATGTAATGGTAGCGGATTGGCTGGCTGTAGCCATTGCCCCTACGATTACAGCTATTAGTAGCAAAGACTATGCAGATAAGTTTGAATTAGCTATTGAAAATAAAAGAAGTCCCGGGTACTCTATAATAGAAAGAATTACTCCGGCAGAATAGAAAGCTAGGGGACGCTACACGATAACTGATTCCGCTGAAAAACCCCTTGTTTTAATTTTCGGGGGCGCAAAACAAGATTTTATTTTTTGCTCCGCTGATATTTTTATCGTTCAGTTACGTTTTTTTCATATAAAAACACTTTTCGTCGCGCAAACACGTGCT
>JAPLKJ010000220.1 GCA_026388125.1 Elusimicrobiota bacterium
CGTCCGGGTTTTTTGTGACTATGTCCGCAGTATATTTGTCAACGATCTCCACGCGGGCTATCGAATCAATAAACCCTAAAGCCGGGAACCCTGTCCGCGGATCCAGGTAGCGTTCAATGGAAAATTTTACGGCTTCAGAATCAAAAGGCTCCCCGTTATGAAAAAAGACCCCCTCTCTCAGTTTAAAACGCATGCGGGTATCATCTATTCTTTCCCAGGATACAGCCAATGCCGGCTCTATTTTTCCGTCCGGGTCAAACCGGAGGAGTCCGTCAAAGATCTGCTGGCAGATAGTGTGGTTTTTCTCGGAAAACTGTTTTTGCGGGTCCAGTGTCATCGGGTCGGAGACATCATCGCATACGGTAAGCCCCCTGCCATGCGCCAGGCCGATGAACCCCAATAAGAGATAACTCAGCAGGAATTTTATTTTCATGTTTTTCCGCCGAACACCGCCCTTGAGCGGTTTTCCATGTTTTTGCATATATCGGCGCTTTTTATATTCTTGAAGCCGGCTTTTCTCAACATTCCGGCATATTCTTTTTCCGAGTAGACCTGTCCTTTGTTCGTGTAAACCAGCATATGCACGGAAAACAGCGCCGAAAACCTCGGAGAAGTCAGATCGGGATCAAGCATAAAATCATGTATTATAACCCGGCCGCCGCGCCTGAGTGCTCTGTACGCCTTTTTCAGCATTTTTCCCACCGCGGCAGGCCCTTCGTCATGCGTGACGTGGGAAAGGAGGATCAGATCGTATTTATCCTTCCCGAAGTCCGCTTTATGATAGTTCCCCTCCATAAGCCTGACGCGCTTTTTCAGAGGACTGCTTGAAAATATTTTTCTGGTTATACCCAGGGTCTGCGGCAAGTCCAGAATTGTCCCCGTCATTGCCGGATTTTTTTTCAAAAAAGCTTCAGTATAAGTGCCGGGGCCGCCGCCTACATCCAGCATTTCGCTGATTTTTCCGGTTTCCGTGCGATCCGCCAATTCTGCGGCGGGTTTTCTGGCGATATCGGCCATTCCCCTTATATACCCTTCCGTAAAATCTTTCCTGTTCGCCAGCAAATCCATCAGACTTTCAGCCGGCCGTCCTGTTTTTATTACCTTGTCCAATCCTGACCAGGCTTCCCATATGATATTCTGATACCGCAGATTGTTCCCTACGTATTCTTTCCCCCCCACGACCAGAAATTTGTCCGCCAGGGCGGAATTTAAATATTTATCCTGGCGTTTCTTTAAAAATCCCGCGCTTACCAAAGCGTCCAGAAGTATTCGGGCGGCCCTTTTGTCCAGATTTTTTAAAGAGCAGATCTTTTCAAGACCCGCGTATTTTCCCGCGGTAAGGCTGAAGATATCCATACTGGCCGCGGTAAAGAGCACTTTAGCTTCTCTGTAAGAAGAGACCAGTTCGCTTATTTTTTTTATTTCAGAAGGCATTCGACCTCCTCCTTGGCGAATATTTTCTCCAAAGTATTAACGCGGTGTCCCATAGGCGGCGCTTCCCGAAGGTCGACATCGACTTCAATTACCGACGGCCTGCCGCTTTTTATCGCTTCCAAAAGACATGCTTTTACTTCCCCGGGCCTTTTTGCCCGGAAGACTAGCGCGCCCAGGCCTTTCGCTATCTCCGCTATGTCCAGCCGTTTGCCGAAAACGCTGGTGGTGAACTTCCCGCCGAACTGCATTCTTTCGCCGTGATAGATCATGCCGTGCCCGCCGTTATTCAAGACCACCCATACCACCGGGAGCTCCAGTTCAACGGCGGTATGCACTTCCATCCCGTTCATGGCGAAAGCCGCGTCGCCGACCAAAGCCACCACGGGCTTGTCCGGACGGGCCAGTTTCCCGCCGATACACGCCGCCGTGCCGTGTCCCATGGAGAAAAAGCCGGTGTTCACAAAAAAGTTCCCCGGTTCATTGGAAGAAAAATAATGAAAAGCCCAGAATACCGCTGTCCCGGCGTCAATGAACAGCGCGGTGTCGTACGAAAGCGCTTCCTGTATCTCTTTCATGACCCTCTGGGGCTTTAACGGCATTTCCTCCGAATCCATCTTTTCGGGAGTTATATACCTGGGATTGGCTCTTTTAAACTCCTTTATCCACTGAAGTGTTATTCCTTCCCGGTCCTGGACCCAGCGCATATCCCGTTCCACCTGAAAATTCAGCTCTTTGAGCGCGACCTTGGCATCGCCTAAAATACCGTAAGTGGCCGGATAATTCTTGCTTATTTCCTGCGGATCGATATCGATCTGTATCAGGGCTTTATTGGGCGCCAATCTGGAATCCCAGCCGCAGGTAGACGATTCGCTCAGGCTGGTGCCTATAACTAAAAGCACATCCACATCTTCGGCTAAAAGATATTTTTCGGCAAGCAGCGAGGCCCCGAAGCCGAATACACCAAGAGAAAGAACATGGTTCTCGGGGAACGCTCCCTTGGCCTTGGGCGAAGTGACCACGGGGATATTCAGCCTTTCGGCAAGTCTCCGGAGCTCTTCGTGCGCGCCTGAAAGATTTACGCCGTTACCCGCCAGAATAGCCGGTTTTTTCGCGTGTATGAGTTCCCTGGAAGCCTCTTTGATGGCCTCGCGGTCGAACTGATTCGCTATCACCCTGTATTTTGAAGACGGCACGATGCATGATCTTACCGTTTTTTTCATGAAGTCCATCGGGAAATTTATGTGGACCGGGCCTTTCCTGCCGCTTAAAGCCGCCCTGAGAGACGCCTTCAGGATGTCACCCGTTTTCTCCCCGGAAGGGATCATCACGCTGCTTTTTGTGACCGATTTAAGCATATCAACAACGTCAATGCTGTGACAGGTACTTTCCTGGAACGCCCCTTTGCCGAAAGAAGAAGTAGCCACTTGTGCCGTCAGGACGAGCATGGGGATCGAATCCGCGTAAGCGCAGGCGATTCCCGTTATCAGATTTGTCACTCCCGGGCCGGTGGTTGAGCAGCACACTCCCAGCTTTCCGCTCGCTCTCGCGTAGCCATCGGCCATGAAGGCCGCGCCGCCCTCGTGTTTCGCCAGAACAGGGGTGATCCCCCCCAGATCAAAAACCGCTTCATAGAACGGCATAAGGGCGCCGCCGGGAATACCGAAGACGTATTCCACGCCTTCGCCTTTCAAATACTCAACCAAAAGCCTTATAGCCGTGGTTTCTTTTACTGCGATCTCTTTTACTTGCATAGTATAGTTGTAATTTCCGGATCAGGCGCTAAAAAAAACCATCCTTCCACATCCCGGCCTGCTTTGAAATTTCCCCGTTTGAATTTTCTTAATAAAACTAACCTTACAAATCTTACTAATATTTGGAATTGATTACAACCCCTAAACAATTTACAGCATTTTGGGCCGCCGGGTACACCGACTACCCTATAAAGCCGGTGCAGAAAGCGGACCTGCCGGGAAAGATCAATGCGTATATTAAACCAGGCGCGCCTGCCGCCGGAGCATTGCCCGCCGGCCGCGAAGTGGAATTGCCCGTGTTCCAGGGCGGTCGCCTTTGGGCAAGCGCTGAAGAGGCTCTTACCGCCGCGCCCGGCAGCTGCCGGGCGTCACGAAATTTTCGGGAGCGCTTACTTCAGTCGTCGGCCGGGGCGGGTTTTATTACTATTCCGCTGCAGGAGATGTGTTTATTCCCCGCCAGCGCTTGCGCAGCTTTGTCTGTTAGCGTGGTCAGGCCGTCGAGTGACAGTTCGCCCTCATGGCCCGCCAGCGCCTCTGCGGCTTTGTCAGTAAGCGCGGTCAAACCGTTGAGATGCAGCTCGCCCTGATGCTTTGCCAGCGCCTCGGCGGCCTGGTCCGTAAGCGCGGTCAGAGCGTCGAGGACGAGCTCGCCCCTGTGTTTTGCCAGCGCCTTCGCGGCTTGGTCAGTAAGTACAGTCAAACCGTTAAGATGCAGATCGTCCTCGTGCCTGGCTAAGGCCGCCGCTGTATTATCCGTGATCGCGGCCAGGCCGCTGAGTTCGAGCGGGCCCTTATGCTTCGCCAGCGCCCCGGCAGCTTTATCCGTAAGCGCGGTCAGGCCGCTGAGATGGAGATCATGCTTGTGTTTCGCTAACGCCTCCGCGGCTTTATCTGTAAGCGCGGTCAGGCCGCTAAGCTCGAGCCACCCCTCATGCTTCGCCAGCGCCTCTGCCGCTTCGTCGGTAAGCGTGGCCAGGCCGTTGAGCTCAATTCCCCCCTTATCCTTCCCCAGCGCCTCTGCCGCTTTGTCGGTAAGCGTGGCCAGGCCGTTGAGCTCAAGCCAATCCGGATTCTTCGCCAGCGCCTCCGCCGCTTTCTGGGTAAGCGCGGTCAGGCCGTTGAGGGAGATCCAGCCCTCATGCTCCGCCAGCGCCTCTGCCGCTTTGTCGGTGAGTTCCGTCAGTCCGTCGAGTTCCAGCCCGTCCTCCTGTTTTGCCAGCGCCTCAGCTTCCTCTACCGTGATCTTCGTAAATTCATTAGTGTTTTTCATGCCGCTATCCTCCTGAATTCTGAAACTCTCTTAGTGCAGCGCACCTGATCCGTTACCGCCGGGGTGGCCCGGCAGTAACGGCTTTATTTTTCAAGAAAACCATTCCCCTTCCGTCAATTTAGTATATTACCAAAAGCCGGAGAGGATCAGGGGACACTGCACGATTTAGAGGCCCGGACAGGCGGGCGTGCCGTTGCCTATGGCGGTGCAGTTGCCGCTCACGCTGAAATTATAGCCCCAGGTGTCGTAAGGAGAGCCCCCGCCGTTCCGGCGGGAGCAGGAGGACATGCCGATCCCGCAGGAGTCGCCCACGAAGTAGTTATATGGGGAATTGTCCCAGTCCTGCGCAGCCACGTACCCGCAGACAAGCAGGCGGCAGGCACTGCCGCGGGGAACGATCGCGCAGGTGTAGGCGCTGCAGGCATTGCTCAGCTGGCCGCTAAGAAACCAATTCGGGTTATCTATCTGGAACCCACGGTAGGCGTTGCCCACCCCCTGCGCCAGCCCCACCGATTCCGTAGCCTTCGAGGTCTCGACGGCCTTGCCGTAGTAAGACACGCTTATCACGGCGAGTGTGCCGATTATCAGCACCACCACCATCAATTCTATAAGAGTAAAGCCGCGAGAGTTTTTCATTATTCGCTCTTCACTTATCTGCAGGAAACATAACGCATATTATCGCAAGCTCTTTCCTTGTTTCACTCTTTTCCCTGCCCGAAAATTTTTCAAAAACCGTTCCCTTCCGTCAATTTATTATAATACCAAAAGCCGGGGCAGTTTCCTGCAATTTTAAAAAGCTCCGCCGCGCCCGGCATAGATACCGCCGAGGATGTGGCCGGGGTAATTATCAAGCTGATAGAAAGCGGCGAAGCTGAAATGAGCAGGGGTTGAAAGGAGATTAAATATGAAATTCTGCTGGTGCACTTTGTCGGTAGCGGATATGGAAAGGTCAGTGGCGTTCTACCGGGATATAGTGGGGCTGCCCGTAAACCGGCGGTTCGCGGCAGGGCCGGGGATGGAGATCTGCTTTCTGGGCGAGGGGGAGACCAAGGTGGAGCTTATCTGCGGGGCCGGACATAAGGTTACGGACGGCGCCGAAAGCGTTTCTTTCGGGTTTGAGATAAAGTCCGCTGACGAGACTATCAGGTTCCTGAAGGAAAAGGGGTTTGCGCTAGATAGCGGGCCTTTTACGCCCAACCCGCATATCAAGTTCTTTTATATTAAAGACCCCGATGGCTACAAGGTGCAGTTCGTGCAGAACATGTAGCCGGCGAACTCGGGCACGCACCCATGATCGAGGACCGCCCGCTTACGATAGAATGCCGCCTGAGGCAATCGGTGGACCTGGGCTGCGATAAACTTTACATCGCCGACATTGTCGGCGTTTATTGCGCCGAAAAGCATATGACGGCGGCGCCCCCGACCCGGAGAAAATTAAGCCGTTTACCCCGACGATGCCGGATAACAATTACTGGGCTATGGGCAGAAAGACAGGCAAGGCCTGGTCGGACGGCAAAAACTGCAAATCCAAATAAATACCCTGTGTTCTTTGCGGGTATCTGTCAGGCAATCTGTAGTGAACTTAAGACTTGTTATCGCAAGCTCTTTACTTGTTTCGCTTTTTTCTCTGCCTGAAATTTGCAAAAAAACGGTCTCCTTCCGTCAATTTATTTAATACCAAAAGCCTGGGCTGTTTCCTGAAGGCTTAAAAAGCGCCGCCGCAGGCCCGAGTAGTTCAGGCATATCCTACGAGCAGCCGGGCCGCTGGCGCCTGGCGCTGTTCACGCTGGCGCTGTAAGGCGGGCGTTCAGAAGACGGGGTAGATCAGAGGAAAGAAAGGCGTGCCGCCTATAAAAAACATTATCATGCCCATTAAAAGTAAGACGACAAGGATGGGCAAAAGCCACCATTTTTTGCGTTCCTTCATGAAGCCTATTAAATCTTTTAAAAAATCCATAATTAAGGGCAGGTCCCGTTATAAGTGTCTGAACTGAATTTTATCAAATCCTTACAAGTGTCTTTGTATATGATGTCCGCGATCAGATATTGCCCCAGGTCCGTATAGTGCATGATGTCCGAGAATAAGCGGGAATCCTTTGGAAGTTCATTCGCCAGATCCACCACTACGACCCTTTCCTCCTTCCCTGCTTTTCGGGTTTCCTGATTATACAGCTCAAGCGCTTCCCAGTGTTCCCGGCAATTGGCGAATTCCTTCCACCAGAGCGTAGTGCTTACAAAAGTTTCCAGATTCACGCCGGTTGCGGGGTCTATGCCGGCTCCGCAGGCCAGGGGCTGGGTTATCAGTACCGGTTCTATGCCATTAGCGCGGGAAAGACGGAGCAACTCCCGTAACCGCTCTCCGTATTGTTTTGCGTAGAGGAAGTGTTTCTGGGGGGCTATTTTCAACCGTTCCGGATCTACAGCTCCTGCTTTCGTGTTCTTCATCTGTATCCCTGTCAACAGATCGGGAGTGTTATTGCTGTGCGCTTAAGGCTTGTTATCGCAAGCTTTTTTTGAAAATTTCCAAGCCGTTGGAAGAAGGAAATTAAGGAATAGCTTACAGTAACAGGCCTTCTATTTCCTGCAAGGTTCAAAGTATTCCTGTTCAGAACCGACCTCGTCAAGGCTGAAATATTTATTTTCCAGCACGTTCCGCGCGGCTAAAATACCCATTTCAATAGCATGGTCCTGATTGTTATATTTAAAGCTGCCGGCCCGGCCGATCAGCTGCAGGTGTTTGAACTTCCTGAAATAATCTTTTACGACGTGTAAATTCTCTTTATACCCGAGGTCGTAAACGGGGTAGGCGTATTTTTCCCTGTGTACGAATGAACCGGAGATATCCTCTTCGGCCAAAAGACCCGCTGTCTTCAGGTGCACAAGGCTGAGCCCCAGCAGGCGCTCCTTGCTTGCGCTCCAGATGTCGTCGCCATGCCAGCAGAAAAATTCTATCAGCAGGGAAGTCTTGCCGGCCGGAGCTAATCCGGGGTGGAAGTTCCTGGGCTCCATTACCCTGCAAAAAGGCGTTTCTTTGTCCGGAAAATATATCCATTGATCCTGAAAAACCGATCTTTTGTTAATAGTTACTAACAGGGAGACGTGCGACCTGAAGCGCAATCTGCGGCACGCTTCCAGCACTTTGCCGCCGGGGGCGGGATTAAACAATGAAATTAATTCTGTTATTGGTATGGAGGAAATAACGTCCCGCGGGCTTACTTCCAGGCGCTTCCCGTCCGGATCTTTTAAAACGACTCCCAGGATATCCTTCCCGTCATGCTTTATCTCCAGGGGACAGGTGTTCAGCGTCAGTTTGCCGGCCGTATTCTTTCCAAGGCGCGCCTGCATGCTTTCGTATATCAAACCGGAACCGGAATCGGGATAGTAGAACTGGTCCGCAAGGGTTTTGGGGTGCTGTTTGTCTTCAAAAACCATTTTTTTAAAGATCCCCGTCAAAGAAAGATCTTTTATTCTCTGCGTTGCCCAGTCCGGGGATATCTCGGAGCACGGCATGCCCCAGATCTTTTCCGTGTAATTAAGTATGTTCAGCTCCGCCAGCGCCCTGCCGAAATCCGAAACGACCTTTTCCTCGAAAGACCGCGGCGCCGTTCTTATGAACAGGCTTTTCAGCCGCTGATAGGAATAATCCGCAAGCATCCTGAGCCCGGACATTATCCCGATACCCAGCAGGGCGTTCTTCAACTCCACGGGATAAAGCAGATACCTGCCTTTAACATGGAACCTTGTCCGCCGGGCCACTTTTATCCAATGCTTTCCCAGCAGAGCCGCTATAAGCTCGTATAAATATTTATTTTTGCTGAAGAACCGGTGCGGGCCGATATCGGTTTTAAAATCACCGTAAGTGAGGGTCCGGGAAAGACCTCCGACTTCCGGAGCTTTTTCTATGATCAGGAAAGCAGCAGCTGTTTTATTGAATTCACAAGCCGCGGCCAGGCCCGAGGGCCCGGCTCCCAGGATCAAAACAGGCGTTTCTGTAGGTTTTCCCGATGAAATTCCGGCACATTCCATGTTTTGTATTATAAACAAAATGGACCGGCAAGTCTTCCCGTAAACTGTGCGGCCGCGTTCCGTTTATCCCGGCGTATTCGCCCGCCGCGGGATTTAGTTGTAAAATAGCAAGGCGCCGCCCGGGCGAGGATCGACGGGTGTGCCCGCGCTTTTTCAGCATGGGCCCGGACCACGCCCGCGGGATGCGTATACTATGGCTGATTACGTTAGGACTAAAGTATTTTCAAGGATAAGCCGGTATCCCGGACCTGCGGTGACCATGTGATGAATTATCCGCGCCTTGCAGCTCTGTGCTCCCTGGCGGCTGACTCCGCAAGATCCATCCGCTTATTCACCAGGACAAGATGGTTCAGGGCCGGCCTGCCCGCGCTTCTGGCCGTTTCTTTTTCTGTCTGGAACCTTAAGTGTTCCGACCCCGGAATGTTTTACTGGGACCTGCAGCGGTTCAGCCATGGCGGTTTTTTCCTGGCCGGGGTTTCCGGCGTAGTGGTAACCTCTAATATGCCGCTTTTTGAGATAGTCGTAGCGGTCATGACCCACCTGGGCGCGACATTCTGGCATTTCTTCATACTACTGCATCTCGGGGTTTATTCGCTGGTTTTTCTGGCTGGCTGCCTGTTCAGCGGTTACTGGACGGGAATAATTTCCCTGGCGATGGCCGGCTTGATCGGCGTAGAGAAAGGGATCGTTTACGAACAGACTTTTTACAGTTTTTTTTTGCTGCTGGTCCTGATATTTCTATTATTGAAAAGCCGGGGAAATACGCTGAAGAACAGCCTTTTCTGCGGCCTGGCGGTGGGAGCTTCACTGCTTATCCGCACGCCGCTTTTATTTTTCCCTCCCCTGGTCGTTTTCGCGGACTGGCTTTATTCGCGGGAGCGGTCAAGAGCGTTTATCCTGCGTTCCCTCGTGTTCCTGTCGGCCTCCTACGTGCTGCTGCTTCCCTGGGGATTTTTAAACCATTCCCTTAATGGGACCTTTAATGTTTTCGATACCAGCCGCTCCGCCTGTCCCACAATAACCGCCGCCAAGGGAAGCATTTTTACGATGGAAGGGGACTGCCGCAAGCTCGCCGGGCTTGGACCGGAGGACAGCGCTATCGGTTTTTATCTGCGGGAATGGAGCAAGGCCCCCGTGTTCCATTTTATTACCGTTCTAAGAAGACTTTGGGCGATATTCCTGTTCTATCCGGAACTATTTCTTTTTTTCCTGGCCGCGCTGGCGTTCGGCCGCTGGCGCGACAAGCCGCTTTTGATAGTTTTTCCGCTTTATTTTATTCTTATTCACGCGCTGCTTTCCATTGAAATGTGTTATTTCTCCCCCCTGCGCTACCTTCTGGTTCCGCTGATAGCCGGCGCCCTCATGTCGCGGCTTGCCCCCGAAGCCGCTCCCTGCCGGTTCGCCGCGAAAGGCGCGGCCGCGGCGTTCTGGCTGACTTTCTGCGTTATTCTGGGAACGGAAGCGCTGATAACGGCCTATCCATTCCGCATAGCCGGGCCCGAAACCGGTGAGGATGTTTACGCGCGCGCGTCGGCCCGGTTTCCGCGCGACGCCGCCCTGCACGTGCTGAAGTGCCGCGAACTCTGGAGCAAAGGCGACGACGCCGGTTTCCGTGAATGTCTGAGCAGGCGGACAAGCGGCCTGGAAGATATTTCGGGGAGCTATTTCGCGGCGGTTTCCGCTTCGCTTTTCCCGTCGAAGATCTTATTCCCGGTCGCCAATGAACATTACAAGTCGTACCTGGAGTGCCTGATAGTCAGGATGCTGCGCGAATTCGAGCTGGGACAGCGGACTTTGGCCATGGCGTCCCTGCGTGAAGCTTATGGCGTTTTCGAGCGCAACCATAATAAGCTGCAGGGCAAAGGGTTTAGCGGGAATATCAAATTAGATCTTACCTATGAGCGCGACAAGCAATTGGGCGCGATGATAAGGGCGGATTCGGACAGGTTCTGGGATACCTATGTTTATGAAATGCTGCTCTTCTGGCCGCCGCAAAGAATGGCTGTTATACTTTCGGAGCTTGGTGAAAGCGCGCCGCTTACCGGGCGCCTGAAGACGCTTTTAAAAGAGCTTACGCAGGGGCGCGTGCGGGGAGACACCAGGGACCTGATCTTGCGGGCGCAGCTCTCCTTATGGCCGACAGCCCCGCTTTCAGTCCGCTCCGAAGCGGGCAGCGCACTGACCGCCCGGCCTCTGCCGGGCCGGGGTTCGCAAAATACATTACTGGACCAGTGCCGTGCTTTGGCCGCTGAAAACAAAAAAGAGCAGGCGCTGACCGCCTGCCAGGAAGCGGTTTACAGCGCCTCGTCGGCCGGAAGCGGGCCGGAGTCCGATTCCGCCCGGACGGCCTGCGACGCCTCGTTCGAAAGCTATAAATTGCTTAAAGCAATGGGCAGGGAGGAGGAGGCCGCGGAAGTTCTTTTCTGGGCCGTCGGCAACGCTCCTTCTGATTGGGCCGGGCTTCCTGAAGCCAGGCGGGCGCTCGCCGGGCGATGAGCCCGATCTGTAAACATAAAGGTTGTTATCGGAAGCTATTTCCTTATTTCACTCTTTTCTCTGCCTGAAAATTTTTCGAAAAACCGTTCCCCTTCCGTCAATTTATTATAATACCAAAAGCCGGGGCAGTTTCCTGCAATTTTGAAAAGCGATTTTTTTAAAATGTCATGGTAGCGGCAAGTAGAAGTGTCATGGTTTGCGGTAAACTAACCCTTCAGGCACCGAGCTGGGAGGGATTTAATGGAGCAAATAACCATGAGCAACCGGGAGATAGACAAACTTAAAGTG
>JAPLKJ010000212.1 GCA_026388125.1 Elusimicrobiota bacterium
GGTGTTGGTGGAAAGGCCGGCCTCTGTAAAAGAAGGCTCCGCCGGCGAAGCTATCACGGTGGCCGTCTCGCTGGCCAGGTAAACCTTGTAGCCCGCGGCGGTAGGCACGGCGTTCCAGGTCCAGCGGATGGAGCCTGCATCGAGAGCCGCGCCGGCCAGCCCCGCGGGAGCGCCGGGCAGCGTGGTCATGAACAGCGGCCCGGCCGCGGCGGAATAAAAACCGGCGCCGTTCACGGCGCGCACGGTGAAATAATAGGAGGTGGCCTCGGTCAGCCCTGTTACGGCCGTGCTGGCCTGCACCGTGACCAGCGTGGAAACAGAACCGCCCTGCGGCCAGTAATCCACCCGGTACTGCGTCCCGGCAGGATTGGTATTGGTGCTCCACTGCACCTCTATCGAGCTGGTATCCGCCGCCGCGGGCCCGGTGGACAGCGCCAGCGGCCCGGCCGCGAAAGTGTAGGTGCTTACCGCGGCCGACTGCGCCCCCTCTCCAGCCGGATTCACCGCCGAGACCAGGATGCCGTAGGAAGTATTGGTGGAAAGGCCGGTCTCGATAAAGACCGGCGCGGAGGGCGAAGCTATGACCGTGGCCGGCTCACTGGCGGCATAAACTATATAGTTCAGCGCGCCGGCCACCTCCGCCCAGGTCCAGGAGATGGAGGAAACCCCCAGCACGGCCGGCACGGGGACGGGCGCGGACGAAAGGGTATACCCGGCCGCCGGCACGCCGGTAAAAGCGGTCAGCATGCCCACCGAGTTGAACGCCGCGACGTCGTAATAATAGGAGGTGCCGGGGACGAGCCCGGTAACAGTTGCCACCGTGGAGGCCGACACGGTCATGGTAGTTACCGCCGGAGTAAAAGACGCGGAGGTGGAATATTCCAGCAGATAGCTGGTGCCCGGGTCGGGGTTCCCCCCGTTGTTCCAGGCCACGCTCTGCGCGGTGAAGGTCCGCCCGGTTATGAACGGCGCGCCCGGCGAAGCCGCAAGGGTGTAGCCGGCGCCGGGGCTGCCGCTAAAGGGGGTCTGCAGGCCGGGGTCGTTGATGCCGGCCACGTCGTAATAATAGGACGTGTTGGCGGCCAGCCCGGCTATCCTGGTAAAAGTTGAGGCTACCACCACCGAGGTAGTGACCTGGGCGTCGAAATCAGGAGCGGTGGAATACTTCAGCCGGTAACGGGTCCCCTGGCCGGGGTTCCCCCCGTTGTTCCAGGCTATATCCTGCGTCGAGGAGCTGCGGCCGACGATAAAAGGCGGGTCAGGGATGGCGGCCAGGGTATAACCCGCGGCCGGCGCTCCGGTAAAATCCGTCTGGAAGCCGGAAACGTTGATAGCCGCTACGTCGAAGTAATAGGAGGTATTAGGGGCCAGTCCCCCCACGGCCGCGGTAGTGGAGGAAGTCATTTCGGTAACGGTCGCCGAAGGAGTAAAAGCCGGGGACGTGGAATACCTGACGAGATAATTAGTTCCCGGGTTCGGGTTCCCGTTCCCGTTCCAGCCCAGGGTCTGCCCGATTGCGCTGCGGTCGAGGATGGCCGGCGCGCCTGGCACGGCGGCTAAAGTATAGGTGCTTACGGCGGGCGATCTCAGCCCCTCGCCCGCCGGGTTCACGGCCGCCACCAGGATGCCGTTGAGCGTATTGCTGGAAAGGCCGGGCTCGGTGAAAGGCGGCGCCGCGACTGACGCGATAACCGCGGCCGGCGCGCTGGCGGCGTAGATATTGTAGCGTATCGCGCTCTTGATGGCCGTCCAGGTCCAGACGATATACGTCGGCTCCACGCTCGCCGCCGAGGGGTCGCCGGGCGCCGCGGGCAGGGTGAAGCCCGCGGCCGGCGCGCCGGTGAAAGCGGTCTGCACGCCGTCAAGATTTACGGCGGCGACATCGTAGTAGTAGGAAGTGCCCAGGGCCAGCCCGGTTATATAAGCGGAGGAGGACTGCACCAGTATCGCGGTAGTGACCGAAACCGTGAAATTAGCCGAGGTGGAATACTTCAGCCGGTAATCCGTGCCGGGCCCCGGGTTGCCGCCCGCGTCCCAGGCTATGCTCTGCGTTACGGAGCTTTGCGCCGTTATCGCGGGCGCTCCCGGCAGGGCCGCCCGCGTGCAGATCAGCGGGTAGGGCGACAGCGCCCCTTCGCCGCCCGGGTTCACCGCCGTAACGACTATGCCGTTGAACGTGTTGGTGGAAAGGCCGAGCTGCACGTAAGGCGGCCCGGCCTGCACGGCTACAGTGACCCCGGGGTCGGAGATGAGATGGATGTTGTAGGTTACCGCGCTGGTGGACGCGGCCCAGGTCCAGGTGATGGAGGAAGCGCCCAGGTCGGCTGCCTCCGGCTTGCCCGGCGGAGGCGGCAAAGTGTAGCCGTCTATGACGGCCCCCGCGAAAGCGCTGCGCAGCCCGACATTATTGAGCGCGGCCACCCTGTGATAATAAGAAGTGCCCGGGGTAAGCCCGGTCACGGTGGTGAACGTGGAGGCCGCCACCACCGCGGTGCTGACCGAGGGCGTAAAATCGGCCGAAGTGGAATACTCGATATAGTAACGCGTCCCGGGATCGGGATTCCCGCCGGCCGCCCATTCCAGGCTCTGCGTTGTGTCGGTCCAGCCGGTAAAGGAGGGATCTCCGGGCACCGCGGCCAGGGTATAGCCGACGGCCGGCACGCCTGAAAAACCGGTCTGGATGCCTATATTGCTGACGGCGGCCGCGTCGTAATAATACGAGGTGTTCGGCACCAGGTTCGGGAGGGTGGTGAACGTAGAGGCCACCACCACCGTGGTAGTGACACCGGCCTCGAAACCGGAGGAAGTAGAATATTTCACGCGGTAATTAGTGCCGGGCACGGGATTGCCTCTGGGCGCCCAGGACACGGACTGGGTAATATCCGTCACTCTATATATCGCCGGCGGGCCCGGTATGGCGGCCATCGTGTACGAACTTACTGTGACGCCGGTAAAAGGCGTCTCTATGCCATTATTGTTGACCGCGGCCACGTCGTAATGATAGAGGGTGTTGGGAACAAGGCTTTCTACCCTGGTATACGTGGAAGCCACCACGGCGACAGTCGTGATCTCCGTTAAAAAAGCCACGGAAGTGGAATATTTCAGCCTGTAGTTGGTGCCCGGAGCGGGATTGCCGCGGCTGGCCCAGAGCAGGGTCTGGAAAGTGTCGCTCGAATTCGTAATATCCGGAACGCCCGGGATGGCCGCCAGGGGATAGGAATTAACCGCGGCCGACTTCACGCCGTCTCCGGCCAGGTTCACGGCGGCCACCATCACCCCGGTCTGGGTATTGGTGGAAAGTCCGGTCTGAAGGAACAGGGGAGCCGTCACCGCCCCTATGACCGTAGCCGGTTCGCTGGCCAGGTAAACCTTGTAGCTCCTCGCGGTAGGCACGGTGCTCCAGGTCCAGCGTATCGAGGCGGCGTCCATAGCTTCGTCCGCCAGCCCCGCAGGGGCCCCCGCCCGGGTGGGCATCAGCAGCGGAGCCGCGGGCGCGGAATAGAACCCGGCGCCGTTCAGGGCGCTGACCGCGAAATAGTAGGAAGTAGATTCCGTAAGGCCGCCGACCGCGGTGCTGGCCTGCACCGTGAGGAACGTGGTAGTGGCGCCGCCCTGCTGCCAGTAATCCACCCGGTATTGCGTCAAGGCGGGATTGCCGTTCGCTCCCCATTGCACCGTGATGGTACTGGTGGCAGGCGCCGCGGCCGTGGACAGATTTACCGGCACGGCGGCTAAAGTATAGGTGCTCACCGAGTCCGACTTCGCGCTTTCCCCGGCCAGGTTCACCGCCGCCACCAGGATGCCGGTATAAGTATTCGTGGAGATGCCGGTCCGTATATAAGGCGGGGCCGCTACCGTGGCCATTAAGGTGGCCGGCGAGCTGGCCACATAAAGCTTGTAATTCAAGGCGCTGCCGGCCGCGGCCCAGGACCAGGAAACCGAAGAAACGCCCAGCACGGCGGGCACGGGGGTACCGGGCGCGGCCGGCAGGGTATAGCCGGCGGCCGGCGTTCCGGTAAAAGCGGTCTGCGTTCCGTCCCTGGCCACGGCCGCCACGTCGTAATAGTAGGAAGTGCCGGCATCCAGCCCCGCTACCGTGGTGAACGTGGAGGCCACGACCGCCGCGGTGGTGACCGAAGGGGTGAAGTTCCCCGACGTGGAATATTTCAGCAGGTAATCCGTGCCGGGCAGCGGGTTTCCGCCGGAAGCCCAGGAGATGGTCTGCGTAGCTGCGCTGCGGCCGGTGATATCCGGCGCGCCCGGCAGCGCGGCCAGCGTACCGGCGCTGGCGGGGCGCCCGGTGAAAGCCGTCTGCACGCCGAGGTCGTTGACGGCCGCGACGTCGTAGTAATAGGAGGTGTTGGGGACCAGGCCGGCCACCGCGGTAAAAGTGGAGCCGATCACCGCGCTGGTGGTGACCGCCGCCGTGAACGCCGGCGAAGTTGAATATTTCAGGCGGTAGTTCGTCCCCGACGGGGAAGGATTCCCGTTGGGGTCCCAGGAGACCTCCTGCGTAAGGGCGCTGCGGGCAACTATCCCGGGCGCGCCCGGCAGCGCGGCCAGGGTATAGGTGGAAACGGGGACCAGCCCTGACGCAGGGGCTTCCGTGCCCATGGAATTGCGGGACTTGGCCGTGAAAGTGTACTGCGTGTTGGGGATAAGCCCCGTGTAAGGAACGGCCAGGCCCGGGTCATAGACGTCGTTGCGGGCAAGGTAGCCGGAATTATAGCCGCCGATAGCGTAGATCCGGCCCCGCGCCTCGGCGGCGGCAGGCGCGGACCGGGCCTGAAGCATGGCCGCCCGCACTGTCCAGGTATCCGCCGCCGGAGTATATTCTTCGTTCAGCGCCAGCAGCGCGTCCGGGTTTCCGCCCAGAACGTAGATCTTCCCGCCCAGTACCGCAGCGGCCAGCTGTTTCCTGGCCGTAGGCATAGGCGCTTTTGTTATCCAGGAATTAGTGGCCGGGTTATATTCCTCGTTCTTGGTCAGCGTCGCGGTATTGTCGGGGGTTCCGCCCATCACATATATCTTCCCGGCGACGGCCGCGGCCGCCAGGTCGTACCGGGCCGTCGGCATATTAGCCTTCATGGCCCAGGCGTTGGTCGCGGGGTTGTATTCTTCGTTCTTAGTGGAATTGGAAGTCCCGCCTATGGCATAGATCTTCCCGTTCACAACGGCAGCAGCCAGGGAGCGCCGGCTGCTGAGCATGGTCGCTTTTGTCGTCCAGGCATCAGCCTCGGGGTCATACTCCTCATTGGTGATAAGGGGCCCGGGACTCCCGCCGATGGCGTATATCTTTCCCCCGGCCTCCGCGGCCGCCAGCTGCGCCCGCGCGGTCGGCATGGGAGTTTTAGTGGCCCAGGAGTCGGACGCGGGGTCGTATTCTTCGTTCGTGTTCAGGAAACCCGACCCATCCTCCCCGCCGACAGCGTAGATCTTGCCGCCCAGCGCGGCGGCCGCGAAACTATGGCGGGCCGTAGGCATGTCCGTCCGCGTCGCCCAGGTATCGGCCTTGCGCCAGGCCGAATAGCCCGCGCTGTCCCTGTCGATGGCCGTCCCGGATAGACCGGTGTAAAGACCGGTGAACACCGGCCCGTAGGCCGAGGCCACGATGGAGCGCGTGCTCACTTCGTCGAAATAAACTCCGGCGGGACTCTCTATGTAAGTACTAGTGGTGAACGTCGCGGTATAGCTGGTATCCGGTTCGGTAGCTACCTTGACCCGGAAATAATAGGTTAGGTTCGGGGTGAGGTTTTCGAACGTATAGGCCACCTGTCCGTGCCCGGCCGTAACGGCATAGGTGGAAACAGCCGGGTCGAAATCAGCCGCGGTGGATATTACAGGCAGAGGATCTTCCAGGGGGGCATTAAGTTCCCAATAGTAATTGATGGCGGTGGTAAAAATTGTGGCATGCACATTGGTGGGAGTATCAGCCCTGGCCCCCGGCGCGAAGCCGGCGGACACGAACAGCATAAGCGGAGCAACGGCAAAGAACGAACGCCTGACCCGCGCCAGGCTCTTCCTCCCGATATTAAGTATCTTAGCGTTCGCGTTTATCATTTTTGACCGCACCCGGATTTATACGGCAAAAAACCGCGGGGCGGCAGGCTTCCGCCCCAATCAAAGTATAGACCAATCCCGGCCTTCCGTCAAGGGGAAGAGGAATACAACCGCCCATAAAAAAACCGCCCCCCGGTTAAGGGGGGCGGAGTTCATCTTAGCCCGATCTTCAGCGCTTACTGGAAACTGATCTGCTTGGCGGGCAGGGGCGCCGCAGGCGCGAGGCCGCGGGTATCCACGCTCTGGTACTCGGTCGTGGACTTCTCGCCCGTTACTTTGGGGATGGAGCCCGCGAGTTCCCCGATCTTGGTCACGTCCTCGCCGCGCCCTCCGGTCTGCTCGTAGGTAGCCATGGTAGTGCAGCCCGCGGGGCTCTTAATGAAGTCGGTGTCGCCGCGCACAAGGATGCCCTCGATCTTTTTCGTGGA
This sequence comes from Elusimicrobiota bacterium, assembly GCA_026388125.1. Taxonomy (GTDB): domain Bacteria; phylum Elusimicrobiota; class Elusimicrobia; order Elusimicrobiales; family UBA9959; genus UBA9959. Next base: position 6,489 of record JAPLKJ010000212.1, read on the forward strand.
GGCGTTGAACACCGGCGAGCCGGAGTTCCCGCCGAAGGTGTCGAGATCGGCCACGAAGTAGCCCTTTTTAGAGGAGTCTCGCACCGTGGCTCCCGCCGCCACTTTCAGCGGAAGGCCCACGGGGTGCCCGATCACGAAGATCTTGGCGCCTTTCGCTATAGTGCCCGAGCGGTTGATGGGCAGCGGCTTGTGGCCTGCCACCTTGCGGTCGAGCTTTATCAGCGCGTAGTCCGGGCCCAGGTTCTGACCTGTCGGGTTAGTGGAGCCCGGCTCGCCGGCAAGGAAGCGCTTCACTATCTTGGAGCATTTGTACATTTCGGAGGCGGGCAGCGAGGTAACGGCCTGCTCTCCCGACTTCCTGACACGGTAGCCGAATACCAGCCTGACGTCAGCACAGTCCGCGTCGTTCTTTACACAGTGCCCGGCGGTCATCACCAGGTCCGCGCCTACCAGCGAGCCGGAGCAGAACGCGCCGATGGGCTGCTCCCGGAACTTTTCCCCGGGACAAAGCCCCAGCCTGTCGCCGAACTTCATGGTCTTGAGCGTGATGCCGCCGGGATTGGCCGCTTCTACCGAAGCGGATTTCCAGAACGAGACCACGGAATCAGAAAGGGTCTGCATGGCCGCCGGCGCCTCGAAGTAATCCAGGCGGTTATCCGCCCCGTATATGCTCCTGCCGTCCTCGGCGAACGAGAGAAGAGGCAGCGCGAGGACCGCGACCGCGCTCAGAGTTAGTTTCATAAGATTTTTCATAAGTCCTCCGGTTTCCCAGATTTAAATCAGCCTTACCGACTTGTTGCAGCAATGTTATACAGTCATGGTTGACATTTGTCAATACCCGTTAGGCCCAGACACGCATAGGCCTTAAGACGCTTATAAGATCCCCCGATTCTAAGCTAAACTATCCCTGCAGCAACAGCCTGTTCCGTTATTAATAGGAGACAGTTAATGAAGAAAACCTTACTGGCGTTAGTTCTTATCTCCCTTGCTTCCTCCGCCCACTCCTCGGGTTTCTCGCTTGAAAAGCTCAGTTCCAAAGATATCGGCTTGAACGCCGCCGTAGTACCGGCGCCCGTGCTGGCCGCTCCGGCCAAAGAAGAAACACAGGTCCCGGCTGACCTGGTCAGCAAATTCAACCAGGCCAAGAACGACCTGTGGAGGCTGGAGAGCGACACTACCTGGCTCCGCTCCGACATGGACCGCCTCGAGAACACCGCCCGCCGCATAGCGCAGACCAACAGCGCCGACCCCTTCTTCCAGAACGACCTGCAGCGCATGGCGTTCGACATGAACCGCTACGCCGGTGACGCCCAGCGCATCGGCTACGCGGTTAAAGAGCTGCTGAACCTGGCGCAGAAGGACGCCGGGCTCAACGCGACCGCCCGCGACATGGACATGGACGCCCGCACGCTGCTTAACCGGGCGCAGTTCGACATAGAGAATTCCGCGCAGCGGCTGGAGTGGGCGGTGCGCTCCGCCAAGCCCGAACTGGTAGGCTATAACGCCCAGTGGCAGGCTATGGACATCTCCCGCTACGGCAGGGATTTCACCTGGAAGGTGCGCGATATCTCCTACGATACGCAGAACCTGGTCTCAAAAACGCAGCCTTGAAGCGGCTAACCCCGTAAATTATTTTTTTACGGTTTAAAGGGCGGGACTTAAAAAGTCCCGCCTTTTTTTTGCCCCGGGAAGCGCGGCCCCCGGCACGGCCGCGGCGCATGCCTCTCCTGAAGAATTGCAACGGACGAGCAACTACCGCTATAATACACAAGTCTGTGGCTTGTTTTTAATTGCCGCTTTCTTCGCGGATCGGACGCACAACTATCGTGAAACCCGGTAACTATAAAAAATATCTCCTGGCCGTCCCGGCGCTGCTGCTCGGCGCCTGCGTTCTTTTCTCCGTGCCGGCCTCCGCTGGCAAGGCCGGGCTGACGGCGGCCGCGTTCCTAAAGTTCGATCCCGATCCCCGCGCCACCGGCATGGGCGAGGCCGGCACCGCCGCTACCCAGGACGCCTATTCTACCTGGTGGAATCCCGCGGGCCTGGCCGGCCTGGAGGTTGCGCAGCTCTCGGCCACGCAGAACACCTCCTTCGCCGGCGTTACCAACCAGTTCGCCGCGGTCGCCTACCCCCTGAACTACGGTTCGACGCTGGGCCTGAGCGTGGTCCGCCAGAGCATGGAAACTTTCCAGGGCTACGACGCCAGCGGTGACGTGACCCGCAACCTGCAGGCCTCCGACTCCGCCATCGCCGCTTCTTACGCGCGGACGCTGCTCAAGGACGAGATAGAGCGCCCTTTCTTCAACGCGGGCATGACCGTGAAAAGCATTTCCGAAACGCTGGATAAAGCCGCCACCAGCGCTTTAGCCGTGGACCTGGGCGCCATCTATTTTATCCGGCCCTCCAAGTACTGGATGCGCAACGTCCCGGCGCAGGAAGTGCGCGTCGCCCTGGCGGTCAGGAACCTGGGCTCCGCCATAAAGTTCGACAAACTGGCTTTCGCCCTGCCGCAGTCTACCACGCTGGGCCTCGCCTGGATCACCCATCCCTCCGGGGCGCATACCCTTACGCTGACCGCGGATGTGACCAGCTCCAATTACGCCGATCTCACCTTCAACGCCGGCGCTGAATACTGCATGTTCCAGCTGTTCTGCCCCCGCGGCGGTTTCGTTTCCGGCCAGACCTCTGGCTCGGGCCTGCGCATGGGCGTAGGCTTCCATCTTTCTTTCGTCGACCTGGATTATTCCGCGTCCCCCTTCGGCGAACTGGGCCGGATGCAGAAACTCGGCGCTACCGTCCGCTTCGGCTCCCCCGCCGCCCGGCAGCCGCTGACCGGCGCTACCGCCCGCGTGGCCAAGGCCAAGCTCCTGGCCCCCAAGGCGAAGATAGAAGCACTGAAGGTTTATGCCAACGACTATATAGAGCTGGCCCGCAAGAACATGGACGCCAGGGAATACACCATCGCGGTGGACAACTTCGGCAAGGCCTTCAACCTGGAGCCCGGCCTTAAAAAAGGCCCCTGGGGAGAAAAGGCGGAAAGGCTTAATACTCTTGCCGTCAGGCTGAAGCTGAAAGATACCCCCGTACGGGAAAAGACCCTGCAGAAGACCGACGAGCAGTCCACCACCGCCCACGAAGCCGTGGCGGCCTACGTGGAAGGGCATGAGCTGAAAGCCTTCCTGCTGGCGCACGCCGCGCTGGGCGCCAACCCGCGCGGCGACGCGCTGTTCGAGGAACTGCTCTATAACCTGGCCGACCTCACCCATGACAGCGTGCGCCGCGACGAAATAATCCCCAAGGTAGCGCTGGTCAAGGAAAAGCTGAAGAAAGCCGCCAAAAGTTTCTACATCCAGCAGTTCGACCTGGCGGCCGCGGAATGCGAGGAAGTGGTGCTGATAGACGAGACCAACCTGATGGGCTGGACGCGGCTGGGCTCGGCCTATTATATGATGGGCGACAAAGCCAAGGCCCGCAAAGCCTATGAAAAGGTAATGGAATTGAACCCGGGGGATACGATGACCCGCCAGTTCATGGACGCGCAGGGCTGGAAATAAAAGATCTTGCGGTTAGGGCGGGGTTTGAAACTTCCGGGCATGGATTCGAACCATGAATAACTGCGTCAAAGGCAGTTGTGTTACCATTACACCACCCGGAAACAAAAAGAACTGCCGGACCGCGGCGCCCCCCCGGCCCCGGTCCCTCTGCTGCAGCCCCCCGTATACTGCGGTCTAAAAACCTTCGGTTTGCGTAGGAACGGCCGTAGTGCCGGCCTTGGCTACCGCCACCTCGTATTCCTTGAGGATAAGCTGCTCTAGCTTGCTCCTGAACTCGTTGTGGATAGGATGCGCTATATCCTTGTAAGTGCCGTCCTTGATCTTGCGCGACGGCATGCAGACGATAAGGCCGGTATTGCCGTCCACGACCTTCATGTTGTGCACCACGAAAGCGTTATCGAACGTTACCGTGGCGAACGCTTTAAGCCTGGCTTCATTCCGCAGATGTATCCTTACTTCGGTGATTTCCATGTTGTCCCCCACCCCGATGATTAGGCTCCCCCCCGGGGAGCTTTCTACGGTGCTTCCGTTTTATTCTAGCAAAATTTAGTAAAAAAAACCTTGTAATTGCGGTTGCTTTCAAGAGCCTCCGCTATCCGGCGGGCCCGTCCCGGTTTCCAGGCCAGGGCGAAAACGGCGGCGCCCGACCCCGACATCAGTACCGCGTCGGCGCCGGCCTTTTCAAGCCGGGCTTTCGCCAGCCGCACTTCCTTGTGCAAAGGCAGAACGGTTTCCTCGAGGCGGTTGAAAAGCAGGGCCGCGCCGGCTGCTGTGAAGCGTCCGAGCTCCAGGGTGCTGATAATTTCGCGGAAAGCGCCCAAACGGCGCTTTATATCCGGCCGCGGGGCCAGCCTCAGGCGGCCGAACGCCTCTTTGGTGAACACTGGGCGGCCCGGATAAACTATCACCACCGCCGGCATTTTGCCGCGCACGGCCAGCGCCTTAAGCTTATCGCCGCGCCCGGTAGCCGCGGCGGCCCGGCTTTCGAGCATAAAAAAAGGCACGTCCGCCCCCAGCCCCGCGGCCAGCCGGTGCAGCTTCGCCGCGTTGGCTTTGACGGGGACCCGATACAGGCGGCAAAGCCCCAGCAGGGTCGAGGCCGCGTCCGAGGACCCGCCGCCCAGCCCGGCCCCCACCGGCAGGACCTTGCGCAGCGTGATCTCTACGGCGGGCGGCAGCCGGAAAGCCTTGAAAAAACTTTCGGCCGCCTTATAGACCAGGTTGTCGGAAATTTTTCCCAGCCCCGCGCCGCCTTCCACCTTCAGCCCTATCCCCGGGGTTCCGCTGCGGCGCAATAAAAGCTCGTCCCCCGCCGCCACCCGCGCGAACACGGTAGCCAGCTCATGGTACCCGTCAGCCCGTTTACCGGTGACTTCCAGGAACAGGTTTACTTTCGCGCGCGCTTTGATCTTGATCATATTTGCACAGCGCAGCGCCGTCAATCGGGGATCTTAAGCTCGTTGACCGCGCCGAAATTCATCTGCTCGCTGTCCAGCGTTACCTTCAGCGAAACGAAAGGCATCTTAAATTCCAGCGTCTGCGGGAACAGGTATAGATTTTTAAGGAAATAATTTCCAGGCAGGAAATCCAGCTTCTTTTCTTTAAGCGGGGTTATCTTTACCGGCCAGGCCCTGTCGTCGTCCAGGCAGACCTCGCGCAGCGGCCCCGTTGCGCATTCTTTTTCCGCGCCCGAGAATTCGCCCAGGTATTCCCCGGCGAACCACGCCCTTAATTCCTCCGCCACCAGCCCCGCCCAGTAGTCGAAAGCCTGCGGGTCCACGCCTTTCAGGGACATCGGGTCCACGGCCACCCTGTCGCCGCTCAGCCTGGCGTTCCACAGCGGGGTCATCAGCGGCCCCATCACGGCCAGGCTGAAATTATCGGGCGGGGAGAAGTGCAGCATGGCGTCGAACTTGACCGTCTTGCCGCGGAGCTTCGCCTGCACTTTGGCGAACGAGGAGAACTCAAGCCCCGCCGGGCTGAAGCTTCTGAGGTAGGCCTTTTCCAGCTCCGCGGCCTCGGGCGCGGGTATCTTTTTAAGGACCGCCTTCAGCTTCGCGGCCGGCCCGGCGCGCAGGGCCGGTTTTTGCAGCAGCCAGGAGGTTTTAAAGGCCGTCCAGGCGTTCTTGTTCTCGCCCGCGGCCTCGTAAATATCCCCGGCATGCTCCCAGACCACGGCGTCGTCCCTTACGGCCTTCAGCGCCCTGGCTATCTCGGAGCGCGCCTGCGCCGCCAGCCCGCGCTTATGGTACACCCAGGCGAGCGAATCCCGGTAAGCCCCGTTGCCGGGGTCCAGCGCCACCGCCGAAGAAATGAAGACCTGCGCTTCCTCTAGCTTAAGGCCGCGGTCGGCCAGCGAATAGCCCAGGTAGTTGAGCACGTTCGCGTTGTTGGGATTTACTCCCAGCAGGTACCTGAAATGCTCCTCCGCCTCCGCGATATTCCCCTCCCGCTCGCAGAGCACGGCGTACTGCATCCTGGCCTCGTGATAGCCTGGCGCTTTTTTGATCACGTTCTTAAGCAGTTCCAGCGCCTTGGCCGTCTTGCCGGTATCGTCGTAGCCCAGCGCCATGAAATAGGAGATCTCGTTGTTGTCCGGCCATTTTTTCGAAGCCGCGCCCAGCATCTCCACGGCCTTCAGGTAGCGCCCGCTCTGGGTGTAATAATAGCCCAGCCGCAGCACCGCGCCGGCGTCCTCCTTGAGCGCGCGGGAACCTTCCATGTAAGCGGCCGCGCCTGCGAAGTCGCCGCGCTCTTCGCTGATCACCGAAAGCCAGAAGCAGGCCACGGGGTCGGTCTTGTCCAGGTTCCAGGCCTGCAGGAAATACTTCTCGGCCTCCGTCAGGTTGGCCACCGCCGGAGAGGCGCAGAGCTCCCCCACGTGGTCCAGCAGCTCAATGTTGCGGCCTTCCAGCTCCAGCAGCTCCCGGTATTCTCCCAGGGCCGCCGCGGTAGCGTTCTTCTGCTCGTAGAAATTAGCCAGCAGATAGCGGGGCTGCAGGTAAAAAGAATCCGCCTCCTTGGACAGGAGAAGGTTCTTTTCAGTTTCGGCGGCCGCGCCCTTGGCGTTATAAAGCACCGCTATCTGGTAATAGACGTCGGGCGAGTCCTCGGGGCGGAGCGCCAGGTATTTCTGCAGGTAGGCTATGGCCTTGTCCGGCTCTTTGGAGCTGGAAATGCTGGCCAGCTGGTAAAGCGCTTCGTGGTTGGAGGGGTCGAGCCCGGCCGCTTTCTCGTAGGCGCCGCGGGCCGCCTCTATGGCGCCGCCGGCCCATTTAACGTTCCCGTAAAGCACCCAGTTCTCGGCCGAAGCGGAGTCGGTCTTAACGATGAACTCCGACCAGCGCGCGGCGTCTTCAAGCTTGCCCACGTGCAGGGCCAGGTTCAGCGCCTGCTTGTGCACCGTCACTTCGCCCGGGGCCAGCGCAAGCGTGCGCCGGTATTCCTGCATGGCCAGGTCGTAATTGCCGCGGCGCTCCTGCACCATGCCGTTCATAAAATGAAGATAGGCCGCCCTGTCGTCCATGCCGGCCGAACACAGCGCCGGGCCCGACAACAGCAGCAGCAGGAATATTTTTTTTAGCATAAATTACCTTTATCCGCGCGGAAAAGCGCCTACAGGGTCTTGCGCATCAGCAGGGCGGCCTCAGTGTTATTATAGAACTTTGGCCTTTTGCCCACCACTTCGAAACCGTGCGCGCGGTAGAAAGCTATGGCCGGAGCGTTAAGCTCGCTGACCTCCAGGTCTATCTCGGCACAGGCGCTCTTGCGGGCATACTCCAACAGCTTGCCGAACAACCCCGCCGCTATCCCGCGCCGCAGCCTGGCGCCGCTTACCGCCAGGGAATTAAGCTGCACCTGTGGCCTGAGTATCCAGAAATTAATGAACCCGGCCACCGCGCCGCCGTCTTCGGCGGCCAGCGTAACGGAATTGCGGTTAGTCTCCTCCGCCAGGAAACCGGCCGCGCCCCAGGCCGGGAAGCCGGCATGCTCCGCCTCTATGGCGGCGAAGGCGGCGTAATCTTCTTTCCTGGCGCGGCGTATCAGCATAGCTAACGGTCAGAGGTTCAGCAGTTCGTATTTCGCCGGCTTGAGATAAAGCGGCTTAAGCGACCGGCTGCCGTAGGCCAGGGCGGCTTTTATTATGTAAGGAGGCAGCACCCTGGAGATGCCGGCCCGCGCGCGGGCGGCCTGCGGCGGCAGCAGGGAATAGATGCCGGGGCCTTCCTCTTCGTCGGCCACAGCATAGAACGGCCCGGGCTGCCCGGCCAGGAGTCCGCGCATCTCCGGCGCGGCAAGCCAGACCGGGGCCGACTCCGGGCGCGGCAGTTTCAGGCCGGGACCGCATCTGAAGAACTGGCAGAAATATTCTTCCCTGAAAGCGTGCAGCAGCACCGCCAGGCGCAGGGGCCGCCGGCCGGCGCAGCCGGTCAGGAAATCCTTATCTTCAAAGGCCTGCAGCGCGAGTATTTCGAACATGGTGGCGGTATGAACTTTGATCCCGGCCAGCGCCTGCAGCGTGCCGGCCAGCGTAAGCGCTATGCGTATGCCGGTGAACCGCCCGGGCCCCCTGGCCGCGCAGACCGCGTCCAGGGCGCGGAAATCCCCGCCGGCCCTGGCCAGTTCCCGGCGCACCAGGGCGAACATCACGCGCTCCTGGTTGAAGATCTTTCTTTGCATGGCGCTGATACGGCCGCCGGCCGCCACGGCTATTTTCAGCCGCGAGCCGGAAGTGCAAAGCCCCAGCGTCAGTTTTTTTTCCATTCCTCTTTTACCTTTAAAAAGGCCGCCAGCGCGCTCTGGTCCGGGCAGCGGGCCTTTATCACCCGCCGGTCTCCGCCGGCCAGGCTGAATTCCAGCAGCAGCCGCGGGAAGCCGGCCGTGAGCCCGGCCGCCGCGCCCGCCCATTCCACCACGGTCACGCCGTCGGCGCGGCCCAGGTAATCCTCCAGCCCGATGTTCTCCAGGTCGGCCTCGGCGGCCCGGAAAAGGTCGAAATGGTACAGCTTCAGGCGGCCGCCGTAGGAGCGCATCAGGTTGAAGCTGGCGCTCACAGGCAGGCTGCGCGCGCCCAAAGCCCGCGCGAGCTCCCTGGTAAAGAACGTTTTCCCCGAGCCGATGGGCCCTTCCAGCAGCAGCGTCTCGCCGCCGGTCAGCGCGCGGGCGAACAGCCCGGCCAGGCGGGCGGTAGCCCCGGGCCCGGAACTTTTAAAAATGCTCGAAACTTCCGACTTTGCCATTGAAATTCTCGATCTCCGTGCCGGCGCCTTTTTCCAGCCGGCCTACCACCAGCGCGCCGGGCAGCAGCCTTTTAATTTTAGCGAGCAGCGCCGGGTCCGCCGCGAACACCAGGCCGAAATCCTCGCCGCCGCTGATGGCGTACGAGCGCCAGTCCGTTCTTTCTTTGGCGCACCAGGCGCGCAGCGCCGGCGAGCAGGCCGCTTCGCCTGGGCTGATGATAACGCGGCAGCGCGAAAGCTTTGAAATGATGACGGCGCTGCGCAGCAGGCCGTCGGAGTTGTCCAGCATGGCGGTGGCCAGTTTTTTTTCGCCTATCAGCCGGCCTTCGGCGAGCATGGGCCGGGGCTCCCAGAAAGAGCTCACCAGCCCGGGGAATTTCCGCAGCTCGGCGGCGTTGCCGCGCTTCAGTATTTCCAGGCCGGCCGCGGCCTCGCCCAGCGGGCCGATATTGAGCAGCAGGTCGCCGGGCCGCGCCCCGCAGCGGGTTATCAGCGAGCCGCGCCGGGCTTCGCCCCACACGGTCATGTAGAAATGGTCTTCCCGGGCGCCGGCCAGGTTGCCCCCCGCCACGGAAATGCCGAAGCGCAGCGCCTCGGCTTTAAGCTCGCTGATGAACCGCCGCAGGAAATCCGCCGTGGTGGTCCTGCGCAGCCCCGCGCCCACCACGCAGGACACCGGCCGCACCGCGCCCATGGCGGCCAGGTCGCTCAAATTTATGCGCATCAGCTTGCGCGCCAGCTTTTCGGGCCCGGCGAAACGCGCCAGGTAATGGGTGCCCTCGACTATTTCGTCGGTGGTTATCACCAGGTCACGCCCGGGCGCGTGGCTGAGCACGGCGCAGTCGTCGCCCGGCCCCAGCAGCAGCCGGCGGTCGGCCGGGAAGCGGAAGGTTTTCTCTATATGCGCCAGCACGCTCGCTTCGCCGGACATTCTTTTTTTCATCGCCGGCTCCCCAGCCGCCGCAGGGCGGCGGGCAGCGCGTCTATAAGCTCCGACGCCAGCACGCCCCGCTCGGTAAATTTTCTCGCGGCCAGGTCCCCGGCCAGGCCGTGAAGGTAGACCGCCAGCGCGGCGGTTTCGAAAGCGGTCTTAAGCGTGAAGCCGCGGGCGAGCCCGGCCTGAACGTACAGCCCGGCGCACAATCCGGCCAGCACGTCCCCGGAACCGCCCTTTGCCAGCGCGGGCCCGCCGGTGGTGTTCTGCAGGACCGAGGCCCCGTCCGAAATAAGAGTGCCGGCCCCTTTGAGCACGGCCACGCCGCCGCACAGGGCGGCCAGCGCAGCCGCGGCGGCGGGCCGGTCCGCGACAGCCGCGCCCAGCAGCCGGCGCGCCTCGCCCGGGTGCGGGGTTATGATCCGCGGCAGGGCGGCTGCGGGAAAACGGCCGGCGGCGGCAACGGCGTTGAGCGCGTCGGCGTCTATCACCGCCGGCAGCCGCAGCAGCTTAAGCAGCTTAACCGCGAAAGCGGGAGCCTGGCCGGCCGAGGAAAGGCCCGGCCCTATCAGTATAAGGTCAGGTTTTTTAGAAAGGGCCAGAGCCGCTATCTGCCCAGCGGCTTTGAGGGCGAAACTGCCGTTCCTCGAGGCGCCCCCGAAGGTCATGGCTTCCGGCAGCGCCAGCGCCACCAGCCGCCTTTCCGTATCCGGGCAGGCCACGGTAACCAGCCCGGCCCCGGCCTTCAGCGCGGCCCGGGCGGCCAGCACCGCCGCGCCCGTCATGCCGCGCGAACCGGCCACCACCAGCACGTGGCCGTAATCGCCTTTATGCGAATCGCGGGAGCGGGCCTTCAGCAGCGGCCTCAGAGCGGCCGCGGATATTTTGCGGGTTTTCATTTGCCTGTTTTGAACGCCACCACGGCGGCCACAGCGTGCCGGGCGGTGTGAGAGATGGACACCAGCAGCGAAACGGCGGGAAGTTTTTTTACCGTCACCACCGGCCGGCCGCTCAGGGTATTCTCCACCTCGATATCTTTCAGCGCCAGGTCCCTGGCGTCCAGCGCTTTTATCACCGCTTCCTTCACCGCGAAGCGCGCGGCCAGCCGCTCGTATTTATTTTTGCTTTTCAGCGAATAGGCCAGTTCGCCGGGCGTGAAGAACCGCTTCAGGAACGAAGGATTGCGTTCGGCCAGGCGGCGCAGCCTGGAGACCTCGATAAGGTCCACGCCGAGCCCGAACAGGCCGGGCATGATATTTTTATTCTTCGCGGGCATCAGCGCACCGTTACGCTCTTGGCCAGGTTGCGCGGCTTGTCTATGTCGCATTTCTTGGCCAGCGCCACGTAATAAGCGAACAGCTGCAGCGGTATCACCGTAAGCAGCGGCGAGAAAAGCTCGCCGGTGCGCGGCAGCACGATGTAGCGCGACGCCTTCACGGTCTTCTTCGAATCCTCGTCCACGATAGCCACCACGTCGGCGCCGCGCGCCTTGGCTTCCTCCACGTTGCCGGCCATCAGGTCCAGCGACGACGAGGACGGGGCCACCGCCAGCAGCGGCATGCCTTTGTAGATTATGGCTATGGGCCCGTGCTTCATCTCGCCGGCGGCGTAGCCTTCGGCGTGGACGTAGGAAATTTCCTTTATCTTCAGCGCGCCTTCCAGCGCGATGGGGAAATTAAGGCGGCGCGAGATGAACAGGAAATGTTCGCTGGAGGCGAAGGCGGCCGCTATTTTCTCTATCTCGGCCTCGCGCGCCAGTATTTCCTCTATATGCCGCGGGATGCGCAGCAGTTCCTCGGCGTAGGCGCGCGCGTCGGTCTTGTCCATAAGCCCCTTGGCCGCCGCGAAATGCCCGGCCACCAGGTAAATGGCGGCCAGCTGGCCCAGGAAAGCTTTGGTGGAGGCCACTCCTATCTCGGGCCCGCAATGCGTATGCAGCACGTAGTCGGCCTCGCGGGTAAGCGTGGAGCCGACGGTGTTGGTTATGGCCAGCACTTTAGCCCCGCCGGCCCTGGCTTCCCGCACGGCGAAAATAGTATCGGCGGTCTCGCCCGACTGGGAGATGGCCACCACCAGCGTATTTTTATCCAGGAGCTTGGCCCGGTCGGTGAACTCGGAGGCGAAATCCGCCTCGGCGTTGATGCCGAAATGCTCGAACAGGCCGCGCCCTACCATGCCCGCGTGGTAAGCCGTGCCGCAGGCTATGAACTGTACGGTCTCCATCGCGCGCATGAACTCCACGGGCATCAGCAGCTCGCGCCCGAGCACTTCTCCGTCCAGCGGCAGCAGCCGGCCGCGCAGCGTGTTCTCCACGGCCTCGGCCTGCTCGTGGATCTCCTTGAGCATGAAATGGCGGTAGCCGCCCTTCTCGGCCATGGTGGAATCCCACTGTATGGTTACCGGCTCGTGCGAGGTTTTCTTGCCCTGGAAGGTATAGAAATCCATGGAATCTTTGCGCACCGCGGCCATTTCCCCGTCGTTGACGAAGATGACGCGCTTGGTGTGCTTGAGGAAAGCGGAAACGTCGGAGGCTATGAAATGCTCGCCTTTGCCCAGCCCTATCACCAGCGGGCTGTACATGCGGGCGGCCATGATCATGCCCGGGCAGCGCGCCCATACCACGGCCAGGGCGAAAGAGCCTTTCAGCTCGCCCACCGCGTGGCGGAACGCTTCGAAGAACACCGGCTCCAGCATGTCGGAGCGCACGGCTTTTTCCTGCACGTGCAAATGCTTGAGCTTTTCCTCTATCAGGTGGGCTATAACTTCGGTATCGGTCTCGGACCTGAATTTATGGCCTTGGGCCAGCAGTTTTTCCTTGAGCGCCAGGTAGTTCTCGATTATGCCGTTATGGACCACCACCACCTGCTCGGAACAATCCGTATGCGGGTGGGCGTTGTCTTCGGAGGGCGCCCCGTGCGTGGCCCAGCGCGTATGCCCCACGCCGGTCCTGCCGCCCTTGGGCGGGCCCTTGGCCACCAGCGTCTCCAGGGCAGCCACCCGGCCGCTTACGCGGCGCAGGTAAAGCGCGTTCTTGGAATCCACCACCGCTATGCCGCAGGAATCGTAGCCGCGGTATTCCAGGCGCTTAAGCCCGTCGATAAGTATGTCGGCCGCGTTCTGTTCCCCGATGTATCCGGTTATTCCGCACATAGAAAATTCCTTGTGACCCCTGACCGGCTAATATGCGTGCAGGCTGGGAAGCCAGTGCGTACGAACGCAAAAAGCCCGCCAGCCTGCCAGCACAACGGCGCTATTACTGTATAAGCCTCTTCATTTCCGACACGGCGTTCTTCAGGCCCACGAACATGGCCCGCGAGATTATCGAGAAGCCGATGTTCAGGCAGTCCATGCCCTCTATGCGCGCCACGGGCGCCACGTTGTAATAATCGAGGCCGTGCCCGGAATGGAGCTGCATCTTCAGCTCTTTCACCAGGAAGCTGGCCAGCTGCAGCTTCTCCAGTTCCTTGGCCTGCAGTTTATTGCCCCAGGCTTCGGAATATTTGCTGGTGCACAACTCTATGCCGTCCGCGCCCATGTTGTGCGCGGCCCGTATGGCCTGCGGCTCGGGGTCGCAGAAAATGTCGACTTCGATGCCGGCGGCGGAAAGGTTCTTTATGGTCTTCTCCAGCTCCTTGCTGCGGCCGTCCAGCTTCAGGCCGCCCTGCGTGGTGACTTCCTTCGGGCTTTCCGGCACCAGGCAGACGGAATCGGGGCGGATGCGCAGCGCTATCTTCTCCATCTCTGGGATGGCGGCTATCTCGAGGTGCAGGTTGCCTTTAACGTCCTGGCGCACCCGCTCGAGGTCGGCGTCCTGCACGTGCCGGCGGTCCTGGCGCAGGTGCATCACCACCATGTCGCCGCCGGAGCTGTAAACCACGCGCGCGGCTTCCACCGTGTCGGGGTTCTTCTCCATGCGCGCCTGGCGCAGCGTGGCGATGTGATCTATGTTTACACCGAGTTTAACGTGCCTCATTGAAAACCTCCGTACCGCGAAAATAAAGCGTAAAAACTATTTACCGGCCACCAGCGCGCCTGAATGCTTCCTGTAATGCTCCAGCAGGTCGTCGGCGATGGCCTTTATCTCGGGGGCCGACTCGCCCTCCACCAGCAGGCGCAGCAGGGGCTCCGTGCCCGAATAGCGCACGAAGATGCGCCCGTTGCCCTCCAGCGTTTTTTCGAACCGCGAAACTTTTTCCGAGAAGCCGGGCACATCGGCCAGCGGCGGCTTGTGCGCCACTTTCAGCGAACCCAGCACCTGGGGATAGCGGTTCCAGTGCTTGCGGAACCAGCTGAAAGGCTGTTTCATGGCCATTACGGCCGCCAGCGTCTGCAGCGCTGTAAGGATACCGTCGCCGGTGGGAGCGAACTCGCTGAAAATAATATGCCCGCTGGACTCGCCGCCCAGCTTCAGGTCCTCTTTCTGCATGGCCTCGGTGACGTTCTTGTCGCCCACGGGCACCTGCGTTACGCTGATGCCCTGGCCTTCCAGGTACCGGAGCAGCCCGTAGTTGGACATGAAAGTGAGCGAGACGCCGTTATTCGTAAGCCGGCCGTGTTTCTTAAGGTAAGGCGCGGTAATGGAGATAATGTCGTCCCCGTCCAGCGCCGAACCTTTCTCGTCGGCGAACATGCAGCGGTCTGCGTCGCCGTCCAGGCTGATGCCGCAGAAAGCGCCCCAGGCCCTGGCCTCGGCCGCCATTTTGCCGGTGTGCAGCGCGCCGCATTCCACGTTGATGTTCTTGCCGTCGGGTTTGTCGCCTATCACCTTGACGGTGGCGCCCAGGTCGCGGAAGATGCGCGGGGCTATCTTGTAAGCGGCGCCGTTGGCGCAGTCCAGCAGCAGCTTCACGCCCTTAAGGGTGAAGCCGTGCGGCAGGGTGCTCTTGAGGAACCTTTCGTAATCGACGGAAAAATCTTTCTTTACCAGGTGCGGGAAAGCCGGGCGGAAAGCCAGCGGCTTCTTGCCCAGCAGCAGCTTCTCTATCTTACCCTCGATGGCCTCGCTGAGCTTCAGGCCGTCGCTGGAAAAGAACTTTATGCCGTTGAACTCGGGCGGGTTATGGCTGGCGGAGATCACTATGCCGAAATCGGCCTGTTCGCGCTTCACCAGGTAGGCTACGGCAGGGGTGGGCACTATGCCCAGGTTCACCACCTTCAGCTTGCTGGCGCAAAGACCTTCCACCAGGTATTTCTTTATCAGCTTGCCGGAAGCGCGGGAATCCATGCCCAGCAGCACCACGGTCTGGTCGTGCACGCCGGTCTTGCACTTAGGCAGGACCAGAGAGGCCGCGTAGCCTATGCTGCGGATAAAATCAGGGGTGAAAGGATATTCCCAGGGTACGCCCCGGATACCGTCAGTGCCGAAAAGTTTGCCCATTATTGTCCCCGCTCTTCAAAGATGCTCTTATAATTTTATATTATATCATTACTGGACCGGACACAGCAGGCGTCCGGCGCACGATAAAGGGAAGGGTGGCCGAGTGGTTTAAGGCGCCGGTCTTGAAAACCGGTGTACGGTTAATCCGTACCGTGGGTTCGCCCGCCAGTACGGCGGGCGCCCGCTGAGTTAGCGGGCGAATCCCGTAAGAAGTCTTGTAACGCATGTATTACGTGTATTTGCTGGGCCTTAAGGACGCTACCTTGTATACAGGCAGAAGCAGCGATTTGAAACGGCGCATCGAAGAACATAACCGCGGGAAAGTTGAATCTACAAGGCACAAACTCCCGGCGAAGCTGATTTATTACGAGGCGTATAGCAACGAACAGGATGCAACCGACCGGGAGCTATATTTAAAATCCGGCGATGGAAGGCGCGAGGTCAGAAAACAGTTGAAGCATTCTTTGCAGTAAGCGCCCTTTAATGGCGCGCCATTGGAAGGGTGGCCGAGTGGTTTAAGGCGCCGGTCTTGAAAACCGGTGTACGGTTAATCCGTACCGTGGGTTCGAATCCCTCCCCTTCCGCCAAATTTGCGATAATATACCAAGCAAGGCAGTTTTAGCTGGAGAGGTGTGTGAGTGGTTGAAACAGCAGGTCTCGAAAACCTGTAAGGGTCAAACCTTCGAGGGTTCGAATCCCTCCCTCTCCGAACTTTTTTGCTTTTAAAAAAATCCGCAGAAAAATTATTAATTTCTGCGCGCGCAGAATTAAAATTAAGTAGTAATTCCCAAGGTTTTTTGAACTCGACGGAAAGCCGCCGCCTGCCTATACGGAAGTT
>JAPLKJ010000244.1 GCA_026388125.1 Elusimicrobiota bacterium
CGAGGGCGCCGCGTTCGACGAGAACGGCAACCTGCCCCCCGGTAAAGGCATCTGGATAATGCGCAACAGCTGGGGCGCGTCCTGGGGCGAGAAGGGCTATATGCGCACCAAGATGACCGACGCTACGGGCAAGCGCTGCAACGCCGTGGCAGAGGAAGCCGCCGCTTTCGACTTCCCGCAGCAATAAGGTCAGCTTACGTGCCGGGGGCTTATCTTTTTAAGCCCCCGGCATATTTTTTTCCCGCCGGCGGCGGCCTTGGCGCGGGGGCGCCGCAGCGGATAACATGAGGGGGAGCGCATGAAGATAAGACCAGGGCAGCCTGCGCCCGCGGCGGAAAAAACTCCGGTAAAGATAAAGATAAACGGCCAATGGCATGAGTTCGAGCCGGGCCGCGACATTGAACCGGCGATGACCCTTTCCTATCTGCTGCGGGAGAAGCTCGGTTATACCGGCCTTAAAGTGGCCTGCGACGAAGGCGCCTGCGGCGCCTGCACCGTTATCATGGACGGGAAAGCGGTCCTGTCGTGCATGAAACTGGCGGTAGAGGCGCACGGGCATGAGATCCTTACCATCGAGGGCCTTTCCGCGAACGACCCGCTTATCCGGGCTTTCGCCGGGCAGTGCGAGCCCGGCTACGGCACGGCCATGCAGTGCGGGTTCTGCACGCCCGGTTTCGTGATGGCGGCAAAAGCCCTGCTGAAGGAAAAGCCGGAACCTACGCTGGGCGAGATAAAAGAAGGCCTTTCGGGGAACATCTGCCGCTGCGGCTGTTACGGCGGCATTGCGCGGGCGGTGCAGCGCGCCAGCCGTGAGCCGGAGCCGGAAGGAGGCAAGCCGTGAAAGAGCGGCCCTCCGGCAGCGGCGCTAAAACCCCCTACAAGCCCCGCGTGCCCCGCAGCTTCATCGGTTCTTACCGCCCCCGGATAGACGCGCTGGAGAAAGCCGCCGGCAAGACGGAGTTCGCCGACGACCTTACGCTGAAAAGCCGGTATCCCGGCCTGCTGTACGCCAAAGTGCTGCGCAGCCCGTACGCCCACGCGCGCATAAAAAGCCTGGACGCGAGCAGGGCCGAACAACTTCCCGGCGTAAAAGCCGTCCTCACCTATAAAGACCCCGAAGTTGCCGCGCTTAAGCCAACCAGCGCCGGCTGGACCGACGGCGTGGATACGGTCTCCTACGAGCGCATGATGTGGCGCCATTTCCGCGACAGGCGCGTGCTGGGCGGCCACGCCTGCTGGGCCACCGACGAGGTGGGCGCGGTGGTGGCGGCCGAGAGCGAGCAAATAGCCGAGGAGGCGCTCAGGCTTATAAAGATAGAGTGGGAAGTCCTCCCTTTCGTACTCGATCCAATTGCGGCGATGCAGCCGGGCGCGCCGATAATTCATCCCGAGATAGCCCCGCGCAATATCCTTCCCAAAGACGTCGTGGGGGGAAGTGACGTGTTCGTGGACAAAGGGGACGCGGATAAAGGCTTTGCACAGGCGGAGGTAGTGATCGAAGCGACTTCTATCCACCACAACGCCACGCAGGCTTCACTGGATAACTGGTGCTGCCTGGTGGACTGGAAGCCCGACAAGCTCACCGTGCTGTCCAATTCCTACGAGGCGGACCAGTCCAGGATGCATATCAGCCAGATGCTGAACCTGCCGCTGAACAAGGTCCGCGTGATAAGTTCTTACGTAGGCGGGCAGTTCGGGCGCGGGGATACCGGCGACCAGCCGTTCTTCCTTTTCACCGCGCTGCTTTCGAAAAGGACGGGCCGGCCCGTAAAATTCAGGCACAGCCGCCGGGAAAGCTTCCACGATTCCCGCCAGCCGGCCATTTACACCGGCAAAGTGGGCGCCAAAAAAGACGGCACCATCACGGCCATGTATTTCAAATCCATCGGGAATTCCGGGGCTTACGCCGACCACACCATGTTCGCCCTGAAATTCGCCCCCACCGAGATCACCGAGGCGGCGCTGGCCCACATCCTCAACGTCCGGATGGAATCCTACGGCGTTTATACCAACAAGCTCCCCGCCTGCATGATGCGCGGAGTGGGCAATTCCCAGTTCAACCTGATCTTCGGCCATGTGGTGGATATGCTGGCGGAGAAGCTCGGCATGGACCCCATCGACCTGGCGCTGAAGAACTTCGGGCACGAGTGGGGCGGCCTGCCGGACAAAAGCCTGACTGCGGTGCTGCGCGAAGGGGCCAAAAGGATAGGCTGGGCGGCGAAACGCCACAAGCCGGGCGCGGGGCCGGTGCATGACCGGGTAAAGAAACGCGGTGTGGGCTTTTCTTTCCATCCCGCCTGGCACGCCGAGTGGCAGGAAGCGCGCCGCGGCGAAATACGCGTAAGGATAACGGTGAACCCGGATTGCAGCGTAGTGCTGGACGCGCCCACGGTGGAGACCGGCACGGGCTCCAATACCTGCAACGTGCTGGGCTGCGCCGAAGCGCTGGGCTTCCTCGGCATCGGCCCGGAAGATATCGTCTGGCCGCACACGGTGGACACCGAAACCAGCCTGAAGGACTGCGTGCAGACCGACAGCGCCGTTTCCTACCTGCAGTCCGAGGTAATCGCCCATGCCGCCCGCGAAGTGAAAGCGCGGCTGCTGGAAAAAGCGGCGAAGCTTCTGAAGGCTAAGCCCGAAGACCTGGACATAACCGGCGGGCGCGTTCACCGCAAAGCGGGCCCGGGCAAAAGTATTACGGTCAGGGACGTGTTCATGCGGGGGGACATGCTGCCCGTGGTGGTGGAAACGGGCCGGCCGCCCAACCCGGAAAAGACCGGCGTTCCGTATATCGCCAATTTCGCCGAAGTGGAAGTGGATACGAGCACGGGCCGGGTGCAGGTGCTGAAGCTGGTGGTCCTGAACGATTGCGGCACCGTAATGTACGCCTCCGGCGCGGAAGCCCAGCAGATAGGCGGGCAGGTAACGGGGCTCGGCGAGGCCCTGACCGAGGAAATAATTTACGACGAGGCCACCGGCTTTCCGCTTAACTTCAACTGGCTGGATTATAAGATCCCGACCATGGCGGACATGCCGGACATCGACCCCGCCCTGCTGGAGGTGTGGCGGGGCGCCGGCGAGTACGGCGCGTGCGGCATAGGCGAGGGCACGCTTACCTGCACCCCGCGCGCGGTGCTCAACGCTATTTACAACGCTATCGGCGTAAGGATAGACGATATCCCGGTAAAGCCTGAAAAAGTCCTGCGGGCATTGGGGAAGGCGTAACTTATGGCGATGAAAAATTTCGTTCATCTGCCGGCGAAGTCGCTCAAAGAGGCGGTCGCCGCCCTCTCCGGGCCGAAGGGCCGGGCGCTGGCTATAGCCGGCGGCACCGACGCGCTGGGCGCCCTCAAGGACAAGATCCACAAAGAAAGCCCGGCGCTGGTGGTGGACCTTAAAACCATCCCCGGCCTGAGCTATATTTCCGGGGGGCGCAGCGGGCTGCGCATAGGCGCGCTGACGCCGCTGAATGAAATAGCCGCGCACAAAGCCGTTAACGCGAACTACAGGCTTCTAGCCGAGGCGGCGCGCAGCGTGGCTTCCCCGCAGCTCAGGAATATGGCCACCATAGCCGGGAACCTCTGCCAGGAGCCCCGGTGCTGGTACTACCGCACGCCGGACGACCAGTTCCATTGCCTGCGGAAAGGCGGAACGCATTGCGGCGCGCTGCTGGGCGAGAACCGTTATCACTCGGTATTCGGCGGCGTTAGGGCAGCCGCGCCGGCCTGCACAACGGCCTGCCCCGGGAACGTGGAGGTTGCGGACTATCTTGCCTTGGTGCGGGCGGGGGACCTTAGCGCCGCGGCGGCTATCATCCTTAAGAACAATCCTCTGCCTGCCCTGACGGGCCGCGTCTGCCCGCATCTCTGCGAAAGCCATTGCAACCGCGGCGGGTTCGACGAAGCGGTGTCTATCCGCGCCCTGGAGCGGACCCTCGGCGCTCATATTCTTGCACATGCGGCCGAACTTATGAAGCCTCCCGTTAAGCGGACAAAGAAAAAAGTGGCGGTGGCGGGGTCGGGCCCGGCCGGGCTGGCGGCGGCTTATTACCTGAGGCTGGCCGGCCACCAGGTGACGGTGTTCGAGCGGCTGCCCCGCGCGGGCGGAATGCTGGCCTATGCCATCCCGGCGTACCGGCTGCCCAGGAACCTGGTCCGCGCCCAGATAGCGGCGCTGGAAGCTATGGGGATAAGTTTTGAACTGAACGCGGAGATAGGCCGCGGCGTTTCCCTGCGCGCCCTGCGCAAAGAATTCGACAGCGTGTTCCTGGCCACCGGCGCCTGGGCGCAGAAAAACCTCCGGCTTGAGAAGGCGGAACTGCTCACGTCCGGCATGGCTTTCCTTACGGAGGGCGGGCCCGGCCGCAGGCCGGCAGGCAGGAACGTGC
This sequence comes from Elusimicrobiota bacterium, assembly GCA_026388125.1. Lineage (GTDB taxonomy): Bacteria > Elusimicrobiota > Elusimicrobia > Elusimicrobiales > UBA9959 > UBA9959. The sequence goes on from JAPLKJ010000244.1 coordinate 4,388, forward strand.
TGGTTATCGGCGGCGGCAATGTGGCGGTGGACGTGGCGCGCACGGCGCAGAGACTGGGCGCCGGCAGCGTTGAGATGGTATCGCTGGAGCAGAGAAATGAGATGCCGGCCCTGCCCGAGGAGGTCGAGGAGACACTGGAGGAGGGTATCAAGGTTACCAACGGAAGGGGGCCTCAGATAATTCTGGCCATCGGCCAGGCCGCGGAACTAGGCTACGCCGCGGGCGTTAAGACGCTGCGGGGCCTGATAGTTGCGGATGAAACCACGCAGGCCACCGATCTGCCCGGGGTTTTCGCGGGCGGGGACGCCGTGAGCGGTCCGGCGTCGGTCATTCACGCTATAGCCGCCGGGCGCAGGGCCGCGCGGGCGATAGACGTTTACCTAGGCGGCGGCCGGCCTGAAAAGAAAGAGCGCGCGGCCGTTAGCCCGCTGCTGGCGCTGAACGCCGATAGCGGCGCGCATTGCGCCCGCACCAAATGCTCCGAAAGTAAAGGTTTCAGCCCGGAGGCGCTGCGCGCGGAGGCTAAGCGGTGCATCGACTGCAGCTGCGTGGCCGTGAACGCTTCTGACCTGGCGCCGGCGCTGGTGGCCTTTGGCGCAAAGATAAGAACCACCAAACGTACCGTGGCGGCCGAAGAATTTTTCACAGCCGGGGTTTTAAGGTCCACCGTGCTGGACCAGGACGAGCTGGTGGAGGAAATACTGGTGCCGGCGCCGCGGCCGCGCAGCGCCCAAAGTTACCACAAGTTCAGGATACGGAACTCCATAGATTTCCCCATAGCCGGTCTAGCCTGCCTTCTTTATTCCGGCGGCGGGAAGATCAGGGGCGCAAGGCTTGTGCTGAGCGCCGTGGCGCCCGTTCCGTTCAGGCTGAAAGCCGTTGAGGCGTTCCTGGAAGGGAAGCGGCCCGACGAAATAACGGCTGCGGCGGCGGGGGAGCTCGCCGTAAAAGAAATCCGGCTCCTGACCAAGAACCGCTTCAAGGTCCAGCTGGTAAAGGCCCTGCTTCAAAAAGCGCTCCTGCCCGCCGCCGGCTGAAAGGGCTGAAAAACAGGAATAAGTTCGAAGGGGATAATATCCCTGGCCTTGGATCGGCGCTGCCCGCCGGCGCGGGCCCGGCCGGGGCTTTTTTGTCAAGGGCTCCATAGGTCCAATGACATCCTTAGACTAAGCCTTTTGCCCCTTATACTTTACGCCGCAACAGCATAGAATATCTATGACACCTTGTGCTTGCCGTTTGACATGTAGAGTATATGAGGTTCTATAGAATGAATGAAAAAACTTTCAGCCTTGTGATGGCGCTGCTGCTGGCGGGCGGAACGTGCGCTTCCGCGCAGGAGGCCGGCCCCGGCGGAGATACCCGGTGGCATTCCCTTTTCGGTTCTACCCATAAAAAAATAGCGAAAGAGGCGCTGAAGCGGATAAATAAGGACGCCTACCCCGACCTGGACAGGGCCTCGTCCATTCTTAAGGACGGCTCGGCCTCCGAAAGCGGCCACGCGGATATGATGAAGGACAACGGAGGCAGACCAAGGGAGATCTGGGAAACGGGCAATAAGAAGAATCCCGGCGGGGTGCTCGGGAACTACAAAGCGTTGAAGCCCGGGGACGCGTACCAGGCGCTGGGCGTGATCTGCCACCTTACGCAGGATATGGCCGTTCCGGCGCACGCGGCTAACATCGAACATTTCCTGTCGGAGGGGCTGGAGGAGTACGCGGCTTTTTTCGGCGAGATCGGCCAGGTACCGGAGATAGACTCCTCCAGGGCGCCGTACGTATATTATCAGCTGCTGCAGGACGACACGCGCTCCCGCCTGGCCTCCTGGCTGAACCCGGAGACCGGGGTGCCGTTCTGGGTGCCTTCCCCGGAAGCGTCCAGGTCCGGCGAAGATGTTACTTTCGGGGCGCGCGGCTCGTACGGCGGCGGCAAGGACACTTACATCTTCTGGAAAGACAAACCGGGCGGCAACAGCGGCCATGGCTCCAACACGGGCAGGACCATGGTCTCAAGGATGCCGGAGATAAGCCGCGAGCGCGTGGGAACGGCGGCCGGCTACACAAGGGCCGTAATGGAATCGGCTTCCAGGCTGCTGCCGCCGCTGGTGAAGGACCTGAGCGTCTATCCTAACGTTATTACGCCCGGCGGGAAAGTGAAACTTTCCTTTATAGCCCTGGATAACAGGAGCCGGAAGCTCCGCTATTCGGTGCGCCTGATAGACGCTAAAGGAAATGCCTCGGTCCTTACGGAAGGAACGGCGCCCCTGGACAAGCCGTCCGGCTCGCTGTACCCCTCGCAGAACTCCGACGGCGGCAACCAGGACGTTCCCGCCGAGAACTTCCTGTTCAGCCGGGGGCTGTCTACCACCTGGCAACCCCGGCAGCTCGCCGAAGGGACCTATACCGTAGAAGTGCAGCTTACCGATGAAGACGGCAACACGGTCCCGGCCGAGGTCAACACCGACGGCATCCGCGAGAACGACAGCCGCACGTTCCTGTCCGTGGTGAACACTATCCCCGAACCCCCGGCCTCCTCGTTCTCGTTCGACGGCGGGGGCGGATAAGGACGGAAAATTCCCACAGCAGCCCGTTAAGAAAAAAGCCCGCTTTATGGCGGGCTTTTTTCTTTAGCTGATCGAGATCCATGCCGCGGCCGGGAAGCCGCGTTTTTCCAACCCGACACGCCTATGACGGGTTGGCCTGCTATGCTATTGCCGTGAACTTACGGCAAAAAGGGGGCTTTATGAAAGGAGCCGGAGCTATTCAGGACATGCCGCGCGTGGAGCGGCCGCGGGAAAAGATGATGCGCTACGGGCCGGACAAGCTCAGCGAGGAGGAGCTGCTGGCCATCATCCTGCGCACCGGCACGCGCGGGAAGAACGTGCTGGACCTCTCTGGCGAGCTGCTGCGGAAGTTCGGCCGGGGGGAGATCGCCCGGGCGGGCTTCGCCGAGCTTAAGGCCGCGCCGGGCCTGGGGCCGGCCCGGGCCTGCGAAATAATGGCCGTATTCGAGCTCGGCCGGCGGTTCCTCTCCGGGAAAAAGAACGGCATCTACCTTAAGCCGCGCGACATCTGGGAGGAGCTGCGCGACATCCGCGAGCAGAAAAAGGAGCATTTCGTGGTGTTCTACCTGGACACCCGCAACCAGGAGATAAAGCGCGAGATAGTTTCGGTGGGCACGCTCAACTATAACCTGGTGCATCCGCGCGAGGTGTTCGAGCCGGCGGTGAAGAACCTGGCCGCCAGCGTGATAGTGGCGCACAACCATCCCTCCGGCTGCCTGGAGCCTTCGGACGAGGACCTGTCGCTGACCAAGCGGCTGGTGCAGGCCGGCCGGCTGCTGGGCATAGAGCTGCTGGACCACGTGATAGTGGCCAAAGGGGGGTTTTGCAGTTTCAAGGAAAAGAACCTGCTCTGAGGCCGGCAAGTGACGGGGGCCTGCCTCGGGGGCGCGCAGGAGGCTGCGGCCTGCGCGTCGCCAGGGCGGGCCTTTTTGCGGCCAAAAAACGCAAACGCCCGGGGTGCGGGTTGCAAATTTACGGCTAATATAATTAAATATAAGCGAGCGCGTGATCATACGCGAAGAAAACCCAGGGAGATTTACAATGGAAAAACCTACGCTTAAGACCAAATGTCCGAACTTTTCTTCCGGCCCGTGCGCCAAGCGCCCCGGCTGGACCGTGGACGCGCTGAAGAACGCGCTGGTGGGCCGTTCCCACCGCTCCAAGGAAGGCAAGGCCCGCCTGCAGGAAGTGTCCGACCGCATGAAAAAAGTGCTGAACCTGCCCGCCGATTACCGCATAGGCGTGGTAGCCGGTTCCGACACCGGCGCGGTGGAACTGGCCATGTGGACCCTGCTCGGCCCCCGGCCGGTGGACATTTTCGGCTGGGAATCCTTCGGCAAAGGCTGGATGACCGACGCCAAAAAGTACCTCAAACTCCCCAATGTGAACGAGTACAAGGCCGACTACGGCAAACTCCCCGACCTGACGAAGGCCGGCGCGAAGAACGACATCATCTTCACCTGGAACGGCACCACCTCCGGCGTGAAAGTGCCGAACCTCGACTGGCTGCCCGCCGACCGCGAAGGCCTGGTGATCTGCGACGCCACCTCCGGCGTGTTCGCCATGGAGCTGGACTTCACCAAGCTCGACGTGGTGACCTTCTCCTGGCAGAAAGTGCTGGGCGGCGAAGCGGCGCACGGCGTCATCATCCTTTCGCCCAAGGCCGTGAAGCGCATGGAGGAGCAGAACGCCAATATCACCTGGCCCGTGCCCAAGATCTTCCGCCTCGTGGACGAAAAGAAGCTGCTGCCCGGCGAGCTGGAATACAACACCGTCAACACGCCGTCGATGCTGTGCGTGGAGGACGCCATAGACGCCCTGAAGTGGGCCGAGACCGTGGGCGGCCTGCCGGGGCTCGTGAAGCGCTCCAACGCCAACCTGGCCGCTTTCGAGCGCTGGGTGGAGAAGTCGGAGTGGATCGGCTTCCTGGCCGAGACCAAGGAGACCCGCTCCAACACTTCCGTCTGCTTTAAAATAAAAGCCGGGTGGTTCCAGAAGCTGTCCGACGAGGACAAGACCAAGGCCGCCAAAAAAATAACCTCCATGCTCGATAAAGAGGGCGTGGCCTACGACATCAATTCCTACGGCAAGGCCCCGGCCGGCATCCGCGTGTGGTGCGGCGCCACCGTAGAGACTTCCGATATAGAAGCCCTTACCCACTGGCTGGACTGGGCCTACGTTGCCGTAGCCAAAGAATACATCAAGGAGACCGTGAAATGATGAAAGTCCTTATTGCCGACAAAGCCGATTCCCTCTGCGAGAAAGTGCTGAAGGACAAAGGGCTCGAGCCCGTGGTGAAGACCGGCATGAAGCCGGAGGAGCTGAAGGCCTGCGCCGGCGAGTTCGACGCGATAATAGTGCGCTCCGCCACTACGCTTACCCGCGACATCATAGAAGCGGCCAAGAAACTGAAAGCCGTGGCCCGCGCCGGAGCCGGCGTGGACAACATAGACGTGATAGCCGCCAGCGAAAAGAAAGTGCTGGTTATGAACACGCCCTTCGGCAACACCGTTTCCACCGCCGAGCACGCCGTGGCCATGATGATGGCGCTGGCGCGCCACATCCCGCAGGCCAACGCCTCCACGCACGCCGGCAAATGGGAGAAGAGCAAGTTCGAAGGCGTGGAACTGACCGGCAAGACGCTGGGCGTGGTGGGCTGCGGCAACATCGGCGCCGTGGTGGCCGACCGCGCCAAGGGCCTCAGGATGAACGTTATCGTGTTCGACCCCGCCATGACGCCCGCCCGTGCCAAAGAGCTCGGGGTGACAGTGGTCACGCTCGACGAGCTGTACGCCAAAAGCGACTTCATCACCTACCACGTGACCATCAACCCGGCCACGAAAGGCATGATTAACAAGGACACCATCGCCAAAATGAAGAAAGGCGTGCGCCTGATCAACTGCGCCAGCGGCGGCATCATGGTGGAAGAGGATATCAAGGCCGGCGTGGAAAGCGGCCAGATAGCCGGCTTCGCCTGCGACGTTTACGCCAAGGAGCCCGCCACCGAGCATCCTTTCTTCGGCGTGGGGAAGATCATCTGCACGCCGCACATAGCGGCCTCCACCAAGGACGCGCAGGTTACCGTGGCCAGGCAGGCCGCCGAGCAGATAGCCGACTACCTGCTCAACGGCGTGCGCAAGCACGCGGTGAACGGAGATAAAATATAAGTACCGCGCCGGCAGGCTGGTAGGCACGTACGCGGCCGCATAAGGCGGCCCGTACAGGCTTACCAGCCTGTCAGTTTATAGCTAACAAGGTCCAAGCCATGTCCAAACTACCCTTATTCACGCCCATCTGCGGCATACGCCCCGCTAAGGGCAAAGCCCAGGAGATCATAGCGCCGCCCTACGACGTGCTGGATTCCGAGGAGGCCCGGGAGCTGGCCAAGGGCAAGCCGCTGAGCTTCCTGCACGTTTCCAAGGCAGAGATAGACCTGCCGCCCGGCACCGACGTGCACGCGCCGGCGGTCTATGAGAAAGCGGCCGAGAATTTCCGCAGGATGCTCGACCAGGGCGTGCTGGTGCGCGAGGAAAAGCCCTGCTTCTACGTGTACCGCCTGCAGATGGGCCAGCATATCCAGACCGGCCTGATGGTGGGCGCCTGCGTGGACGACTACGACGCCAACCGCATCCGCAAGCACGAGTTCACCCGCCCCGTTAAAGAGGACGACCGTGTGAACCAGATAAAGTACGTGAAGGCGCAGACCGGTCCCGGCATCATCGCTTTCAAGCCTATCCCCGAGATAGACGCCGTGATAAAGAAGACCGTGAAGAACGCCCCCGAGTTCTCCGCCGCCGGCCAGGGCGGCGTGATCCACACCCTGTGGGTCATTAACGACGACGCCGACATAAAGACCATCTCCGACGCTTCCGAGCGCCAGAAGACCGTCTATATAGCCGACGGGCATCACCGCAGCGCGGCCGCCAGCCGCGTCAAGAAATTCATGGTGGCGGAGCGGGGCCGAGCGCACACCGGGACGGAGCCTTACAACGTCTATCTGGCCGCGGCCTTCCCTGTGAACGAAATGAAGATCTGGGACTATAACCGCGTGGTGAAAGACCTCAACGGCCTTACCCCGGAGCAGTTCCTGACCAAAGTGAAAGAAAGTTTCGACGTGAAGGAAACCGCGGGGCAGGCGAAGCCCGCCGCGCGCCGCGAGTTCGGGCTGTACCTGGGCGGCAAGTGGTATTTGCTCAAACCCGCCGTAAAGACCCCCACTATGCAGGAGGACCCGGTGAAGGCGCTGGACGTGAGCGTGCTGTCCGACCTGGTGCTGGAGAAAGTGCTGGGCATCCGGGACCTGCGCAAGTCCGACCGCGTGGATTTCGTGGGCGGCATACGCGGCCTCGGGGAGCTCGAGAAGCGCGTGAACTCGGGGGAGATGGCGGCCGCCTTCGCGCTGTTCGCCACAACGCTGGAAGAACTTATTTCGGTGGCCGACGACAACCAGGTGATGCCTCCCAAGTCCACCTGGTTCGAACCGAAGCTCGCCGACGGCGTAGTTTCAAATCCGCTGCTGTAAAACTCTGAGAGGTGACAAATGGCTGTGAATCAACTGGGCGTCATAGAAGGCTTTTACGGGGAACCGTGGAGCTGGGGGCAGCGCGCGGACTACGCGGGCTTCCT
>JAPLKJ010000246.1 GCA_026388125.1 Elusimicrobiota bacterium
GCGGAGTTTATCGCAAAAGATTTGTGAGGCAACAACAACGGGTGTTAAGAAGCGAAAACCTTAAGTTAGTGCCATTCGGGACAGGCTACTTTAATAAAGCAGCCTGTCCCTTTTTATTGCTTTTACTTATCTTTTGAAGTATTCGATTATGTAGTCCGACAGCTTGGACACGTGCACCCTGGCCTGTTTCATCGTGTCGCGGTCCCTGACGGTCACCATCTCTTTCAGGTCCGGGTTCTCGCCCTTCCCTATGGTGTCGAAATCAACGGTAACGCACAGCGGGGTTCCCACCTCGTCGTGCCTGCGGTAGCCCTTTCCGATATTGCCGGTATCCTCGTAATAGATCCTGCCTATGCCCAACTTCAGCAGCGAATCCTTTATTTCTTTCGCCTTCTCCACTATCTCGGGCTTATTGCGCGCCAGGGGCATTACCGCCACTTTGATGGGCGAAAGGTGCGGCTTGAGCTTCAGCACGATACGGTCGGTGCCGTTCTCCAGCTTCTCCTCGGTATACGCCTCGGTCAGCACGGCCAGCACGCCCCTGTCCACTCCGGCCGAAGGCTCGATGACGAAAGGCACGATGGGCTTCTGCGTTACGGGGTCGGGCGCGGTCAGCTTTACCACTGAATCCTTGTTCTCCTCCACGTGCGCCGTGAGATTAAGCTCCTGCGGGTTCTTGGAATGCGAGCCCAGGTCGTAGTCGGTCCTGTTGGCCACGCCTTCCAGCTCCTCCATGCCGTGCGGGAACCGGTAAAGGATGTCCACGGTGGCCTTGGAATAATGCGCCAGCTCTTCCTTGGGCTGGTGGAACTGCTGCAGGTTGTCGCTCTCCAGCCCCTGCGCCTTCCACCAGGCCACGCGGGCCTCCACCCATTTCGTATGCCAGCCGTCGTCGGTGCCGGGCAGCACGAAGAACTCCAGCTCCATCTGCTCGAACTCGCGCACGCGGAAGATGAAGTTCTTCGGAGTGATCTCGTTGCGGAAGGATTTCCCTATCTGCGCTATGCCGAACGGCAGTTTGTGCGAAGTGGAATCCATCACGTTCTTGAAGTTGGCGAAGATGCCCTGCGCCGTCTCCGGCCGCAGGTAGGCGAAATGCTCGTCGTCGGCTATGGGCCCCACCGTAGTCTTGAACATCAGGTTGAAAGGCCGCGGCTCCGTGAGGTCGGCCGAAGCGCATTTCTCGCATTTGCCGTCCTTGATCTGGTCGGCGCGCCAGCGGCTCTTGCATTTGCGGCAGTCCACCATGGGGTCGGAGAACGTGGCCTCGTGCCCGGAATGCTTCAGCACGGACCGGTGCGTGAGGATGGCGGCGTCGAGCCCCTCTATGTCGTCGCGCTCGTACACCATGGCCCGCCACCAGGCCGCTTTAAGGTTGTTCTTAAGCTCCACGCCCAGGGGGCCGTAATCGTAAACGCCCTGCAGCCCGCCGTAGATGTCCGAGCTCTGAAAAATGAAACCCCGCCGCTTGCAGAGGTTTACCAGTGAATCCATTGTTGTAGCGGGCACTTGAAGCCTCCTGGTCCTGTACGTTAGTGAATAGAAAGTGTATCCAAACGAGCGGCGCTTGTCAAAGCCGCGTTTATTTCAGAAGGCGGCCGCCCCAGAAAAGCAGCACGCCCAGCAGGGCCGAATTTACCGTTTTGCCGGAACGTACCCAGCGCGGGACCCGGCCGGCCGCATAAAGCGCCATCAGCGCGGCCAGCGGGAAAGCCAGCGGGTTCCAGGCGTACGCCCCGGCCAGGTCCAGCCGGCCCAAAGCCAGGAAAGCGTGCGTCATGCCGCAGCCGGGGCAGGGCAGCCCCGTCAGGGCCCTGAACGGGCACAGCGCGGCCCCGGGCAGCGCCGCCTGCAGGCTGTAGCCGGCCAGGTGCAGCAGGCCGCTCAGCGCGGACGCCGCCAGCACGGCCCAGGCGGCCAGGCGCAGCGGGTCGGTTTTAAGCCGGCTTGGGGAAGAACTTGTTAAGTTCATGCTGGTGTATCGCGTCCACGATGATGCTCATGCCGAACAGCGACAGGAACAGGCTTATCATCGGCAGGTTCTCGAAGGGCGGGACCGCGCGCTTGCGCTGTATCTCCACTATTACGCCGCCCATGCAGTACTGGTAATACACGAAATAGATCCCGCAGGTTACCAGGGACAGCAGGAAAACCTTGAGCGGCTCGAATTCCTTCCGCTCCACCAGCTCATTGCAGGTTTCCATCTGGTGCCAGTTCCAGAACAGGTTGTAAATGCCGCAGGTGATGATGGTGAATATTATGCCTTCGGCTATGCTGCGGTATCCTGATCTCATTAATGTTCCCCCTTGCAGTTTTGCGCGGCGGCCTGCCCGCGATGTTCTATTCTATAAAAATACGGGCAGGCGGTTCTCTTCAGGAGCCCTGCGCCGCGGCGGGGCTGAATTTCCAGAAATGCGCCACGTCCATATCGTCCGGGATATTGTCGCCGTGAGCGCCGCGGCCGTCCGGGCCGGTATGCGCGCCGTGATCTGGGGCGAAAAGCGCAGCGCGCGGCAGGCCGCTCCATTTAGTATCGAAAGCGCGGGTTAATTCCCCGAAGGCCAGCAGATGCTCTTTCACCGCTTCCAGGGCGGCGGCGTTCCACGGGGCGGAGGCGTGCAGAATATCGTCGTAACGCTGGTGGTACACCAGCAGGCAGTCATGCTGCCCCTCTTCGATAAGCCCCAGCGCAAGGAGGGTAACCTCTCCGTCGTCCTGCCCGGAGAAATAATCCACCCGGCGGCCCCTGAAGATAAGGTCTATGCTGGAATCTTTCACGGCCGCGATGGCCGTGCGCACGCCGCGCGCCGGCAGCGCGTCGAAGATGGTCCGGCAGGAGAGGACCGGCTTTTCGTATTTGCGTATGCCGTGGCCCACGGGCGCCAGCCCCGAGAACATGGAAGCGAAACAGACCGGGGTTTTGGGCGGATAGACGCTCTGCAGCGGCACTTTAAAGCAGCCGGCCGCGGCCAGCGCGCCGAATTCGGCCGGCAATTTTTCCGCCATCAGGCGGCCTATGGCGTCGGGGGCGTAGATAAGCAGTTTTTTCACGCCGCCCGCCGGCACGCGCGCCGTAACGCGGGCGTCGGCGGGCGCGGCGTCCGGGTCAAGCCCGTCAGCGGCGGGCCCGAAAACTTCCAGTATGGTCCGCGCTACCGAAGTAATGGAGCAGCCTCTTATTTCGATCGCTTCAGCAGGTCGGGCTTGATGCTTACCACGTAATAGATGCCGTTCAAGTTGGCCATGGTGTCCCGGATGAATTCGCTCATGGCCTGCGGCGTTCTGCCTTCTTCGCGGAAATCCTTCACCTCCCGCGCCAGGGCCAGCCGCAGGGATTCCTCCGGCGATTTGTACAGGCTTATGCCGCCGAAAACGTTCCAGTGCCGGCTTTTATCCGAGCCGTCCTCTTTATTGCCGGGCAGCAAAAAATTCTCCAGCGCCACGGAGTCGGGCAGTTTGCTGCGCGGGATGGACTTCACCCAGCCGAACGGGATGCGCACGGCCTCGTCTATCAGGCCCACGGCGGCCGGCTTATCGCCGCCTTTAATAGCCAGGGCCTCGCGGAACAGCAGCACCATGGGCAGGTTGTGGTTCTCCAGCGGAGCGTCTTCCATTTTGGGCGTGGTCCTGGCCACCGCGCGCAGGTAGCGCCGGTCGTATTGCGCAAAAAGCAGCAGCTTCCTGAAATCGTTCCGGCTGGAGGTGGTCTTGTAATACTGCCACTTCGCCCTGTCCACGTAATTCTTCAACTCCAGGAAATCGCGCGGCGGGGCCAGCGTCACAAGGTCCATCTGCATCTTCATGTCTTCCCGCAGATATTTTCCCATCACCTTGAAGACCTCCCCGGAGGGTACTTTGCCGGCGGTATAGTCTTTATATAACTTCGAATCCAGCAGTTCGCGCAGGTGATCCCTGAAATAAAGGCTGTGCGCCACGAAGTCCGGCTGGCCGTTCACGGTCAGGGTCTCGGCGTCCTCAGTAAGGGCCATGATATCCAGCAGGAGCTCGTACTCGCTGCCGGCCGCCCACAAAGCCGCGCAGCGCCTTATTTTAGAGTCAGAGTACGCTTTTTCCATCGGGGTCAGCCCCGGCGCTCTTTGGGCGTAAGCCAGCGAGAACCGTATGCCTTCGCTGTAAATTTCATGCAGCAGCCCGGCCTGGTAGCCGGCCGCCGCTTTCAGCCGCGCCTGCTTCAGGAATTTAAGCGGCGAGAGGTCCTCCGCGCAGTGCTTAATGGCCAGTACCGGGCGCTGCACGTATTCGGTAGCCGGGATATAACGGAAGAATTCGCGCGGGTAGGGAAAGATCCCGCCTTTAGCGGTGAACCCGTCCCTGGCTTTATACGGGTCGCCGACCTTATAAAGTTCCCGCAGGAAGGTCAGGTCCTCTTCGTCCAGCAGGCCGTTGCGGTTCACGTCGGCTTTATAGGCGAAGCTCTCCGGGGCGGAGAACGGCCTCTCCAGCAGGCCGTCCAGGATCGCGGCGTCCTCCCGGTCCCATTTATTGTCCGAATTAAAATCGCCCAGCATTACCAGGGTGGAGCGCATGTTTATGCGGTTGACGGGCAGGGTGAAGTAGCCGGCCGCGGCGAACAGCGCCAGAAAAAGCAGAAAATAGCCCGCCAGCCTGCCTATGGTCTTGGTTTTCATAATAGGTCCTTTCAGGAACTCCCCGCCGCCTGCCGGCTTACTTCCGCCCCGCCACCTCGGCGCCGAACTGGCGAAGGAACAATTGCATGAACCGGTGGCGGCCGCGGGCCGCCCGCCTGCCTTTTTCCGTGTTCATCAGGCCTTTCACGAGCAGCAGCTTCTCATAAAAATGGTCGAGGGTGGGCCCGGCGCTCTTCGAATAAGCTTCGGCCGAGGCGTGCAGCACCGGCCTGCTGCCGGGCCTGTAGATCTCGCGCCCCTTGGCGCCCCCGTAGGCGAAAGCCCGCGCCACGCCGATAGCGCCTATAGCGTCCAGCCTGTCCGCGTCCTGGACTATGCGCCCCTCCAAAGTTTTTATCCCGTTCTTTACTTTAGCGCCTTTGAAAGAGATATTTTCAACTATCGCCACGACATGCGCAGCGCTCAGCGCGTCGACGTTAAGTTTTCGCAGCCACCTGCCCGCTATCCTGGGACCCGCCGAAACGTCGCCGCCGTGGAACTTCCAGTCGGCGATATCGTGCAGCAGGGCGGCCAGCTCCACTACGAACATGTCGGCCCCGGAAGCCCTGCCCAGCGTCCTTGCGCTGCGCCAGACCCGTTCCACATGCAGCCAGTCATGCCCGGTAGCGTCCCGGCCAAGCGTGGCGCGGGCGTACCCGGCCGTCTTCAGGACCACTGCTTTCTGTTTTTTAGTCATTCGCGTATCAGGAACTCCGCCCGCAGGAAATTTTACATCTTTAGAACTTCGCGCGCCATTTCGGGATATAAAATTGAGAGCCCCCGCCAGGGGGGCTCTTCAATTGGCGCACGGGCCAGGGTACTTGTGACCGCAGACTACGCTTCGTAAGGAGCGAACCGGTTACCGAGAGGCGCATTAGCGCCGGAGACCGAGGGCCGGATCACCCACCCGGGAGCAGGACCGCCGAAGGCGGGCCGCTGAACCAGGACCCCGGCGAACCGCGCCCCACTAAAGTGGGGGAGACGGACCGGGGAACTCCCCGAATATCGCGCCGCTGCAACTGTCACTGCCGAGGAAGCTACCGCTACCGCGATAACACCGCGCTGACGCTGGCCGCGAACCGGGGGAAACCGCGCCGTGGCGGGGGACGACCCCGCGAACTAAAACTACCGAGATCAGCTCGACCGCACACTCCCGAGAGCATCTCGACTACTCCGACGGCGCATTTAAGAGAACAGGCTACATACCGAGTATAACAGGCGGACGTTGACTTGTCAAGGCCCAATCTGAAATATCTTTTATTCCCCTTCCGGGTTCGGCCGAGGCAGGTCCGGCACGTCGGGCAATTCCATGGTGTCCACCGGGTGCCCCGCCACCACTTCCAGGAACAGCGCGCCGTAGCGCTCCAGTTTCCGCTCGCCGATGCCTTTCATGCCGCGCAGCTCGCCCAAGGTGCGCGGCTTCGCCGCGGCCATCTCCATCAGCACGCTGTCGTGGAACACCACGTACGGCGGCACGCCGGCCTTGTCGGCTATCACCCGGCGGTAGGCGCGCAGGCGCTCGAACAATTCCTCGTCGGGCTCCAGCCCGCCGCGCAAGGCCGCGGCGGCTTTCTTCAGGGCCTTGGATTTTTTGGAGCCCTTTATTTTCGCCGGCACGGGCAGGCCCAGCACCACTTCCTTCTCGTCGCGGCACATGGCCTTCCCCCCGTCGGTGATGCGCAGCAGCGGGTATTCGCTGTCTTCGGTCACCTCCAGAAAATCCTGCACCACCAGCTGGTCTATCCAGGCGCGCACGGCGGCCTCGCCCGCGTCCCGCAGTATGCCGAAAACTTTAAGCTGGTCGTGCCCGTTGCCGGTCATGCGGTCATTGGGGCGGCCCAGCAGCAGGTTCACCACGTAGCCGGTGCCGTAGCGCCCCCCGGCGCGCCAGGCGGCGCTGAGTATTTTTTTAGCCGTCAGCACGGCCTCTTCCTTGGGCAGGCTTTTGGTCTCGCCCAGGCAGACGTCGCAGGCGCCGCAGCCGCTCTCCCGCGCCGGCCCGCCGTCCGCGGGGTAGGGCGCGCTGAAATGCTCGGCCAGCAGGCTGTGGCGGCACACCGGGGCCACGGCGTAGCGCCCGATATCGCGCAGCTGTTTTTCCAGCGCGCGCTCGCGCTCCGGCGGCAGGTTCGCGTCCTTCTTGGCCAGCCAGCGGTGCGTGGCCAGGTCCGAGGCGGAAAAGAACAGCGCGCATTCCGCCGGCAGGCCGTCCCTGCCCGCGCGGCCGCTCTCCTGCTGGTAATGCTCCACCGAGCGCGGCGTGTTGGCGTGCACCACGTAGCGGACGTTCGAGCGGTCTATGCCCATGCCGAAGGCTATGGTGGCCACAATAACGTCCAGCCGCTCGTTGACAAAATCGTCCTGCGCCTGGCGGCGCTCCTCGGCGCTGAGGCCGGCGTGGTACGGGGAGCTGGAAACCCCCTCTTTTTTCAGCCCGGCGGCCAGGCGCTCCACGTCCTTGCGGGTCTGGGCGTAAACTATCCCCCCCTCGCCCGGGTGGCGGCGCACCACTTCCAGCACCTGTTTGAACTGGTCCCGGCGCGGGAAGGCGCGGTAAATAAGGTTGGGGCGGTCCGGGTGGCCGATAAGTATTTCCGGCGAGCGCAGCCCGAGCTGCGCGCGGATATCGTCCTGCACTATGGGCGTGGCGGTGGCGGTAAGCGCCATGCGCGCGGCCTTGGGGAAATTATCCAGCGCCTCGGTCAAACGGCGGTATTCGGGGCGGAACTCGTGCCCCCAGTGCGAAACGCAGTGCGCCTCGTCCACGGCGGCCAGTATCAGGCGCGGCGCCAGGATCTCGTAAAGGTCCCCCGCCAGCAGGCGCTCGGGGCTTACGTAGAGCAGCTCCGTCCTGCCCGAGGCCAGGTTCTGGTAGGACGCCCTTTTCTGGGCGGCTTTAAGATTCGAGTGCAGCGCGTCGGCGGCCAGTCCCGCTTCGCGCGCGGCGGCCACTTGGTCGTCCATCAGCGCTATCAGCGGGGACACCACCAGCACCAGGCCGCCCATGGCGGCGGGCAGCTGGTAGCAGAGACTTTTTCCCCCGCCGGTAGGCAGCACCACCAGGCTGTCGCGCCCCGCCAGAGCGGCCTCGATGGCCTCTTTCTGCAGCGGCTTGAAGGTGTCGTAACCCCACCGCTTTTTTAAAATTTCCTCTGCGTTCATGTAAATAGTCTAGCATACCAACCCGACAAAGGCGTGTCGGGCCGTTTTCCGCCCAATTCTTTATCGTTAGTGGCCGGACAGCAGCCAAGCGCAGAATTCGTCCCACTTGGTGGCCGCCGACCAGGTAAGGTCCTTGTACGCCGGGTCCAGCCAGGCCTTGGGGGCGTAGATGGCCAGGCCGTGGGCGTTCTTGTACTGGCTGCTGATGGCGCGGCTGGAAACGATGAGCTCACGGTCCATGAACTCCAGCAGGGCCTTGCCTTTCTCCGCCACCAGCTTATTAAGGTAGGGGTAGGAATTGGTGAGCTGCACCAGGTGGTAGATGTCGATATTGTCGTCGTACCAGAACTGCTGGGCCTGCCTGCGGGAATCCGCCACGGCCAGTTTTTCAGATTTAGCCCGCACGGCGTCGGTCCAGCCGTCCAGCAGCGCGGCGAAACCCGGCATGGCCGCGGCGCGAACCAGCGACATGGTGCCGTAGCGCTTTATGCTTTCGTAATGGTCGGCGTAAACCTTAACGGCCGTTTTCCCCAGCTCTTCCGGAGTAATGGCGGGGTCGGCCAGCAGCGCCGAAAGAAAAATATCGTAGCGCTGGCCTTCGTTAGGCACCACTTCCTCCGAGGCCAGTATGAAGCCGGCCGTGTTGCGCGCCTCCCAGGCCACTTCGGCCATCTGCATGATGCAGGCGTCCATGGCAAAGATATCTATTTTGCCGGCCTGCGCCAGCGCAGCCCCCAGCTGCACCGTGGTGATGTGGTTGCCGGTCTCGTCGTCGTTGGACAGCCCGCGCTGCGCGGGCGCGCGGCCCTTCCAGCCGTTGCCGTGGTTCCACACTATCACCATATAGTGCTTAGCCGGATAGTTCTGTTTGCCCCAGGCTATGAACTCGGCCAGGTGCCGCCAGTCGCCCATGTCGGAAACGGGGATCTCGGCCAGCAGCCGGGAATTTATTTTCGCCGCATCCGCGTCCTTCGTCACGAAATAACGCCGGGAGCCTGTCCAGTCTCCGTCCGCGGCGTCGTTGCCTTTTATGCGGCCCAGCTCCGCCACTATATTTACCCTGTCGGAAGAGCCGGCGAGCTCCATCTCGTTAAGGTCGGCCAGGCCGTTGGCCTCCAGGTTGTTCTTGGCGTTCAGAAAAGCCAGCACGGTCCACTCGGCCTCGGCGCGCGCGGGGGCTGAAGGCGCCGGAACGGGAGCGGGAACCGCCGTAACAGCAGGACCGGCGCCAGGTCTTCCGTCAAAATCCGGCACGGCGGCGCAAAAGCCGCACGGGGCGGCGAAGAGCAGCGCTGCGGATAAGGCGGTATTAAATTTACTCATTGGCGTCCGACCGATCATATTATAACAAAGCGGCGTTTTCTGACGGAACTAAACTTCCGCCACCTTCTGCAGGTCCACGTAGGCCAGGACCCCGGCGGTCCTTTTGCCGTACACTTCGGCGATTATGGCCAGGTAATTTTTCATCTGGGCGGAATATTTTTCGGGATGCTCGCGGCCGGTCTTGAAATCCGCCACCGTTACCGCATCGGCGTCTATGATCACGCGGTCCATGCGGAACAGGCAGCCTGTCCTGTCGATAAATTCGGCTTCGGTAAGAACGGCGCGCCCCGGCCGGGCGGCGAACAGGGCGGCGGCCGCCGGGCAGGCCAGGAAAGCCAGCAGGCTTTTTAAAACTTTAGCCTTGTCGAACTTGAAGGGATATTTCGGGGCCAGTTCGTCGAAACAGGAGGAAAGCCGCGCCTCCGGGTCCGGGGGCAGTTCGATGAAGCGGGCCAGCATATCATGCACCAGCTCGCCTTCGGCGGTCTCGAAGAAACTGACGTAGGTCGGCTTGGAGGCGTCGAAGCGCTGCTCCGGCCGCCCGGCGCCAGCGGCTATTTCCACGGGCTTGGAAGCCTTGCGGAGCTCCGGCTCGCGCGCGTCCGGCCTGCCCGCTTCGAAAGTTTCAAAAAGGTCCGACAGCCTCGCTTCTTTCGCCGCGGTCCTGCGGGCTTTTTTGATGATCAGGTTATAAAGCTCGTGCCGGGCGCGGGTGGAAATAACGTAAAGGACGTTCAGGTCCTGCACGTTCCCGTCCGCCTTTCTGCCCTCGTAAACCGGGCCGAGCTTTACCGAAACCTCGGCCGCGGCCCTGGTTATGTGGTAGACGTGTATCTCGCCGCCGCGCTCCTCGAAATACATGGGGTCGTTCTGGCCGCGCTCGTCGTACATCAGGTTTATCACCACCGAGAAACCCAGGCCCTTGGACTTATGGAAGGTCATGATGCGCACGGCGTCCACGTATTCGGGCAGCGCTATGGAGAAAACTTTCGCCTTGTCCTCGTCCGCGCCGGAGGCGTATTCGATGAAGGACCGCGGGCTGGTAACCCCCTCGGCCTCCAGCGTGGTGACGGCGTCCATGAAGCGGGCCAGGAAAGCGGCCTCCTCCGGGAAATTTTCGAACAGCCGGAAATTCCCGTAGACCAGCGAGACCAGTTCGTACAGCGGCAGGTAGCCCACCTTGCGGAAAGGCTCGTCGAGATATTCGCCCCAGTATTTCCCGTATTTCGCGTGATTGCGGAATTCGGCGTACAGGATCCTGGCCGCGGGACCGGGGGCAGAGTGCCGCGCAGAGAAGATAAAACCGGTCATTTCTTCGCGCGACAGGCCGGTCAGCCTGGTAAAAATATCCCCGGTGATAAGGTCGGCGAAAGCAAGGTCGTCCGACGGAGTTTCAAGGAATTTGAGGTACGCGATAAGCTCGGCCACCACCTTGCGCTTGCGGATGTCCAGCGAGCTCAGCGAAGCCGCCGGAATGCCCGCCTCGGTCAGCCATTCCACCACCGGCTCTATGCGCTTGTTCTTGGCCACCAGGATGGCTATCTCGCCCAGCGGGTAGCGCCCGCGCGCGCTGCGCACGGCGTCCAGCAGCCATTCCTTCTGCGGGCCGGGCCCGGAGAGGTCTTCCACTTCCAGCACCTCGGTCTTAACATACCCGTGCGCCAGGCGCTCCGGCCGCACGCTCTGGGAATAAGTGGTGAGCTCGGTGATATCCTCGCCCGCGAGCTCCGGCACGCCCTTCAGCTTTTCCTTGAAAATGGAGTCGACATACTTCAGCACCACGCCATCGGAGCGGTAATTCACCGGCAGGCTCACATATTTCAGTTCGCCGTCCAGCGGCTCCAGCGAAAGGTACTCGGCGGCCGGCTTGCGGCCCTCGGCTATGTCGAGAAAACTGCGCATTATCCTGTAATCCGCGTTGCGGAACATGTAGATGGCCTGCTTGATATCCCCCACCACGAACAGCGAGCCGGTCTTGGAAAGGCTTTCCTCCACCAGCGGGCGTATCACGTCCCATTGCAGCCGGTTGGTGTCCTGGAACTCGTCGATAAGGAAATGGCTGATGCGCTCGCCCAGCTTCAGGTAGACTTCCGGCACATTGTCCGCGTTGATATAGGCCGAAAGCTTCTTGGCTATGTCGCTGATGTGGATAACGTCGGTCTTGCCGCGCTTGGCGCGCTCCAGCTCGGCTTTGAACCGCTCGTAGATCCCCACGTAGGGATGATAGTAGGCCGCGGCGTTGAGCTCGGTGAGCTCTATGACCATTTCGTTCAAGGCCGCAAGGTCCTTCTCCCAGCCGGGCAGCAGGCTTTTCTTTTTGGTGCCGTGGAAGATGCCGTAATCGAACTTATAGGCCGCCAGGAGATCCGTGAGGTTCTTTGCCTCCAGCGCGGCCAGGGCTTTTTCCTTGAACAGCTCCGGGCGGCCGTAATGTTTTACCAGGCTGGCGCAGAACTTCAGCGTTTCGCCGAATTTGGCCTTAACTCCGGCCTCGTAATCCCCGCCGGCCGCTTTTATCAGGCCGGCCGTCTTCCCCTCCTGCGTCAGGAAGCTGTTGAAGTTCTCCTTCACGCGCCGGGCCGGGTTCCACGGGTAGGAGCCGGTCTTGGGCAGCACGGCCAGGAACTTGTCCACCTCTTCGGCGGGCAGTTCCTCTTTGCCTATCTTCGAGAACAGCGCGTACAGCGCCAGGTCTATGAGCACGTCATAGGCCATGGTGATCTCGGCCCTGAGCGGCAGCTTAAGCTCGTCCACCGAGGCGCTCATCACCCGGGCCAGGAAGCTGTCGATGGTCTGCACGTGGAAATCGGAATAGTTGGCGATGACGCGGTCCACCAGCTCACGGGCGCGCGCCTGCGCCGCGTTCCGTGACAGCGCCACCAGCGCCAGCGTCTCGTCCATTTTCACGCAATTCTTATCCAGCGCCAGCTCTTTGAGCCAGGCCAGGATGCGGGCCTTCATTTCCTTGGCGGCGTTGTTGGTGAACGTTACGGCCAGGATGCCGGAGAGATCGTTGCCCGGCACTTTATCCGAAAGCAGGAACTGCACATAGCGCTGCGTGAGCGTATAGGTTTTGCCGGAGCCCGCCGAAGCGCTGATCAGCAGGGCGTGCGGGAACCGCAGGGTTTTATCCCCCTCCAGCACCGGCGCGGCGGTTTTCGCGGCTTTGCCCATGTATAAGGTAATTATAAAACATAAACAGCAACGCCGCTCCCGGAAACCAGCGCCGCATTTCTTAAAACCTTATGAAGGACCGTTCAGAACTCGCTGTTGCTGAGCCCCGCGTAGATCAGCGCGCCGCCGTTCAGCGAATTCAGCACTTTACGTATCTCGGTAGTTGAAACGGCCAGGCAGCCGAAAGAGCGGCCCTGCCGCATCCTGGCTTCCTTCACGTACGCCGACTCGTGAACGACTACGGCCCGTGAAAGCGCGTTGGAATTGGTGGACGACAGGCCGTGCAGGCGCATGGACTTGCCGTGGCTGCCGACATACAGCGCCCCGGTTAGATAGAAGCCCAGGGAGGACGCCTTGGAGTCAGGCACATTGCTGAACCTGGTGGCATAGCCGTCGGCGTCGGGGTCGGAGCCGAGGCCGTGGGCCACGTGCAGGGCGTGCACCCCGCCGCTCTGCATATCCAGTATAAAAAACCGCTCTTTGCTCGAATGAGCGGAGAAATCCACTATGCCGATATATCTTTTGTTCTTGATCTGGTCCGAATGGGCGTTGAAGTAGACCAGGGCTTTCGCTTTGAGGTCCTCCGGGACCTTGCCGCTGCGGTCCGCGCCATCGGCCGCTGCCTGCCCGGGCTGGTCCTGCCGGGGCTGCTGAGGCTGCTGGGCCTGGGGGGATTGCTGCGGCTTATGAGGCTGTTGATACTGCTGAGGCTGCTGGACGGCGGCTGGTTCCTGCAGGTCGGCGGGGTCCAAAGGTGTATAGGTGCTGCCCTCGGTATATTGTTCCTCTACCTTGTCGTCCGCCAGGGTCCCTTCCACCTGCGGCACTTCCCTGCAGGGATTGGCTATCTCTATATCCCCGTTGGCGCCGAACAGCAATTTAAAGAAATGAACTATTGCCTTGATCAGGACCGGGACAGGAGGAGAGACCTGGTACTGCGTGGTGGCGGCGCTCCTTGTAAGGCTGCCGGTGTGGATGCTGATATCTTCGGAAGACTTGCGCATCTCTTCCATGCTTTTGGCCATCAGCGCGCCGGAAGAAAGGATAAGCGACAACGAGAAAATCAATACTTTTTTCATATTGGGCTCCGGTCTATATTTTAACGGATAGCCCCGGCTTTCAAAGGGGAATTGGTCCTATCCGCATATAGGCCGGAAGCCCTATTTCAAAAAAGCAGCATAAAGGGCGGGAATTTCTTCCCGCCCTTTATTTTTTTATTTATAATTTTCAGCGCCGGGCGGCTGGTTTCCCGGCGGGAACTAATTTCACCGCAAGGCCGGCAAAAGGCCAGGGTCCGAGCTTCGTTCTGGCGTTGATATCATCGAACTTTTCGCCGGTAAAATAATAATTGAAGAACGCGTAGCCTGCCTGCGCTTCAACAGTGAAACCGCGGCCCAGCGGGAGACCGCGCTTAAGGGCCGCCGCGGAGGAGTAACGGTAAAGGCGCTGGTCTTTGTCGGGCCGGTCGTACGGCAGGTACTGCTCGAGCCTGGAATAAATTTCAAACTCGGTGAAATTGCCGGGCGCGGTTTCATACCTTAAGGCCGCGCGGCCGTTCTTTACCGGTATATAGGCCAGCGTCAGCCACCAGTTGCGGGCCAGCCTGGTCCTTAAAAAGAACGGCAGGGCGAACTGCGTATCGTCCGACATATAGGAATATAAAATATAGGGGAACGGGATGCCGCGCCAGAAGCTGCGCTGAGAGGAGTAGTTCAGGCCGGCCATAAGCCGGTGCGTGCCGTTGCTCAGTACATAGGTAAGGTCGGCGGACAGGTCTTCGGTGTCGGGCGCGCCGAAGGGCCTGTCGGAGTTGGAGCGGGCGCCCAGGGCCCAGCCGAGCCGGCCGTTCCTGGCCGAGACGTTCGCGCCCACGCGGTAAAGCTCTCCGGGGAAATAGCCGTCCTCGAAAGAGCTGAGGTGCGCGGCGTTCAAAGAAGCCCGCAGCGCCCAGGGGCCGAACCTGCCCAGCGGTACGGCGGCCGCCACGCGCGATTCGCGGTAAAAGGCGCCTGCCGCTCCGCCATAGGTCAAACCAGCTTCTACGGAAGGCGGTCCCCCGGAGGGCAAAGCCAGCATTTCCTGGGCCTGGCAGGCCGCGGGAACGAGCAGCATTGAAAGCAGGGTTCTAAAAAGCATCGGTAACAGGATACCAAAATAAACCGCGGCTCAGGGCTCGGGAGAGCTCAGCGCCGCGGTCCGGCCCGCTTACGGGGCTTCAACTTTATATCTTGTAGATCTCCAGCTTCTCGCCTATCAGCCTGAAGCCGAAATCCTTTTCCACCTTCGGCAGCAGCACGCCGGCCGCGCCTATCTGCGAGGCCTTTACGGTCTGGTTGGGATCGCTGCTCCGGGGCGAGAAGATCAGCACTTTTTCGCCGACGAAGCGGCCGTTGCCTTTCGCGTCCTGGCTTATGCCCGTATTGTAGTACAGGTTATGGCGGGCGCCCACGGTCAGCCCGTAGCCTTTCTTGGCCAGGGCCCCGGTAAGGTCGTCGAGCGTGATATTAAGCGCCTCTCTGCCGGGGCCTTTTATCTGCAGCCTGCTCTGCCCGGGGCTGGTCAGTTTCACATTAAGCTTCACCGTGTACTTTTCCGTGTCGCCCGGGAAAGTGATGTCCTTGCTGCCGCTCATGAACAGCGCGTTGGCCACGTCCTTGGCCCGCACCAGCACCATCTGGCCCTTCTCGGTGGTGAACACCAGGAAATATTTGTCGTTCGCGGAGCAGTTGGTCCCCCCGTCGGGACAGTTCAGCGCTTCCGCGCCGCTCACGTGTATGGTGTTGGCGGAACTTTTAAAGGTCAGCCCCGATTTAAAGCTGGCGTTAAGTATGGGGGCAAGGTCAACGGTCTGCACCGTTTCGCCGGCGGCTTTATTGTACGGACGCTCCATCCTGGTGCGGCTGCCGCCGAAATTCTTATCCAGGTATTCGTTCCAGAGCTTAAGGTCGGGCTGCTTTCCCGCCGCCGGCGCGGCCGCCTGGGCCGGCGGCACCGGGGCCGCGGCGCTCACGCCTGACTGGCCCAGCGCTGACAGCGCGCTCTGCCCGGCGCTGGCGCCGGCGCAGAAGAACGACAGGCTCATAACGAGCGCCGCATAAAATAAATTAGTCATAACAGTGCCCTCCGGGGCCGCTTTAATTCTGGTGCTTGACATGTCAATAGTATAGCGCACGGAGCCTTGTCTGGCAAGGCCTCACGGGCCTATATCTCAATGGGTATAACGGCCCGGCCGCTGTGCGCCGGCTTGTTGTTCGATCATGGCCGCGAAATATTCGGCACCGCGCATAATATTGAAACAAATCTTTTCTTTCCGGTATAATAACGACAATGGCCAGGTGGGGTCGGGTCAAAATCATACCGGAGGTAACGTAATATGAAAGCAGCGTATCTTGCGGCTATCGGCATGTTTATGGCGGTTTCCGTTGGGGCACAGGGGCTGCCGGGGATGGATAAACTGAAGAAAAAAGCTGCCGCGGCGGTAGCGGAAAGCGGCGGCCTCGCATATACGGCGGCGGCAGCGGCGTTCAATAAAGCGGTCAAAGATATCCCGTTCGCCAATAATTCGTCCGAGCTGAGCCTGAGCGATCCGAAGTTCTCCGTGGAAGGCGTGAATATAGACGACTTAATGAAGAGAACCGTCATCCCGGCCCTGGTAAAAGCGCTGGAGCTGGCGCCGGCCGATAAAAAGGTGATCATCACCGGCCATGCTTCCAAGAAAGGCACGGAAGAAGCTTCCGGTTCCTTCCAGGGGAATATAGCGCTTTCAAAAGCCAGGGCAGAAGCCGTGGTTAAATACCTGGTGGCGAATTCCAGCCTGAAAGAAGAGAGGCTCAAAGTGGCAGCCGCGGGCTCTTCCGCGCCGCTGCCGGGCACCGACCCGGCTTCGGAT
>JAPLKJ010000249.1 GCA_026388125.1 Elusimicrobiota bacterium
GCGGAGCTTTGCATTGGAAACAGGGGTGAAACCCCGACGGCCAGTGTAAAGTGTCGAATCGCCGACGGCGATGTCAGCCTCAAAAGCCAAGAGGCCGAGACCGGGAAACCGGACTCGACCTCTGAAGACTTCCGAACCGCCTGATGCGGACCCGCACGTCCGGTGGTGTGGGAGGGGACGGCAGTCCCTATTGACTGCCGCCCCTATCCCGATTCCCGCCGCCGGCCGCGGAAGGCCCGCAGGGCTTCTTTTAAAATCGCAGGGAACTGCCACGGCTTTTGAAGGGGAGCGTTTATTTTGAAAAATTATAGGCAGAGAAAAGAGTGGGATTAAGGAACGAACTTTAGCTAACAGTTCTTATGTTTATAAAAATCAGCCGCCCGCAACGGCGTAAAGCTTCCTCAGTATTCTCAGCAGTTGGCCTCTCGTCAGGCTGTATTCCCCGCTTTTGCCAGGGCTTAAACCCTGTTTCAGGGCGGCGCTGCGCGGAATTTCAGCGGCGATACTTTCCGGAGGGCCGTAAGAGGCAAGTTTCCCCAGAACTTCCTCCAGTTGGCCGGGGGTAAAGCCGTATTGCCCGCAATGGTACGCGCCTAAGCCGTGTTCCAGCAGCCAGTATAGGCTTTCCTTGTCCGAGAGAAGCGTGCTATGCATGGCGATCTCCGTCCACCCAAGGGCCATCCAGGCGGAAAAATTGTCCGGATCCAATTCGATGGCGCCTCTGAAGTGCGCACGGGCCATTTTAAGCCTTTCAGCGGGCCAGGCATGCCACGCGGCAATGTTGAACAGATACCTGCCGCTGGTGACCAGGGCGTTGGCCTGCCTGTCCTTCCCATATGAAAAAAACCGGAAAACATCCTCCGGGTCCGCCCACTGCTTTCTGACCGGCTCATTAAAAACCTCCGCTATCTTTCCGGCGTAGGCGTTGGCCAGCAGCAGATACCCCGTAATATTGGGATGGCACCCGTCTGAAAAAAGTTCATTGCCGAGCAGCCCATGGGGGGAATGCTGTTCGAATATTTTCACGGCATCGACAAGAGGTATGGAATATTGCTTCGCCAGCGTCCGGATGAAATTGTTTTGCCGGCCCGTTGCGCGAGGGAAATTATCAAAGGCGGACAGGTCGAGGACTTGCTGGTAAATTCGCCCCGCTTCCTTATACCGGCCCGACGCCTGGTAACATTTGCCGATGCGGTATTCCAGATATGACCTCATCTTTGGATGCGCCCCGGCCTGCGCCGAGTAGTAGAGGATAGCCTCGCCGGCGCGTCCTGAGTCTTCCATCGCCAGGCCCTTTTCAAGGACAGCTACAATTTCCGCGCGGGTCATGCCCGGCATGTGCGGGTTCGACCGGGACACGTCCTCCCCCGGGAACAGGCCCGGGTCAATATCGGACATGTTGGCCACGACGGTGGCGATTATCGGGACCAGTCCGCTTTTTAAGCTCATTTCCACGATACGCCGCAGGTGGTATTTATAAGTGTACCGGGTTCTGATGCGAAGGCGGGGAAACCTTTTCTCAGCGTAGAAGGACAGATCGGCGAGCAGCATGGAACGGCAGAATATTTTTTCCCTCAGCAGGTTCCTTACCAGAGCTGCCAGCGTTATCCCCGGAGCGTAAGGTTCGCCGGCGGCGGTGGATTCTCCTACGATATAAAGCGAAAAAGATCCGCTTTTATCGTTATGCGGGGACCTCATGCACAGCAGTGCCCAGCAGCTGCGGTATATGATTTCCGCCGTTCCGGATAAAACCAGGACGGCTATCGCTGCAGCTAGGAGGCGTCTATAGCGCCATTTCCGCGCCCCGGCGGCGCCGGAAGGATTTCCCGCCGGATCAGAAGATTTATTGAACATAGAGTGTTTCAGTTTACTCTTCCCTGCTTTCTTTGCCGGGGACTCCGGATGGATCCGTAAATTTCCCGGGCCGCCGTTAAGGCCGCGCAATGGACCCGGCCCCGGCTGACGACTAAAAAATCACTCCCGAAAATTTCGTGACGCCCGGCAACTGTCCGGCGCGGCGGCGCTTTTTTAAGATTTCAAGGAACTGACCCGACTTTTGGTATTATAGATAAATTGACGGAAGGGGGGCGTTTTTTTTTTGAAAATTTCAGGCAGAAAAAAGAGCGAAATCAAGGAAAGAACGTCAGATAACAGGCGTTATGTTTACTACGGGTCCATAAGCCATAGACTACGGAAAAGAGCGCCCGGCTTTTCGGTTGCCGGGGAATTGATATGTTCAAGTCTAATCAGTTATCGGGTGTGTGAAAACTTTCAAGCAGAGAAAGGAGCGGAACAAAGAATAGCTTACGATAACGGCCCTTGCGTTAATTACAGTTCTGCGTCAGTTTTTACGGCCGCGTTTATGTTCCCAGAATAAATGCGTTACGCAGGCCAGCAGGGCCGCCACGGTCAGGGTTTTCCAGACCAGCAGCCAGGTGGGGGCGGAGATAGCCACCACTACGAACTCTGCCACGCTGACGCAGCCTAGCAGCAGGAACAGCGCCCCGGTCAGCCTTACCGCAGTATGGTGGCGCGGCGCGAAATGCGAAGTGCAGGCCGCAAGTATGAAAAATCCGGTCACGAACCATAGCAGTGCCTGCAGCAGATTGAATTTATCGGCTATTCCCATGGCGCCCCCTTGTTCCTTACGGAAATAATATACAAAATTGAGGAGGCGCGGATCAGAAACTGGTGTTCGCCGCGGTGCTCACGGCCAGCGCGTGCACGCGCTTTACCCTGGCCGCGCGGCCGCCAGCTTTCAGGCGGCTTTTTGCGCTCCTGCAGGCGCGTACTTCCGCCGCGGTGCGCAGGCTGCGGCAATGCCGCCCTTTTTTCTGCGCGCAGGAGGAAAGGGTTTCTTTGGCCTTCTTGTCCGCGGGGGCGGCCTTGCGCAGCGCGTCCGCGGCGGGCGCGGCGGGGGCGGCCACGGCGTCGCGAAGGCCGCGGGTGAGCGGAGCGTTGTGGCGGGGGTTCAGGTAGCCGTAAGAGGTTTCTATGAAATCCTGGAAGCCGGGGTCGGAGTAAACGGCCGAGCCGGCCAGCTTGGCCGCGTCGGCCGCGGTCTCCTGCGCCGGGGCGCTGGCGCCGCAGAGAAGTCCCAGCAGAACCGCGAACATGAGCTTTTTGAACATTGCCTTTCTCCCTTTCCGCCCGCCCGCTTCTCTGGTCCCGCGTGGCGCTTTGCTAAAACAGTGTAATACATTGTATTATGTGCGGGGCGCCCTGTCACGGGCCCGGGGGCCCGGCGGGCCCTGGGCCCTTTGTCCCCGGGGGCCGGGCGCGCCCGAAGAGCGGGGTTTACATGGCGGGGGGAGTAAGGTAGAATTTTATTATGAATGAAAGGCCGGAAACCAGGAAGGGCGGGAATACCAGGCAGAAGATAGTGCTGGCGGCTATAAAGCTGGCGGCCAAACACGGCTTCGCCGAGGCCAGTTTCCAGATGATAGCCGATGAGATAGGGCTGAGCCAGTCGGCCGTGATGTACCATTTTCCGGACAAGAACGCGCTGTTCGCGGAGCTGGTGCGTACCATCGTCCGCCACAACCACGAGGTGGTCAACGAACTTATCGAGATCACCGACGGCGCGGGCGCGAGGCTCCTGAAGCATTGCCTGGGCAACGTAACGTGGGCGCTGCGCTACCGTAAGCAGGACGCGCAGGTCCTCATACTGCTGTACTACCTGGCCGGGCGGGGAGATAATTTCTCGAAGCTTTTCACCCGCATGATAGCCGGCGGGCGTGAAAGGATACTGGAGCACCTGCTGGCGGGGACCAGGGAAGGCCTGTTCCGGCTGAAAGCCGACCCCGCCGTGACGGCAGAGCTGATACAGGACAACCTGTTCGGCGCCATGCTGTACGCGGCCTCGGCCCCGGAAGGGAGCGCGGATAAAGCCGGGCTGGAAAAGAAATGGAAGAGCTTCCTGGCCGCCCTCACCGGCTGGAAGGCGGATTGACCTTTCGCGGCCTGCGCCGTCCGGCCCGGAAGCCCGCCGTGTTGATAGTTAAAACATAAGCAAGGAGGAAGCCAATGCTTCAAAGAAATATCCCGTTAGGCCTCACCTTCGACGATGTTCTCCTGCTGCCCGCCAAGTCCTCCGTGCTCCCCAGGGCAACCTCCATCCATACCCGGCTGACCGCCAAAATAGCCCTGAATATACCGCTGATCTCGGCCGCCATGGACACGGTGACCGAATCCGCGCTGGCCATAGCCATGGCGCGCGAAGGCGGCCTGGGCATCATCCACCGCGCCATGCCGGCGCACCTGCAGGCGCTGGAGATAGCCAAGGTGAAAAAGCACGAAAGCGGCGTGATAACCAGCCCCATAACCATCTCGCCCGACGAAACGCTGCGCGCCGCGCTGGAACTGATGCGCAAGCACCACATCTCCGGCCTGGTGGTGGTGGCGCGGGGCAAGCTGGCCGGCATACTGACCAACAGGGACCTGTGCTTCGCCCGTGACCTGGACAAGAAAGTTTCTTTCGCGATGACGAAAAAAGTGGTGACGGCCCCGGTAGGCACCACGCTGGAGCAGGCCGAGCGGATACTTTACGAGCACCGCATAGAGAAGCTGCCGCTGGTGGACAGGAATTACCGGCTGAAAGGCCTGATAACCACGCGGGATATGATGAACACCAAGGAATACCCCGACGCCTGCAAGGACAAGGCCGGGCGGCTGCGGGTGGGCGCGGCCATAGGCGCCGGCGAAGCGGCGGTGGAGCGCGCCGGCGAGCTGGTGAAGGCCGGCGCCGACGTTATCTCCCTGGACTCCGCTCACGGCCATTCCTCCAACGTGCTGAAGACCCTCAGGGAAGTTAAGCGCCGCTACGGCGTGGAGATAATAGCCGGCAACGTGGCCACTTACGAGGGGGCGCGCGACCTGATAAGGGCCGGCGCGGACGCCATAAAGGTGGGCATAGGTCCGGGCTCCATCTGCACCACGCGCATCATCTCCGGCGTGGGGGTGCCGCAGCTTACCGCGGTGAGCGAATGCCGCAGGGCGGCCGCGCCGCGCCGCATCCCCGTGATAGCGGACGGCGGCATAAAATTCTCGGGCGACATAACCAAGGCCATAGCCGCCGGCGCGGACTGCGTGATGCTGGGTACTTTGCTCGCCGGCACTAAAGAGGCGCCCGGCGACATCATCCTTTACCAGGGGCGCAGCTACAAAGCCTACCGCGGCATGGGCTCCGTGGGCGCCATGGAAGCCGGCTCCAAGGACCGCTACGGGCAGGCGGGCGTGGAAAAAGATAAGCTGGTGCCGGAGGGCATTGAAGGGCAGGTGCCGTACAAGGGCTCGGTGGCCGACATCGTGCACCAGCTCACCGGCGGGCTGCGTTCGGGGCTGGGCTATTGCGGCGCCGGGGACCTGGCGGCGCTCAGGAAAGGCGCCCGGTTCGTGCGCATCTCCAACGCGGGCTTGAAGGAAAGCCACGTGCACGACGTGAAGGTTACCAAGGAAACGCCGAATTACGCGCTGAACGACTAAAGGCTGCGGAAAGCCCGGCTTACAGCAGGTCTATGGTCAGGTTCAGCCCCAGCACGGTCTTTTCGTACTTGTTCCCGAAGGACGACTTGTCGGAATTCAAAGGGATAAGCAGCCTGGCGTTAAGGGTGACTATCTCCGAAAGTTTATGCCCCAGGCCGAGCGAGGCGTAGAAGATGCGGAGCTTTTCATCCCCGCTGCCGGCAGTTCTGGCGCTGCCTGTCTCCGCCCCGAAGATGTCAAAGTTCTTTACGGTATGAAGCTTGTTTACGGTTTCCGTTATCACGTCATACCTGAGGCCGCCCAGCACGTTCCATCCCTCCCTGTTCCTTTTTGAAATTTCAAGCCCTATCCTTCTTATCGAGGCGTCGAATTTATAGGAATCCGAGATCTCGTCGTAATTGCCGAAAGAATCGGCGGCGGTCCGCTCGAACGCCGATTGCGGGGACTGATCCTTGCTTGCCAGTCCGAAAAATAACGTTCCGGCCCATTCTGTTCCTCTTAACCCCAGGCTTAATACCGGCATGGTCCACTCTATGCCGACGCCGGCCACCGGTATTGTGTTGTGTCGCCTCAGGTAGTCGGCGGCCGTTTGCCGGGTGTCATCGCTGGGCGTCGGCAGGGTGGCGGTGGAAACCGGCATGCTCAGTTCTTCCAGGACGGGAGCGGCAGGGGTGGAGATAGCCACAGGCTGGGGGGCGGCTGACCCGCTCATCGGCCTTACGTCCACCAGCGAGTTGCCGACGGTGTAGTATTCCTGGCTCCAGAGGTAATCGAAATTTATCTGGTCCACGCCGCGGCTCACCCGTTTGGCCTTTACGAGCCGCTCCACCCCGGCGGGGTCGACCCAGCAGGGGCGCCCGTTCTTGATGGTGGCGCCGTCGGTGAAAGATCTTTTCCCGACCTTCGCGATACAGCTGTACCGGATCTCTGCCGCCAGCGCGGCGGGAGCGGAGCCCGCTAGGAGCAGCGCCCAGGCGAAAAATATTTTCAGGGAATTCCCGGTAAGATTTTTAATGTTGGTCGTCATTTTGTTAAACGCACCCTATAAGCCGAGCCTTTTCAGCCATCTTGTGCCGAAGCCTTCATGCTCCAGAACGTCCGTAGAGATATTCGCTTCAAAAAGCCTGTTCGCGGTCTGCAGCGCTATGGTCCGCAGATTTATGGAAGACTCGCATTGGTCGTTGTACCGCACTATTGGGGTCCCAACTTTTATCGCCCTGATAAGTTCCGGGTCCCTGCATACCGTCCCGGACGATTCCAGGCGCTGCGGCGAGGTTTCCTCTACCATGCCTTTCATCAGGAAATACTGGTCTTTGCCTTCGGTCAGGGTGTCGGCCATGTTCACGAGAAGCCTGAGGGGGCCGTCGTTCCTGGCTTTTACGGCGCTTATTTCAGAGAAGACCGAAGTATTAGCCCTGGACAGCTCGATAAGCCTGGCTATATCCGGGGTCTTGGCGGCCTTCAGCGCGGCGTCTATGCTCTCAAGGTTCTGGAACATGGTAACGAAAGAGTCGAAGAACGGGTTCTGGCCCCTGATGGTCCGGTTGTAGTCCGGTTTCCTGGCGTAAAAAGCTATCGTTCCCTCCAGGTCGTATTTCTCGGCCTGCTGCTGGTCCATCAGCCAGTTCTCCGTGGAGGTGATCTTCGCGAGGCAGTCGTTTATTTCCGCGGCGGTGGGGATGAGGCGCGCGTGGAGCCCGAACAGTGCCCCGTTCAGGTCCTCCAGCGTTTCCGCGGAGAATTTTTTCATCATGAGGAACGGGGTTATCTTGGAAAGCCCCGACTGCGTCAGGCCCACTTTAAAGAACGACATGGCGTCCCGCGGGCTGATGCCCAGCCTGTCGATGCAATAGGCCGTAAGATTTTCCGCGTCGAAGCCGTGCGCCCTGCCTATCTCGGAGACTTTCCCGAAGACCTCCAGGTTCAGCTGGGTTATTTCCAGCGACTGGAATTTGCAGGCCTCGTTGGCTATGCTGGCTATGAACGGCAGAGAGTAGCTCATGCTCCAGAACGCCGCCAGGGATCTGTTTATGGACTCCCCGTTCTCCAGGCTGGCTTTCGCTACCGCTTTAAGGATGAACCTGTGGTAATAGTTGCTTATCCCCTCCTCCGTGTCCGTCAGTTCTTCCAGGGGCTTGGCCAGCTGGGCCAGCGCGTAGTCCTTCCCGCCTTTTTCGAAATCCTCTCCGTATTTCTTTGTTATCACTTCGCTGAGCGGCCGTTTCAGCTGCAGGTAGGCCAGCACGGTATCCTCTATGCTGTGTTTCTGCAGGATCTCCTTCAGCGCTTTTTCCGTGTTCCTGGTGGTTAAGGCGTTTATCAGCTTGAAAGAGTCGGACCGCGAGGGCGGCTCGGGGCAGGTCACTATTATGACCTCGTCGGCCATGCCCGCCATGGAGAGGACGTAATCGTTGAGGCCGGCCGGCGCGTCCAGGATGAAAAGGTCGTAGGACCTGTCGAGATTGTTCATCTGGCCGATTATCCGGTTCTGCCTCTCGGCGTAGCTCATCCGCTGCAGCTCCTCCATGTCGGAGGCGCCGGGGATGAAATCCACGCCGTAGCGCTGGTAGGTTATTTCTTTTATCGTCCGCTTCCCCCTGAGGACGTCGGTGAAATCGTAGCGCGGCTCGGGCGCGCCTATTATCTGGGAGACGTTGGCCAGGTTGGTGTCCCCGTCGAAGATTATCGGGAAATAGCCCAGGTCCTTGAAAATTATGGCCAGGTTAACGGAGACGTTGGATTTGCCGACGCCGCCCTTCCCGCCGGCGACGACGATCGTCCTCGATTTCCGCTTTGTCCTGTGCTCTGCGCCTTTCATTTTTCGCCCATTACCCTCGCGGGGATCAGCGCGGGCGAGCCAGAGGCCGGCTTTTCGCCGCTGTATCCCGCAAAGAACAGTCTGTAATCCCTGGCCAGTTCGGCCAGGGCCTTGCCGTCCCTGGGGAGCGTGCCCCACGGGAGCCAGTAAAAATCGGACATGGCCATCTTCTTGTCCACGCGCCTCAGCCTTGCGGCCGTGAGCTTTTTGTCCAGCAGAACGTGCGCGGCCGTGAAGCTGACGATGCCCGGGCCTTCCTGCCAGAAGTTCTTGTCCTGCCAGCCTTCCTCCGTGAGCAGCGGCTTGGCCAGGTCGGTTTTCCCGAGATCTATCCCGACGAAGGCGTTCTTCCAGCCCAGCTCGGCTATCCGCGTGAATTTCTCGGCCTCGCGTCCTGGCTGTCCGAAAAGCGAATTCTGGCAATAGGGGTGGAAAAAGATCACCTTCAGCTTGTCGGCATAGCCCGGCCGTTCTTTTATGAAGCGCATTAAGATGCCGGCCGCGCAATCCGGGTCCGTTCTTCTGTCCGGCAGCAGGTTGAAGAGTTCCCTGCCCGAGCCTATCAGCGCGATAATGGTGCCATTGCCTTTTTTTATCGACCGGCGTATATCTTCCGAAAATTCCCGGGGATTTCTTGTGGCCGCTCTCACCGCGGGGTTGAAATGCCTGATGCCGGCGCTGTCGTAAGGTACTACTTTCCCGTTCAGCACCCTCCCCACTGAATGGTAGGCCAGGACGTCGGCCCCGTTCTTCACCAGCTCCTTTATCTGTTCCGCGTCCGCGGGGCCGGCATGCCCGGGCTGCGCGGCCGGTAAAGCGGCTGCGAGCCGGCCCAGGCCGCTGTTCCCGCCGTACAGCGCGGTATTGGAAAAGAACGCCCCCAGCTTTTTTTCGTCGGCTTCTTTCGACATGTCCGCCATGTCTTCGGGGGTCACTTCCAGCGACAGGCGGGGCGGGATGTACTGATAGCCGATGAACGCGAGCAGGGGCAGCCCCAGCAGCAGGCTTAGCATCGTGAGTGTCTTGCGTTTCCTGTCTACCGCGGTGGTGTAGCTCTTGCCGGTTTCCGTCCCTTTCTTGTAGAGCAGGGCGTAGATATCATTCTTCATTTTCTATCTGTTTTAGCTGCCGGCCGGTTTATGTTTATCGGCAGCGTCAGCCGCATGCCCTTGACCAGCCGGCCCTGGTAGATTATCGAGTACTTCGGGCCGTTCGCGTTCCTGATCCTCAGCTCCGACACCTTCGCCCGCTTCGCTACGTTCTCCATCGTGTCCCCGGCCCGGACGACATAGAACTGCTTGAAATGCGCCTGGTCATCCTTCGCGAGCTCGGCCTCTCTGGAGAGGTAGGCGCTCCTGTTGTTGAGCGGGTTTATCTTCGTGGCGCGGTCATACAGTTCCATGGCCTGGTCGTATTCTTTCCTGCTCCACAGTTCGTCGGCATCCGCGGTCATTTTTGTGGCCAGGTCGAGGTTCTCTTCGATGCCTTTCAGGGCTGAATCTATCCGCTCGTCCTTCAGTTCCTCCACTTGCGGGAAGATCTTCCTGTAAAGCGCGTAATTCCGTTTATTTATGGCTTCAAGCGTGACCTCCAGCAATTTGTAGTTCTTGCTCAGCTGCTTTACCTCCAGCTTTCCTTCGTAGGCCAGCTTGGTGGGGTACCCGATGCTGACCGCTAAAAGCACGGCGAGTATCGCCAGCACGGTCGTCCTCGTGACGTTCTTCCTCCCTGCTACTTTGTCCTGGACCTTGAAGATCTCCTGGGCGGCATCCGGCTGCAGGCGGGCGGTTATGGCTTTTTTATCCGTGGCCAGGCCCCTTAATTTCTTGTCCAGAGCCTCCGCCGTATTGCCGCGGACGGCGTTTTGCTCGTCAAAAATGGATTTAGATTCCGGTTTAGACTTTTTGAGCCAAACCGCTTTTATGGCGTCCACTTCAGTTCTGAACGCGTCTTTTTCAGGATTGTTTTCAGTCATACCGTGTCCCTTTGGTTTTATTTTTACGTCCTGCCCGGCAATTCGGTGGCTGCCCCCCGCCAACATTCGATTTATTATATATTTTATTCACAGATAATCATACATCATGCGCATGCCAGTGTTATGTCAGTTTTTTTACAAGGTTATGTCATGGAACCGGCCTGGCTGGCCTACTCAGTAACGGCAGACTATCTTGATACGCGCCGAAGGACATAAAACAGCCGGAAAGTGAAACCTGCCGGATACCGCGGGAACTTGCGTGAAATGCCCGGATATTCTATTATTCTGTACGGGCGCAGCGCGCCCCAGGGGCGGTAATTTTGTAAACTATTTCTGAAATTTGCGGGGCGACAGGAGGAATAATGGCGGAAAACGGCAACCAGGCTCCTTTTAAATACGAGTGGTTCACCATGGGCGACATCAACGGCTTCTTCGGCCTGATGTTCGATAATATGACGGTGCTTTCGTTCCTGGCCGGCATACTTATCTTCGCCTTTGGCTTTCCAAAGGAAATAGTATATACGAAAATGTTCCCCGGCACCGCTTTCGGCGTGCTGTTCGGCGACATCATCTACACCTGGATGGCCTTCCGTCTGGCGAAACGCACGAATAATCCCACCGTCACCGCCATGCCGCTCGGCCTGGACACGCCCTCCACCATCGGCATAGCGCTGGCCGTGCTCGGCCCGTCCTTCCTGGCTTTCAAGGCGAAGGGCATGCCCGAAATGGACGCCGCCATGATGACCTGGTATCTGGGTATGGCCACCATGGTCATGATCGGGATCTTCAAGGTCATATTTTCCTTCTTCGGCGGCTGGCTGCAGAAGATCATACCGCAGGCCGGGCTGCTGGGGTCGCTCGCCGGCATAGGGCTTGCGCTTATCGGTTTCGGCCCCATGCTGGAAGTGTTCGGCATGCCTATCATCGGCATGATAGCGCTGGGCCTTATAATCTATACGCTGATAGCAGGCATAAAGCTGCCCAGGAACTTCCCGGGCGTGCTGGGCGCGGTGGTGGTAGGCACGGTGCTTTATTATCTCCTGGCGCCGCACGGGCTGGCCGGCGGTAATTATAAACCGCTGGAGGCCACGCTGCATTTCGGCCTGCCCATCCCCACCCTTGATTTCCTGAAAGGCATGAGCGAAGCCATGAAATACCTGCCCATCGCCATCCCGTTCGCAATCCTTACGGT
>JAPLKJ010000001.1 GCA_026388125.1 Elusimicrobiota bacterium
CGAGTCGGCCGATGGACGCCGCAACGTCCTCGCCCCCAGCATTCCACCATTCCATGGTTCCAGTGTTCCATGCGATGCCACTGTTGCTCCTGCATTGAGCAAGGGATGAGGGCTTGATGGTGGAGAGTGGCGCGCTCCGGATCCTGTCTCCGTTACTGCAACGCCGCAGACACCAAGTGGTAGAGCTCATGCCAGCTCTTGTTCTCCCGCGCCAACGAATCATACACATACTCGATCGGCAGGCCCACAGACAGTACATTCAACGTCCAGTCCAGGACGACTTCGCGATCGGTATCAATGTAGACGGCGCTGAAATTCCTGCGCCTGTTGAAGTCATTGATGATGCGCAGCACGGTGTCTTGTTTCTCTGCCGGCACTTTGACCCCTGTCAGAGTTAGTACCCGGACGGCGCGCTCGATCACCTTGCCGTCAGCGCCCCTGTTTGTGCACTGAGTGTCAATGTTGATGCCGAACTTCGGCATCGGGTCGCCCTTCATTGGCACCACGAGATATAGATCCTCGCCCTCTGCGACCTTTTCTGTGACGATCAGGCTGTGCCTAGCCCGCAGATACCGCGCGATGCTCTCTTCCATCGAACGTTCGTCCTGGGTCACCGTAAGCTGCTCATCTTCTGCCCGCGCTGCCGTGCCTCGGAAGGGCACCAGGCACACTACCACCGCCATGGCCAACATCAGTCTCTTCATGTCAGTCGCCTCCGATTACTGATTGTTCTGATCCCGGGGGATGAGACGGGGAAGGGGGTCGTGCACACCGCCTACTGCACGAACCGATCCCCCTCAGTTGGCGGGACCGGCTCGAAACAGGCGTTGAGGTCGCAGTCCCCCGACACAGAAATGCTTTCCCCGCACTCGGCATGGTGCTTCAATTCTAAACATAACGACATAAGTAATTGCGCATGCAGACAGACCGGTGTATAGTGTTGGCATGCGAACCCTCAGAGTTGAAGATGCCGAAGTGATGGCCCTGGTTCTGCAAGACGAGATCCGCCGATCCGAGCACGCCCGCTACGACCACCGGTTGCATGGCGTGTTGATGGTCGCGCAAGGGCTCAGTGCGCGGCAGACCGCGAGGTGCTTGGGAGACTCCCCCAGGGCCGTTGAGTATTGGGTCAAGCGTTTCAACTCGGAAGGACTGGGCGGACTGGCTGAGACGCCCAGGCAAGGAAGGCCCTCGCGCCTCTCGCGCGAGCAGCTCGACACCGCCGCACGGGTTCTGCGGGATTCCCCGCGAGTGCACGGGATCATGGCGAACGCGTGGGACGGGAAGACTCTGTCCCATTGGATTGCCCAGAAGTGGGGCATGGAGTTGGGCGTGCGGCAGTGTCAGCGGCTCTTCCGGGCGTTCGGCTTCCGGCTGCGGAAACCGCGACCGATGCTCGCGCACGCTGATCCGGAACTCCAGCGGGGTCATAAAAAAAACTCCTGACCTTGGCAGCAGATCCGTCCGTGGATCTGTGGGCCTTGGACGAAGTTCGCTTCGAACAACATGGTTCGCGCTGCCGCATGTGGGTCCCGCCCGAGGTGCGCGACCCGGTGGTATACCATGCGCCCACACGAAAGGGCGTCGGCTACTTCGGTGCGGTGCGTCTGCGCGATGGCAAGTTCTGCTACCGTAGGGAATCGGACAAGTTCAACGGCGAGACCTTCTGGGCTTTCATGAAACAACTGCGCAAAGCCAGTTCTCGTAGCGGGCGACGAGTGGTCGTGATCACCGACAATGCCTCGTTCCATCATTCGCGAGTTCACAACGCCTGGCGGAAGACGGCTCACAATCGTTTCTCCCTGGACTTCCTTCCTGCCTACAGTCCTGAGTTGAACCCCATCGAGAGAATCTGGAAACTCACCCGCCGACAGTGTCTCCACAACGAATACTTCCCCCGGCTCAACCTGATCTGCGCCCGCGTCGAACTCCACTTCGGCCAGTGGCGCCATGGAAGTCAGACTCTGCGACGGCTCTGTTCGATCACCTAGTAGATGCGCAAACACTTACGACGTTGTGTTTAGCTGACGAACCTGTTCACCCGCGGCACAAGGCCACGGGGGTCTCCGGCGCGACGAGAGCTCGGTCGCAGCTCTTTCCGCATTGTCTTAACGCCATTCGGGACGAGCCCCGTCGTGGCGCAGAACCCATCGGTCGTCCAGGCGAGGCTGCTTCAGGGGCTTCGGTACGTCTGCCCGCGAATGGGTGCGGTGACGCCGCTGTTGCGGAAGAAGTAAGCGTGGAGCGGCATGGCGGTGCGCATGTTGTAGTAGCAGATGGTGGGGGTGCCGTCGGGCCAGCGGATCTGG
>JAPLKJ010000262.1 GCA_026388125.1 Elusimicrobiota bacterium
GGCCAGCGAGCCGTCCGGGTTCCTCACTTCGTAGGCGCGCACGTCGCTGTGCCAGACCGGCAGCTGGGCCGGCACGAAGCTCGCGCCGAACACCTCTCCGAAAACCTCGAACATCCCCTTAACCACGGTCTCCAGCGGGAAATATTCCTTTATTTTTTCGTGGTCTATGGAATATTTCGTTTTTTTCAGCAGGTTGACGTAATAGCGCCAGTCCCAGGAATGGATGGTCTTATCCTCGCCGCCCTTCAGTTTGCCCAGCACCCGCAGCTCTTTCCTGCCTTTTTTTACCAGTTTTACGCGGGTGCGCTCGAGGAAAGCGGACACGTTCCCGCTGTTGGCGGCCATGCGGTCGGCCAGCACGTAGTCGGCAAAAGTGGGGTAGCCCAGCAGTCTGGAGATCTTGCGCCGCAGCTGTATGGCGGCCTCCATCAGCTCGATATTGCCCGGCACGCAGCGCCGGTTGTACGTCAGCTCCAGCCGCCGGCGGGCGTCGCCGAAGTCGGCGTTATCCATGAACGGCATATAATCCGGGTAGTCCATGGTCACCAGGTATTTCCCGGCTTCACTGCGCCGCAGGCGCGCCTTGAAATCTTCGGGCAGGCCTTTCAGTTCGTCTTCCGACACTTCCAGCGCGTCACCAACCTCGCGCAGGTTCTGCGAGAATTTAAGCTCCAGGCCTATCAGTTCTTTCTTGAGTTTCTTCACCCGGTTGCGGGCGCGCGGCGCGAGGCCCAGGCCGTTGTGCCTGAAATCCAGCAGCGTTTTTTCGAGCAGGCGCGAATCCACGGGGTCCAGCTTCTCGCCTTTGTCGGAATACTCGCTCAGCGCCCTGAAAACGTCCTCGCGCGTGAACAGGTCGACCGAGTACTGGCTGATCTTCAGCTCCAGCTCCTGCGCGGCCTTGCGCAGTTCGGCGTCGCCGGAAACGTAAGCGAGGAAGATCTGGACCTGCACGGCCTCGCCGAAGCCGCTGACGGCGTTCTCGAAAGCCAGCATGGTATTGCGGAAATTGCGCTGGGGGCCGGGAATGTTCGCCAGGACCCCGAGCTTCTCTTCCAGGTCCTTGATCAGGTTTTCAGAAAAGGCCCTGACCTGTTCAGGGGTGTAAGAAAATTCCGGGGCTTTCGACATAACGCCTCCAATAGCGCGGGTTGTTCAGGTAATATTGTATCAAAATAATTTACTTCGCCTTTATAAAGCGGCGGCCGGGCAGAGCCTATGCCGGAATAGGCCTTAAAGTGGAACTTTGCGGGACTTTCGTCTCTATTAACGGACGACAGTTAAATTTAAACTGTACACTGGAAGTTTACGCCTCGCGATAAGGAAATACGATGAACAAACCTTTAAAACTGACCTCGCTGGCCGTCTCTTTCCTTCTTCTCGGCAGCTCCGCCCTGAAAGCCCAGGATTTCAACCTCAACGGTCTGCGCGCCGCCGATGTGAACTCCGCCGGCGCCGGCAAAGGGCTCTTCGATTTCATGAACCCGCCGAAACCCCAGGCCAAAGCAACTAAAGAATGGACGGTAATGGTGTTCATGAACGCCGACCCGGCCTTCACCAACGAGCAGCTCAGCGATTTTATGATGAACTGGTACCGCCGGTTCATGGCCGACGGCATGCACATTATAGGCCCGCTGAACGTGCCGCTGGGCAGCGTGGGCGCCACGCCTTCCACCGTGCGCCCGCAGGCGCTCAACGACCTGCCGCCCTACCTCAACGCCTTTGCCAATGCCGCCATGGCCAATAACGAGGCCGAAGCGGTTAAGAAGACCATAGCTTCCGCCGTCCGTTTCTCCAGCCTGGCGCCGGACAAGGACAAGAAGAAACTGATTGCTCCCTACGTGGACCTTTACGACTTCGCGGCAGTTGTGGGCGCGAACGCCGCTGCGCAGGACACCAAACAGGCCGCCTCGGCGCTGATGGACTTCATAAAAACGAAACTGGTGATGCGCAGCGTGGGCCTGAACACCGACGCCGAGAACGGCTACGACTACACCAAAGTAGGCGGCATAGCCATCAACATGACCATGAAGATAAAGGACCTGCCCGCGTCCGTGACCGACGTCTACGAGACCAAGTATCCGGAGCTCTCGCTTTCGCAGGCCTCGCAGTGGGACGAGTTCGTGGCCTGGGCCGACGGGGTCTGGCGCAAATAGAGCGCGGTTCGCGACTCCCTCCAAGTTTCAGGGAATCGTGCCGGGGAAATGGAAAAGTCGGGATGGAACTACTGACAACTGCGTTTAGATTCACCGCTTCACTAAAACCCTTACCCCGTAAGCCGGAACTTCCACACAGATCTTGGCTCCCCCTCCCTGGGGGGGGTTTACAGGGACTTTGTAGCCGGGAGCGAGAGCATCCTCAAGGCTCGTCCCGGCCGGAGTTAAATTTGCATCTACCCACATCTCGGCCGAACTGGAGCGCCCGGAGGTGTTCATAACGACCAGGACTTCCTCGCCCTGGTAGATCCGGCTAAAAGCGTAGATCCCGGCTCCGTTAGGATCGGACCAGCGAACGTACTGCGCACCGCGGGAAAGCGCCTTGTGGGCCTTGCGCACATCGGCCAGGCTGCGCAGGTAGAGGTAGGTTTCCGAGTTTATGTCGAACTTGTCCCCGGCGGAACTATCGGACTTGAACTTGCCCTCCGGGAACATGTCCTGCCGGTTCTCCGGGTCTGCGGGCTGATCCGGCCCTTCGGCGTCAAGACGGTCGGTGACCTGCCGGAAGCCCTGCTCCGTTCCATAGTAGATCAGCGGTATGCCTTTGGAAAAAAGCAGGAAGGCCATGGCCGTCTTGAGAAGGCTCACGGGCTCGCCTTTACGCAGGAACCTGTAAGTGTCGTGAATGTCGATGAAGCGCAGGAGGCGTCCGGATCCGTCCTCGCCCACTATCCCGACGGATTTCTTAAAACTGTTCTCCAGGTCCGCCGTCGGGGCCTTGCCGTGCAGGGCCCAGTTGTTCCGCCGGTACTCGGGATAATTGTAGGCGGAATCTACCCCGGCATTTTTTAGATCGTTGGCTACTTCCTGATCTGCCCCGGTGGAGTTCTCTCCCAGTATGTAGATGTTGTTCTTCCCGAGTTTGGCCGCGTAGGCCCTGGCCTCCGCTATGAACCGCTGGAGGAAGCCGGGATTGGTATGCCGGATAGCGTCAATGCGGAAACCGTCGATATCGGTCTCCTTTAGCCACCAGTCGGCTATGTGGATAAGCATGGCCTGAACCTCGGGCTTTTCGGAGGCGTAATCCCGGTAGTTCGGCGGAAAATCGCCGTACGCTGCCTGGCCCGGGTCGCTCCAGTTGCCGATAACTCCCCTGCGGGAGAATACCCAAGGCTGCGCGAGTTCGGTCGGAAAGAACAGATGGTTCCACTTCGCGATCTCTTTGGCCTGAGAATCCATTCCTGCCCAGTCGCTCCCGCCCTTGTACTCAAACACGGGGCCGGCGTTGTTGATCAGAAGGTCGAAGATGACGTGGATGTTGCGGGTGTGGGCTTGCTTGACGAAATTTTTAAAATCCGCCATTTTGCCAAGATAGGGGTCCACGGCCAGCAGGTGCAGCGGCGCGTATCCGTGATAAGCCTCCGGCACGCCCAGGATCACAGGATTCAGGATGATGGTGGTCACGCCTAAGCCTTTGAGGTAATCGAGCTTGCTGGTGAGCCCCTGTATATCGCCGCCGTGACGGGTGTTGCCGGACGAGGGGTCGCCGAGGGTGCGCCCCTTGGGGCCGCGGGCGAACCGGTCGAGGAATACCGAGTACATGATCTCGTCGCGCCAGTCAGCAGGAGAAGAGGTGTAGCCTTGGGAAGAGGTGATGTCCAGCGCGGCCCCGGCCAAAGAATTCGGGGCTTCCGGAGGGTATTCCGGGTCGGAGCCGATGAGCGGGTCCGCGGCCGCCCTGACCGGCGCCGCGCGTTTACCGGAAAGACCGGAAGCCGCTGAGAATTTATTGGGAACTCTGACCGGCTGCGCGGCCGGAACCGCTATAGCGGCATGGGCAAGGACCCCGGCCCGGCCATTCTTGACCCCAATGCCGGAAAGGTCTATCCCGCCGAGCTCCCTCGCAGTGCCGGAGGCGGTTATCTCCGCCGACTTTTCAGCGGCCGCGGCACCGGCAAGGACCTGTGGAACGAACTGCCATTGACAGAGCAGCAGTTGAACCGCTATCAGCAGTTTTGTCAGTATTTTACGCGTCATGTCAATTCCAGGGCCGTCATGCCAAGGATACCCTTCACCAGGATTGTAGCAGCTTATACGGAATAAGCAAGGACCTTAAGTCCCGGACCATTCTGAACCCTTAGCCCCAGCGCGATCCGAAGAAGACCTTTTTGAGCCGCGCAAGAAGGGACCGCGGCCATGCGTTACGGGATACTGGCGTCATCCATAATGCGGGGGCCACCGGGTTCCCCGCCGCCGAAAACGAAGTCCGCCGGTTCTTTCGCCAAAGGCCGGAGCCCGCCCTCTACGCCATCGTAGTCCCAGGTCGTAACATAGAACCTGGCGCCATCGAAGGAACTGACACCCTTGAAGGCGTCGGGGCTGAACTCCACCTCAACGCTGCCCGCTTTCTTGTCCGCCCTGACCCGGGGCGCCGGCGAAAGGGTCGGGCCGAAGCCGTCGGCCGTGGAACCGCCGGTCCCATAGAGACCGACCTTCCAACCGGAGACGAAGGCAGCAAAATCCCAGTCCATTCCTTCCCTCATGGATGCGTTTAGCCGCGGCAGGACGGACAGGCCCTTTCCCCGGGGGCCGGATTCCGGGAAATCAAGGTAGATATCGAGGCAGACATGGTCAAAACCAAAGGCCGGGTTCCAGACGTCGGAGATGCCGTTGGCCAGCGTGATGACCAGCTTGGCCGCCGAGCCGCGCCGGTACAAGGCGAGGGATTTGATGTCGGCGCGCCCCTCGAACCCGGAAGCCAATGGGTAATGATAACGGCCCGCAGGTCCGTGGTCGTCTCCGACCGGGTCTTCGGCCACGGCGGCTAGAACATAGGGCAGGTCGATCGCAAGCGGCCACTCCTGCGACCAGGCAAAAGCGGCCCCCGAGGTTCCCATGGCCACTAGGGAATGCTCACCGTCCGGCAGGACGCCGCCGTCCAATTCCGCGCTCCAGCGTCCATCGGGCAGGGTAAGCGCCGGGACCATGCGTGAGATCCGGCCATCAACAACCACGGACACAGATCCCGCGCCGGAGGAATTGCCCCAGACCGTCACTTTGTCCGCCTTCCCCGGCGTTGCGGACGGCCATCCATCCGCGGCCGCGATACTCCCGCCGCGGACCTTCGCGATCGATACCGCTGCTTTCTGAAATTCCTTCTTGTTTCCGGGGATGGCCGGTTCCGACGGCAGGGCTTTCAGGACGACGGTGCTCCTGGCCGGAAGGCGCATAAAGAGCCGCCCCGCCTTGCCGATACGTATATCCGCGCCGCCGGCTCCCGAACCGAACAGCGTTTCGAACCGCGTTCCTTCTGGCAGGCCGGTCATTATGGCGGGAGCCAGCATCTCTTCCTCCGCGGTGTTGAACACCACCAATACCGGAGCGTCCGACAGGCGGCCGGCGGAGCCGGAGGAGGGGTCCACCCGGTAGGCCAGCGGGCCGGGGCCCCAGGTCTGTCCGTAAAGCGGTGTCAGCGTGCCCTTGCGCAAAGCCGGCTGTCCGCGCCTGAGGTCAGCCAGCCGCCGGAGGAGGACGTAGAGCCGGTGGGATGTATCGAAATGGTCTTTCCCTCCGGAACCGAACCCGCCCGCGAACAGCGAGGCTCGCGTCTCCGTGAATCCCTGCTCTGTTCCGGCGTAAATGACCGGCGTGCCGGGGAGGGTGAACAGCGCGGTCAGGGCCTGCTCCAGGCCGGCTTCCCCGCCCTCAGAGAGGAACCGCGGCATATCGTGATTGTCTATAAAGTTGGCGGAGGCCCGTCCGCCGGGATAGCGGCGGGCCATGCTCTCAAGGCGGTACTTGAGCATGGCGGGAGGCGCGCCCTTGGCGAACACCGCCCGCAGGTCCCAGGCCAGCGGGAAATTCAACACGGCGTTCATCTCGGGCTTTTCCGCGGTGCCCAAATAGGAGGCGGCCAGGGCGTCTTCCTTATCCTCGAACGGAGTGACGTTGGTCCAGACTTCGCCCAAGGTCAGAAAGTCTTTTTTCCCCTCTCCGCTGGCGAAGACCTGCACTCCCGGCGCAGCGGGGTCGGCTGAGTGGATGAAGTCCCGCAAAAATTCGTGTTCCACGTACTTAGCCGTGTCTATGCGGAAACCGTCCACGCCCGCGGCCTTGATCCAACGATCGTAGGTGTTCTTCAAAGTACTGCGGACAAGAGGGCTGGAGGTGTTGATATCGTCAAGCCCGCTGACCTGGCGG
Organism: Elusimicrobiota bacterium; assembly: GCA_026388125.1. Classification (GTDB taxonomy): domain Bacteria; phylum Elusimicrobiota; class Elusimicrobia; order Elusimicrobiales; family UBA9959; genus UBA9959. The sequence goes on from JAPLKJ010000262.1 coordinate 6,357, forward strand.
GACGTCAGTTGGGACGCGTCATTAAAATCGCTTATATCGGGCGTCCAATGGTAAGCGGCCGTGCGCCTGGCCTCAGCCGAGCCCGCGTCGTTCATTGAGAATGGATACTGGGCAGGCCGGGTCGGGATCATGCCGGTCTTAAGCCGGAAGTTCTTCGCCGGGTCCGCGGGGTCGCAGGGGCCGGCGTAGGAGAAGAAATCCCCGGTATGGTTAACTACGATGTCCTGGATGAGAAGCATCCCCCTGCCGTGCAGGTCCGAAGCCAGGCCGCGGTAGTCCTCCAAGGTGCCGAGGTGAGCGTCCACAGTCCTGAAGTCGGCAGCCCAGTAGCCGTGGTAGCCGGCCATCTTCAGGGCCGGGTCGTACCAGACGTTGGAGACCGGCGGGGTGAGCCACACGGTTGTCGCGCCCAGCCCCTGGATGTAGTCCAGCTTGGACCGGACCCCGGCCAGGTCGCCTCCGCTGTAAAGTTCGCCGTTCGAGGGTGAGAATTCCCCGGCTTTCTGGTCGTTGTTGGAACTATCGCCGTCGGCGAACCGGTCCGTCATCAGGAAATAGACAACCTGGTCGCGCCAATCCTGCGCCTCGGCGGCCGCCACGGCGTTCACGGCCGGCCCTGTCGCGATCGCCAGCGCGACGGCTAAAAGTGTCTTGTTCATAACGTTTTACCCTTTATATAGCCATTATCCCAATTATTCGGCTTTAATTCCACAAAAATTACGCGCAGCCGCTATTGCCCATACCTTTGCCATATTTAGTAGAATAATAATATAACCGGCCCGGATCTAAAAGCCGGGAGCGGTCATTCTTCACATTTTGAGGACATCATGGCTGAAAAAGAAAAGAAAATACGTTTCGGTGTGGTCGGAGCCGGCAAACTGGGCGGGTTCCATTCTAAAACACTTTCAAAGATGGCCGGAGTGGAGCTGGTGGGGATCTCGGACCCCGACCTGGTGCGCGCGCAGGGCCTGGCCTGGGAGCATAACTGCGTGGCCTACAAAAGCCACGAGGAACTTTTCAGCCAGGTGGACGCGCTGGTGGTGGCCGCCCCCACCGAATACCACGCCGAAATAGGCATAAAAGCCCTGGAGGCCGGGGTACATATACTGATGGAAAAACCCATCACCAATTCCGAGGAAGGCGCCCGGAAGCTCCTGGAGCTGGCCGAAAAGAAAAAGCTGGTGCTGCAGGTGGGCCATTCGGAGCGCTTCAACTCGGCCGTGGTGGAAACCCTGAAGCACGTGAAGAATCCCCGCTACGTCACCATCGAGCGCCTGGGCCCGTACGACCCCCGCGTGGCGGCCACCGGAGTTACGCTGGACCTGATGATCCACGACCTGGACATCATCCTTACCATGATAGACAGCGAAGTGGCGGATTTCGAGGCCATAGGGGCGAGCATACTTTCCAACCACGAGGATATCGCCAACGTCCGCCTGAAGTTCAGGAACGGCTGCGTGGCCGACATCACCGCCAGCCGCGCCACCATGGAAGCCTCCCGCCGCATGCGCATCTACCAGCAGGACGCCTACATCTCGGTCGACTACGTCAGCTCGCGCCTGAAGATCTACAGCAAAAAAAGCCCGGTGATACGCAGCCTGGCCGACATCGAAGTGACTTTTCCCAAGCTGGAAAGGAAACAGCCCATACAGGAAGAGCTGCTGCACTTCATCGACTGCATCAAGACCTCCAAGACCCCCACGCCCAGCGGCGAGAAGGGGCTTAAGGCCCTGCGCCTCGCGCTGAGCATAACGGACCGCATGCGGCGCTTCGAGGTTTCGCAGCCCAAATCCGAGGACGGCCGCGAATCCCTGGCGCGCTCCCTGGCCGATATCGGCAAGGTGGCGAAAGTGATGATGGACGAAGGCCTGAAGAACGCCGGCATCGACAAGCAGTGACGGCGCGGCAGGACCATTTATGGCTACAACAGCTCCCACAACGAAGAACATACTGGTCATAGCCGGCGATCCCTCCGGCGATCTCCACGCGGCGGCGCTGATCCGCGCGCTGCGCGCCAAGGACCCCGAGCTCACCGTAACCGCCATGGGCGGGGTGCGCATGCAGGAAGTTTCCACGCATTTCATCTACAACCTGGTCTCCGTAGGGGCGGTGGGCTTCGCCGAGCCGTTCAAGAATTTTTTCCTGTGGCTTAAGCTGATAAAGCTGGCGCGCCATTACATGGAAGAGAAGCGCCCCGCCTGCGTGATAGCCGTGGACTTCTACGGTTTCAACCACCAGGTGCTGGGCCTGGCCGCGCACCGCAGGATCCCCGCTTTTTATTACATCAGCCCGCAGGTCTGGGCCTCACGCCCCGGGCGCGCGGGGAAGATCGCCAAGCTCACCAAAGAGATCTTCGTCATTTTCCCCTTCGAGGAGGCGCTTTACAAGAAAGCCGGCGGCAACGCCACTTTCGTGGGGCACCCGCTGCTGGACCTCATTCCCGAGCCGGCCGAGCGCGAGGTGCCGCCGCCCGGCGGCGCCTGGAACATAGGCATCCTGCCGGGCTCGCGCAAGGGCGAGATCGCCCGCCACCTGCCCATCTTCCTGAAAGCCTTCTACCGCATCAAGGAAGTGCACCCCAAGGCCAAAGCTTTCGTTTTCGCGGTGCCGGAATTCCCCGACGACCGCCTGGTGCCCGAGCTGGAAAGCGTGGAGAAGTACTGGTCCAAGGACGTGGAGATAGTACGGGAGCAGGACTACAGGCAGCGCGCGAAGCTCGACTTCGCCTTTACGTGTTCCGGCACCGCCACCCTCGAGAACGCGCTGCTGGGCGTGCCCATGGCCGTGGCCTACAGGATGCCGCGCTTCTCCTGGGAAATAGCCAAGCGCGTGGCCAACGTGCAGTACGTGTCGCTGGTGAACATCCTGCTGAAACGGCCCGCCGTAAAGGAACTGCTGCAGGAAAAAGCCACGGTGGAGCTGCTGACCCAGGAGGCGTTCTCCTTCCTCAACAACCCGCCGCGCATACGCGCCAGCCGCAAGGAACTTACCGGCCTGCGCGCCCTGCTGGGCAACCGCGGCGCCGCCGAGCGCGCCGCCGAGCGCATCCTGCCGTACCTGCGCTGACCAGAAAAAAATGACGCAACCCGCACTACCCGACGCGCACAAGGCGGCTGACAAAGCCAGGTTCAAAGTACTGGTCAGGGCCCTGGTAGAATACCTGAAACCGCACAAGGCCCGCCTGGGCCAGGCCGCCGTCTCCATGATAGTGCTTGCCGGCATCAAGAACGCCGTCATCTATATCTCCGGCCCGGTCGTGAAGGGCGTGTTCATGGACAAGAACATGGACCTGCTGCGCCTGATTGTGATCGGCCTGCCGTTCCTGTTCGTGCTGCGCATGGCGGTGGAATACATGAACGGCTACCTGATGAGCTGGCTGGGCCAGCGCGTGGTACAGACCATCCGCGAGGACCTGTTCGCGCATATCCACCGGCTGTCGCTCGAGTTCTACTGGCGCAAGCGCTCTTCCGACGTGATGAGCCGCGTTATCAACGACCTCAACAATGTGCAGAGCACCGTGCAGTTCATCCCTCTGTACGGCATCCGCGACGTGCTGACCGTAGTGACCTGCGTCGGCCTGCTTTTCTACATCAACTGGCGACTGGCGCTGGTGGCCGTAGTGGTGCTGCCGCTCATAGCCGTGCTGCTGGGCGTGCTGGGCAAGAAAATGCGCAAGGCCTCGGCCGAGAGCAACGTGATAGTGGGCGAGATCTCGCACAAGTTCCAGGAGAGCCTGCAGGGCATCACCGTGGTGAAGGCCTTCAACTACGAGGAGCAGGCCATAGCCAAGTTCAAGGTGGCCAACGACGCCTACTTCAACAAAATGATGCGCTACCTGCGCGCCACGGCCCTGAGCGGCCCCATCATGGAGTTCATCAGCGGCATGGTGATGGTGGCCATTATCTACATGAGCGGCCAGGCCATCTTCAAGGGCACGATGGCCGTAGAGCATTTCGTCTCGTTCGCGATAGCCTATGTTACCGCCTACGTGCCGCTCAAGAACATAGGGAACATGAATTCCAAGCTGCAGCAGGGCATGGCGGCCTGGGAGCGCATCTACCAGATACTCGAGGAGAAACCCGCCGTCATCATAAAGCCCACCACCCGGAACATCGAGCATCTCGACGGGAAGATAGAGTTCAAGGGCGTGAACTACAAATACCCGTCGCGCGACACCCAGGTGCTCAACAACCTTTCGTTCACCATCAACCCGGGCGAAGTGGCGGCGTTCGTCGGGCCCTCCGGCTCCGGCAAGACCACCATCGTCCACCTGCTGCTGCGGTTCTTCGACCCCGTCTCCGGCCGCGTGGAAATGGACGGGCACGACATGCTGGACCTGGACACTACGGACCTGCGCGCGCACATGGGCCTGGTGACGCAGGACACCATCCTCTTCGACGATACCGTGTACGGCAACATCACCATAGGCCGTCCCGGCGCCTCCATGGACGAAGTGATGGACGCGGCCAAGGCCGCCGACGCCCACGCCTTCATAGCCGCCATGCCGCAGGGCTACGAAACCCGCCTGGGCGAGCGCGGCGTTAAGCTTTCCGGCGGCCAGCGCCAGCGCCTGGCTATAGCGCGCGCCATCATCAAATCCCCGAAAATACTGCTGCTGGACGAGGCCACCTCGAACCTGGACACCGCCAGCGAGCAGGCCGTGCAGGGCGCCGTCGAGCGCATCCTGGGCGGGCGCACCGTGGTGATGGTGGCGCACCGGCTGTCCACCGTCAGGAACGCGGACAAGATCTTCGTGCTTAAGAAAGGCGAGCTGGCCGAGACCGGCACGCACGAGCAGCTGCTGGCCCTGGGCGGCATCTACAAGGGACTCTACGAGGCGCAGACGTAGCGGCTAGCGGACCGAACGGGGCAGTGTCAGCAAAACACGGCGTCGCGCACACCGTGCGCGCGCCTCAGCACTCGGCCCTCGCGCTTACGCAAGCTCGGGCCTCCGCGAAGGTTTTGCTGACCCTGCCCCGTTCGGCCCGCAGGCACTTAAAGTTTTATGGTCATAATTTTCAGCATACTCGCGGTGATCTTTACCCTGGCCGGCGCCGGGGCCGTACTTAAGTTCGGCGGCTTCAGCAAGGCCGTGCTGGGCCGCGCGCTGGCCTACGCCGCCGGCGTACTGATCTCCGCGGCGCTCCTGGACATCATCCCGGCCGGCTTCGCCCTCAGCCCTTCGGCGCTGTCCTACGGGGCGCTGACTTCCCTGCTGGCGCTCTTCACGCTTGAGAACTTCGCCGCCTACAACTCCTGCAGCGAATTTATGGAGGACTGCGAAGTGCACCATATAGGCGCCGTGGCCATAGCGGCCATGGGCCTGCATTCGCTGCTGGACGGCTTCAACATAGCAGTAGGGTTCGCCCCCGGCACGGTGGCGGGCATAAACGTGGCGCTGGGCGTTATCCTGCATAAGTTCGCCGACGGCGTCACGCTGGTGTCCCTGCTGCTGCACGCCGGCAAAAGCCGCGAGAAGACCGTCTTCTTCAGCTTCTGCCTGGCCGCCGCTACGCCTGTTGGCGCGCTGGTGGCTGCGCCTTTGATCAGGAACATGCCGCCGGGCGCCGAAGCCTTCATGCTGGGCCTGAGCGGCGGCTCTTTTCTTTACATAGCCATGGCGGATATCCTGCCGCGGCTGCATAAAACCTACGACCGCCTTACCCCGGTTATCTTCCCGCTGGGCTTCGCTACGGTCTGGCTGATACGCCGCCTTGGAGCCTGATTATGGAACTCGACGAACTGCTGAAAAAATTCAAAGAATACTCCGCGCAGGACACCACCCTGCTGGAATACGCCTGGAACTACTCCACCGAAGCCCATAACGAGCAGCACCGCGCCTCCGGCGAGATGTACTTCGTGCACTGCGCCGCCGTGGCGGAGATCCTGGTGGACTACAAGTTGGACCTGGAGACGGTGGCGGCCGGGCTGCTGCACGACGT
>JAPLKJ010000014.1 GCA_026388125.1 Elusimicrobiota bacterium
TGTCATCCTGAGAGGCATTATCTGAGACGACTATCTCAATATTCCGGAATTCCTGCGCCAGCGCGCTCTCCAAAGCCTCCGCCAGCATGGCGCGGCGGTTTCTGGTGGGAATAGCGATCGTAAGTTCAGGAATTGTCATTAAATTATTTCACTGCACCAAGTGCCGCTCGTATCACCTTAGTAAAAACGCAACAAACCTCGTGGCTGTTTCATCCCAGAAAAACCTGGACGACTCCAAAACAGTCTTTGCGCGTATCCCAACGCCCTAATTTTCCGGCGATATAAGTGACAGATCGTGTGTTCACAGGTCGGCGCCGGCAGGGGTCAGAAATTTATCCGTTCTTTCTCTATCACCATCGGCCTCTTCAGGACCTGGGTATGGATAGCGCCTATATATTCGCCTATTATACCGATGAAGATCAGCTGCATGGAAACAAGGAAAAAGAAACCGATCACGAGTGGAGCGATCCCCAGCGAGAACCTGTCCCAGTAGATGAGTTTGTATACCAGGTAACCGAAGGCCACCAGGAGGCAGCCGAAGGCAAGGATGAACCCCAGCATGGAGGCAAAGCGAAGCGGCACCTTGGAGTGATTGGTAATGCCCAGCATGGCGTAATCATAGAGCGTATAAAAGTTATTCTTCGTAAGTCCCCGCTTGCGCGTGGGCTGGACATATTCTATTTCCGCCCGTTCCAGGCCTATGTCGCAGATGAGGCCGCGGAAATACGGGTAAGGATCGTTGATCGAGCGCACGATCTTGATCACTTCCTGGTCGTATAAGCCGAAACCCGTAAAATTCTTGTTCAGCTTGATCTCGGACAGGTTCGCGATGATGTTGTAGTAGGCCTTGCGCAAAGCGAAGAAAAGGAAAGACTCTTCGCTCTGGGATTTTATGCCGATCGCGATCTTATAGCCTTCCTCCCATTTTTTCACGAACTCAAGCAGCAGTTCCGGCGGTTCCTGCAGGTCGGAGACGATACTGATGACGGCGTCCCCCTTGGCCTGCAGCATCGCGTAGATAGGGGACCGTATCTGCCCGAAGTTCCTGGCGTTCAGGATCACCTTCACGTTGCTGTCTTTCTTCGCGAGCTCCCTTAAGAGCTCCTGCGTCCTGTCCGTGGAGGAATTATCGATGAAAATATGTTCATAGGTATACTTGTCGAGGGACAGCATCACCTTTTTCACCCGCTCGTAAATTTCGGGGATGTTCGCTTCTTCGTTATAACACTGAGTGACGACGCTGATATGTTTCATTTGCTCTCCCGCGGCGGCCCGGCCGGCGCCGGAAGCCCGTGCCTGCCGCTATTTCGCGTTCTGCCTGTCGAAATAATTATTCTTCAGTTTTTCCGCGTATTTCAAGTAATCGTCCTGTTCGATCGCGCGCGCGTCCAGGCCGTCTTTCATCGCCAGGTAGTATCCGCGCAGGGCCGCTATCGTTTCTTTATGCGGGGTGAACCGGAAATCGCCGAGTTCCGACAGGAGCTTCCGGTTGTCGCCGGAATACTCCACTCCTACGCCGGGGTTCAGGACCCGTATTTCGCTCTGGTAGTCGCTCGCCTCGTTGACCAGCTTCGCGATCGTGACCAGGTCTATGGATTCGGTCGGGGTGGCGTTAAGGACCCTGTGCTTCGCTTTATGGGCCATGAAATATTCCACTATCCCCGCGAAGTCGGCGGCGGACAGGTAGTCGTAAACCACGTTCTGATTGATGACGATCGGCAGCTTCAGGATATTTTTTACTATCGCGTTGGAGATGAACTTATACCTGTAATCCTCGTATTTCCCGTAGATGCCGAACACCCTGAGGCAGACGGTATTCTCGTCGGGGATCTCCTGTATGTATTTAGAGATCAGGTATTTCGCGTAGCTGTGCCCGTCCCCGGGAATATGCTCGTCGAAATATTCCTCCGGCATTTTTTTCTTCCAGTGGCCCCGGGCGTATTCGGAGCCGCTGCCCAGACAGATAAGTTTCGCGGCCGGCGCCCTGTATTTAAGCAGGTTGAAGAACATGCGCAGGTTCTTTTCGCAGGTATCCGCCGGGTAGTCGGTGCGGTCCCTTAAGACCGTGGCGCAATGCACTATAACTTCGGCCGGATTGGCCTTCAGATATTTTTCCACGGCCCCGGAATCGGTAAGGTCCAGTTCCTTAGGCCCCGGGTACAGCAGCGGGTATTTTTTAGCCAGGAACAGGTCCACCAGGTTATGGCCGACAAACCCGTCCCCGCCGGTTATCAGGATGCTCATCAGCTTCTGCCCTCTCCGCTTCTTCCGCCCGCGCTCGGCGCCGGTTCCCGGCGGGATCCGCCGGGAACTTCTCAGCGGACCGCGGGGGGAGTCTCCCCCCCCGGCCCGAACCCGCCCGCTAGTCCCACTTTATCTTTTTCCAGTCGACCGGGTAAGTGTCCGCTTTATCTATCTGGGGCATGATCTTCTTATAGAACGTCATGTCGCAGTTGCCGCTCAGACAGCTGAACTTGCTGTCGTAAGAGAACCACTTGTTGCTCAGGCCGCGGTTGATGATGGTTTCAAGGTCTTCCTTGAAGATGTTGCCCATCGAGATCGGGATCCACGGGCACGGCAGCACATCGCCGTGCGCGGTGATCGACATATGCCGTTTGAAGCACATGCAGCCGAATTCATACCCGCAGTTCGGGGACAGGTGGGTGGACGTATTGTATTTCGAATGCAGCGACTGGATGAACGCGATATCCTTCGAATTCAGGATCTCGTCCTTGGAGTCCTCGAAGGCCCCGGTAGCCTTCGCGAAGATGATGCTGGCATGCTGCCCGAATTGGGCGATGAAGTCCAATTGTTTCACCAGTTCGCCGGAAGTGACCAGGCTTTTGGTGGCGACGATGTTGATAATGACGCCCAGCCCGTGTTTCCGGCAGTGGTCCAGGGCTTCGACGCATTTTTTCCACGAGCCGCTCGCGCCCCGGAACATGTTATGGTTGGATTCGAGGCCGTCGATGCTTAAATGGATCCTGTCGACGCCGATATCCACCAGCCATTTCACCTTCTCTTCCGTCAGGAGCCAGCCGTTGGTATCCATGCTGATGACGAATCTCTGGGGCCCTATCGCGTCCACCACCTGCTTCAGGTCGGGGAAGATCAGCGGCTCGCCGCCGGAAATACAGATGCTCGCCAGGCCCATCGCGTCGGCCTGGTCGGCGATCTTTTTCACGTCGGCAACGGTCAGGAGCCTGCCGTCCTGCTGTTTGAACCGCTCGATGGCGCAATGCTTGCACTTGAAATTACAGGTGTAGTTATACTGCAGCTGGATCAGGGCGACGCATTTCTTTTCCTTGATCCTGTCCGGGTGCTTGATTATTTTCGCGTAAGCCAGCGGCTTCCTGTCCTGCAGCTTACCCCTGTTCTTCTCTTCCCTCAGTGTCATTTTCATATTTCCTGCTCCTTTTTTTGCGGAACCTAAATGAATACTATCTTGTTGTCGCGCAGTATCGCTTTTTCCACGCCCAGATTCATTTTATCCAGCGTCGCGCAGACCTCTTCCGGGTAGATCCCCGGCACCATGACGAAGACCAGGTCCACCCTGTTCTCTAGCAGGTGCTCCGGAGGCATTATTTTCGTGTGCATGATAGGCGAGAATTTTCCGTGCTTGAACTTCGCGGAATCGATTATGTACTCGATCTCGGCCGCGCCGGTCAGCGCCAGCAGCGCCAGGGTCCTGTGCCCCGCGCCCCAGACCGCCATTTTCTTGTTCTGCGCCTTGCGGTCGTCGAGGATCTTCCGGAAGCTCCTTATCAGCGCTTCCACTTCGGCATATTGCGCGGAGATATCCAGCCGCTCTTTCTTTTTCACCGTCACCGCGATATCGTTGTCGTTATTGATAAGCCCGCAGTCCAGTACATCGAAGCCGTTCGCCTCGAACGCGCAGGTCAGCGTCTTCCGGGTGAAATAGGAAAGGTGGTCGGCCACGAATTCATAGAACGACCTGGTTTTCAGCAGGTAATCCAGGTTGGGCACGGTCACGAAGCCGGCGGCGCCGGGAGCCGTGCTGTCATAGATGCGCCTGATGACCGCGCCGGGATCAGGCAGATGTTCCAGGTAATTCAGGGAGATAAAGGCGTCAAAGGGAGCTCCTTCTATTTTCCCCGCGTCCCCGATATAGCCCTGGACCATGTTCCTGCCGGCGGCGCGGCCCGCCGCTACCGAGGCGGCCGCCGCCTCCAGCCCGACCGCCGCTGCGCCCGCTTCGGCGATAACGTCCAGCATCTCGCCTTTTCCGGTGCCTACGTCCAGCACTTTCCTGCCGCGCAGCCCGAACCGGTCCACCAGCTGCGTCATCTGGGCCAGCCGGGACGCCCTCGCTTTGCCGGAGACCGACGCGGCGGTGATCACTTCGCGGAAATAGTCCACCGGCCCGGCGTCGAGCTGGACCAGGCCGCAGGCGGCGCACTGGCGCACTTTCAGGGCTATTCCCTTATCGCCGCCGAACTCGCCTTTTTCCGGATAATACTGCGCCGCTTTCGGCATCCTGTCCAGCTGCAGCAGGGGGTCCGGGAACAGCTCGCGGCCGCATAAACGGCAGTTGTTGGGGTCCATAGAGATACCGGGCGCCGTCACCGGGCGTCGACTCTTTTCTCGAGCATAGCTATCCTGTTCTCGTCCTCTACCTTTACGCGGGAATAATATCTCCGCTTGCTCTTAAGCCACAGGAGTTCGAACTCGAGCGCCTTCAGGATGGCGGGATACCCGTGCTTGTAGGCCGAGACCGGGAACACCACCTTGCGCGTTTCGAATTTATCGAGCACTTTCAATTTGGCCAGTCTTGCCACTATGGGCAGGACCTCCTTGGTAATGCCTCCGCCCAGGCCGGTCTTAAGCCCCGCCTTTTTGGTCCGTATCAGGATCTTCTCGCAGATGTCGTACACTTTCTCCGACGTATTGATGGCGTCCCTGCCCAGGCCCATGGAGCCCGTGAGGTCGACCCGGCCTATGGTCATGCCGCTCAGGATGGAAAGATCGGGCAATTTATACATCCCCTCCATATTCCTGAAGCCGGTGATGGTCTCCAGGTTAAAGGCGAATTCCAGGTCCCGGGCGTTATCCTCGGCCACCATGGTCTTGATCAGGTTCAGGAATTTGGACAGGGCGAACGGCGTTTCGGCCATGGGGGCGATGATCCCTTTTACGCCCAGCGAAAGCGCGTTGTACACGTCCGTTACGGCCTCGACGCCGCCGATCTTCAGGATTATCGGCAGGCCCACGTAGGCGGTCAGGTCCTTGAGGCGCATCATCTCTTCCATGCGGCTGCCTTCGGCCTCGAATTCAGCTTTGATCTCGAAGACGCCGTATTTATTCTTCAGCACCTTGAGCACGTCCGCCATCTTATATTCAAGTTCGTTCATTTTTTTGCCCTTCCCTTGACCGTTTTTTTATTCAGCAGCGAAACTATCCCGCGGTGACTTTTCGCCCTGGCGCCCCGGAACGAGCGGAACTCGCACCCGGGGGCGAACAGGACGCTTGAACATTTGAACACCTCGGCCATCCGGATGTCGCTTTCCGGGCTGTCCCCCACCACGCAGACCTGCGCGGGGGAGAGCTTGTGCTCCCGGCAAAGCAGCCTGAGCATATAGGTGTTCGGCTTCCCGACGATAAAATCAGGGGCGTGGGCCGTAGCGCCCACTATCGCGCCCACCATGGCCCCGCAGGCGGGCAGCCTCCGCTTGTCCTCCACGGGATAGGACGCGTCGCAGTTGGCGACCACCAGCTTGGCGCCGTTGCCTATAGCTTCCAGGGCCGCGGACATTTTAGCGTAGCTGAAAGTGTGGTCGAGCCCGACGACCACCGCCGCCGCGCGGGAAGGCTCCGCGAGCTCGATCTTATGCGCCGCCAGTTCGGCCCTTAACCCCTCGGAGCCTATCAGATAAACGGGCGAGAGCTTCCGTTCCTTCAGGTAGGCGGCCATGGCGCGCGAGACGCAATAGGTATTCCCCGCCTCCGCGGGAAAGCCGAGCCGCTGCAGCTTCGCTACTATCTCACCCCGCGTTCTCGCGGAATTGTTCGTGAAATAAAAGACGCGGTACTTCAGTTTCAGCAGGGCGTTAACGGCTGCCAGCGCGCCGGCCACGGCTTTATCGCCGCTGTAAAGCGTGCCGTCAAGGTCGTAGAGTACCGCGGAGATCTTATTCATCGGCGAGAGGGACCAGCATATTGTCTTTGAATTCCTCCCGCGGCAGCAGCGGGGAAAGGTCTTCCAGCGGCTTGGAGACGATGCGCCCGTCGGGCTTCCTTTCGGAAGACAGCTTGGGAGCGAAAACATAGCCCTTGTTCAGCACCACTTCGCACAGCGCGGGGCCCTCGCAGGCCAGGACCTCGCCTAGGGTCCGCCGCATACCCGCGGTGGAGTTTATTTTATGGTATGCCAGGCCATACAGCCCGGCGAGCCCGGAATAATCCGGGAAAGAGACGCCTGACCCCTCGTTGCAGCCTATAAAGTCCGCGGCGAAGAATTCGGTCTGCGTCAGCTCTATCGAGCGGTAGCCGTGGTTGTTCAGGACGAAGAGCTTCACCGGCAGGCGGTAATGCCTGACGGTCTGCAGCTCCTGCAGGTTCATCTGCAGGCTGCCGTCCCCGGCCAGGCAGACCACCGTCCTGTCCCCCGCCAGGGACGCGCCTATGGCGGCGGGCAGGTCGTAGCCCATCGACGCGCAGCCGGAATTCCAGAAGATGCGCTGGCCGTCCTTGACGCTGCCGGCCTGGAACAAAGCCACGCAGGCCGTCCCGTTGCCCGCCACCAGGATGGCCTTCTCGTCCAAAGCGGCCGTCAATTCCTCGATAAAATGGTACGGGTGCACCGAACGTTCGTCGGGGGTCCTGTATTCTTCCAGGACCACGGGATATTTTTCCCTGCGCGCCCGGCACCAGTCCAGCCAGGTCCTGTC